>CANJEJ010000111.1 GCA_947473325.1 Alphaproteobacteria bacterium | reverse complement strand
TTCGACATCATCTTCTTCTGGGTCGCCCGCATGATGATGATGGGCATCCATTTCATGGGCGAGGTGCCGTTCCGCACCGTCTATGTCCACGCGCTGGTCCGCGACGAGAAGGGCCAGAAGATGTCGAAGTCGAAGGGGAACATCATCGATCCCCTCGAACTCATCCGCGAATATGGCGCCGACGCGCTGCGCTTCACGCTCGCCGCCATGGCGGCGCAGGGCCGCGACGTGAAGATGGCCAAGACGCGCGTCGAAGGCTATCGCAACTTCGCCACCAAGCTGTGGAACGCCGCGCGCTTCGCCGAGATGAATGTCTGCCTGCTGCAGGCCAGTTTCAAACCCAACGCCGTGCGCCACACCATCAACAAATGGATTGTGGGCGAGGTGGGCAAGGCCGCGGCACGCGTCACCGAAGGCATCCAGGCCTATCGCTTCAACGAGGCGGCGGACGGCATCTACCAGTTCGCCTGGAACGTCTATTGCGACTGGTACCTGGAATTCGCCAAGCCGATATTCATGGGCAGCGACGAACTGGCGAAGGAAGAAACCCGCGCCACCGCGGCCTGGGTGCTGGGCCAGATCGTGCACCTGCTGCACCCCTTCATGCCCTTCATTTCCGATGAGCTGTGGGAACGGCTGACCGAGGCCTCGCCGGTGCCGAAACAACAAATGTTGCTGTCGCAACCCTGGCCCGCTGCGGCCGCGCTCAACATCGATCCGGCTGCGGCGGACGAGATGGACTGGGTGATCCGCCTCGTCTCGATGGTGCGCGCCGTGCGCAGCGAGATGAACGTGCCGGCCGCGGCCAAGATGCCGCTGATGATTCGAGGCGCCAGCCAGGAAACCACGCGCCGCGTTATCGCACACCAGGACCTCATCCTGCGCCTCGCCCGGCTCGAGACGATTGACCTCGGCGGCGAAGCCACGCGCGGCGCGCTGCAGATGGTGCTGGACGAGGCGACGCTGGTGCTGCCGCTCGGCGGCGTCATCGACCTCGCCGCCGAACGCGCCCGCCTCGAAAAGGAAATCCAGAAGGCCGACGCCGAGATCGACAAGATCGACAAGCGCCTCGCCGACGAGAAATTCGTCGCCCGCGCGCCGGAAGACGTGGTGGAAGAAAACCGCACCCGCCGCGCCGACTTCGTCGCGACGAAGGACAAGCTGGCGGCGGCGCTGGAGCGGGTGAAGGCGGCGTAGGGGACTTTTCAACCTGCCGATAGCCACCGTGCTCTTCCCGAACGGGGGTTGCGATGCTTCGCGCTAAGCTTTTGGTTGTGCCTTCCGGCTTGCGCGTCGTGGCGTTTGTCCTGCTGATGGGGCCAGCAGCGCGCGGTGGCCCCGACCCTGCATGAGGCCAACCGCTGATACAGCGCGTGGCTACAGCACGTTGAACAAATAGAGCAAAATGATGATCGGCAGAGGAATGCCGATGAGCCAAAGAAGCAGTCCGCGCATGATCCCCTCCGGGGTGATGGTGTTCTCGGGCATCAACGGATGGGGCGGTGCGGGGTTCCGCACCGGCGGTACAAGGGTGAGGACGGGCTGCCCGCCGCCCGCTATCCTGCGGCCATGATCCGCCCGCTGCTCCTCGTCCTCGCCGCCGTTCTGCTGGCGCTGTCGCCCGCGCGCGCCGACGATCCCGTCGTCTACAGCGCCGACGGCACCGATGTGCGCTTCACCCTGCCGCCCGGCACCTGCCGTGCCGATGGCGATGCCCCGGCGGAAGCGCGGCTGCGCACGGGGGCGCAGTCGTCCACCGGCGCGCGCCGCCTCGCGCTGTTGTTCCTGCCCTGTGCCGAGCGCGAGCGCCTGCGCGGCGATGCCGCCGCGCGGCCCCAGGCCTATGGCCATGTCGGCCTGTTCGGCACGCCGGCCGAGGCCGACCGCCGCTATGCGCCGCTGCCCTCGGCGCCTGAGCTGAAGAGCAAGGAGTGGCTCGAGACGCGCATCGCGCTGCTCAACGTCGCCATGCGCGCCGCCGGCGACGAACCGGCCGCCACGCTGCCCGTCGACGAAACCGGCACGCATCTCCTCATCCTGCGCAAGGATGGCGGCAACAGGTTGTCGGTGGAGCTGCGTTCGATCTCGGTGATCGGCGGCTTCGTCTTCCACATCCGCGAATTCATCCCCACCGCCGAGCCCACCGCCCTCTTCGCGGTGATGAACGCCCGCCGCGACTGGATTCGCAGCCTGCAGGACCTCAACGCGGAGAGCTGAGGCGATCTTTTTCCCCTCCCCCACCTGGGGGGAGGGAACAAGAAGGGACTACCCCTCTCGCCTTAACCGCTCCGCCAGCTTCTCCGCCAGTTGCGCGATGGCGCGCATGCGGGTGGGGTTGAGGTGGGCGCGCATGTCGGTCTCTACATGGGCAAAGCCGTCGGTCGAGGCGGCGGCGGCACGTGCCACCGCGTCGCGCAGCGCGGCGATGTCGCGGATGCCCTTGGTCACCTCGCCGGGCTGGATGCGCCGGGTGCGGAAGGCGCTCGCCACGCTGCCCGGGCTGACGATCAGCGCATGGTCGGGAAAGCCGACGCGCTCGAGGAAGGTGCTGAGGTCGTCGCGCGGGCTGGCCTGGCGGTTGGCGAAGTTGGTCGGCACATCGCGCAGCTCCTCGATGATCTCGAGGTTCCGCTCGGCATCGACGAAGGCGAGGATCTCGTGGCCGCCGCCTGTGTGGATCTCGACCCAGGCGTTGGTGCGAAAGCTGCCCTCGCTGGCCAGGCCAAGCACCATGTTCGCCTGCGCCATGCCCAGCCGTGCCTTGCGCAGCACCACCTCGAACGGACTGCCCGGCCGCTCCACCTCGCCGGAAAAGGTGCCAAGCGTGTCGGTGTCGAGCGCCGGCGGCACGACAAGGCTCAGGCCGATCGCGCGCAGCGGCGGCGCGATGGCCTGTTCCTTCGCGTGCATGGTGGCCAGCACGGCGATGCGGTTCTGATAACGGGACACGGGTTTGAACAGATGCTACTGGCGGGACATGGTTGGCGCGGTCACATCCTGCGAGTCACGGCGCCGTGATCAAGTCTTTTATTTGTGCGGGTTGTTACGGATGGTGATCGAGGAAGGTGCCGATCGCCACCGTGTCGCCCGCCGCCCGGCTGACCGCGAGCTGCGCCTGCGGCAAGGCCGCGGCGGCGCGCTGGCCATAGGCGGCCATGATCGCGTCCGTGCCTGTCAGCACGAGGGCAGGGTGCGCTGCCAGCAGCAGGGGAGGCGCCGGCGCCGCCAGGGCGGCCCTGGCAAAGGCGGCATAAGTCTCCTTGCCCTTCAGCCATTCGATCAGGCGCAACTGCAGCGCCACCGGCTCGATCTCCGGCTCGGTCCAGCGCACGCCGGCCCGGGTGCGGCGGTACCACGGCCAGAACATCGCGCCGTCGCGCAGCATGTGCCAGGCGGTGATCAGATGCGTGCCGTCCCAGCGCGCCGGCATCGCGGGCGCAAAGTTGGCGAGCAGGTCTGCGCGCTCGTCGTCCGTGGCAAGGACCGGGCGGTCGAGCACCAGTTTGCGCACCCGCGTCGGCGCGTCCCGCGCGATGGCGAGCGCCAGCACCGCGCCGAGGCCTTCGCCATAGAGGTCGAAGCGGGTCATGCCCTCGCTGTCGAGCGTGCGCAGCATGTCGGCGGCAAAGGCCGCGATGCCGGGATCGGGGGCGGGCAGGGGATCGGAGTCGGCATTGCCGGCGATGTCGATGGCGATCACCGGCCGCCGCACGCCAAGCAGGCGCATGCGGGCATCGAGCAGGCGCGAGCCGCCCATCGCATCGTGCAGCAGGACAAGCGGCAGGCCCTCGGCGGCGCCGCCGCGGCGGACCAGCCGCTGGCCCTCGCCACGCTGGCGGTATGACCGGTAGAGCGCCGGGCGCGCCGTCACCGGCGGCGGCGGCGGCACGATCGGGTCGGCCGTCATCCCAGCCATCGCGGTGCCGATCTTTGCCACCTCGTTGGCGGTGGTCACGTCGAGGAAGCTGACGCAGCCGGGCAGGCCTTCGAGCTTGCGCGCGAGTTCGGCGCGCCAGTCGCCCTCGCGGGCGAGCAGGATGGCCGGGACGGTGATTTCCGTCACCGCGCGCCGCGGCTCATGGCTGAAGGCGGCGCGATAGCCGACCGAGTAGTTCGTCGCCGCCATCTTCGACAGCACGATGTCGTGGATCTTCTCGCTGTCATGCACACCGGAATCAAGGCGGTGTGCCTGGTCGGCGAGATACCAGGGCGCGAACAGCGTCTGGTCGCGCGAATGCTGCCAGGCCCAGGCGAGGTGGCTGCCGTCTTCCCGGGGGATGAAGGAGGGCGCATAGCGTTCCAGCCGCTCGCGCGCCTCGGCCGCTGTGTTGATGGAAAGGCCATCCAGCACCAGCAGGGCGCAGCGCGCCGGGTGGCGGTTGGCGAGTTCGAGCGCGATATGCGCGCCGGTGTGGGCGCCATAGACGGCGGCGCGGCCGACGCCCAGCGCGTCCATCGCCTCGAGCGCGGCATCGCCATAGTCGGCGGCGGTGGGAAACGGCATGGGCAAGGGGTCCGACCCGCCGAAGCCCGGCGAATCGAGACCGATGATCGTGAAGCGGTCGGCGATCGGCAGGAAATGCGGCACCACGAAGGCCGAGGTCTGCGGGCTGACATGGAAAACCACCAGCGGCGGCCCTTCACCGACGCGCCGGTAGTGCACCTCGCGATCGCGGACGCGGACAAAATGGCGGCTGATGCGCTGCGACATGGGCGGGCTCCGCGGTGGAGCCGTTGACGCTAGCGGTCGGCGGCGCCGCGCGCAATTGTCCGCGCGGCGCCGCCGTCTGTCAGTGCCCGGCGGGCGAGCCCGGCCGGGTGCCTGCCGCCGGCGGGATCGTGTCCCTCTTCGACGCCTTGCGCCGGACGAGCAGGTTGAGCAGCTCGACCAGCACCGAGAAGGCGATGGCGAAGTAGAGGTATTCGCGCGGCAGGTGGAAGTGCAGGCCCTCGGCCACCAGCGACATGCCGATCAGCAGCAGGAAGCTGAGCGCCAGCATCTTGACGGTCGGGTGACGCTGCACGAAGGCGCTGACCGGCCCGGCCACCGCCAGCATGACGCCGATGGAGATGACGACCGCGGCGATCATCACGCCGAGCACGTCGGTCATGCCGACGGCGGTGATGATCGAATCGAGCGAGAAGACGATGTCGAGCAGGATGATCTGGCCGACGACGGCGCCGAAGGCGGCCGTCTTGACGTTCGGGCCATGGCCCTCGGCGCCCTCGACCGTGTGGTGGATTTCCAGCGTCGCCTTGGCGAGCAGGAACAACCCGCCGCCGAACAGGATGAGGTCGCGCCAGGACAAGGCGAAGCTCCAGACCGTGACCACCGGCTCCTTCAGCCCGATGATCCAGGTCAGCATCGACAGCAGCGCGATGCGCATGATGAGGGCAAGGCCGAGGCCGATCTGGCGCGCCCGCAGCTGCTGGTGGGCCGGCAGCCGGGCCGCCACGATGGAGATGAACAGGATGTTGTCGATGCCGAGAACGATCTCGAGCGCGGTCAGCGTCAGCAGGCTCGCCCAGATCTGCGGATCGGACATCCATTCAAACATGTCGGCTTCCCTTTAACCCCATAAGACCGGGCGTATGTGGGCCAAGATGGGAGAGAAAATCAAGGCCGGGGGCAGACGGGGCGCCGCCCTCACGCATTTGTTGCCCGGATCAGCGCTCGCCGGTGGTGGTCCGACCGTTTGGGCGGGCCAACCCGAACCATGACGAATCAGAAGGCTAGCCCTCCCGCTTCATCTTCTCCCGCCGTGCCATTTCGTCCGCGCCCGGGTTGTCCGGCACGAAGGAACCGGTGCGGACCGCGCCCGCCGGCTCATAGGTGCTGAGGATCATGCCGGTAGCGAAGCTTTCGGACCGGATCAGGCGCAGCGCCTGCGACGGCGCGCCCGTTTCGAACAGGCGCTTGCCGCGGCCGAGCACGACGGGAAAGACCAGCAGGTTGAATTCGTCGACCAGCGCCGCCTTCAACAGGGTCTGGATCAGCGCGCCGCTGCCGATCACCTGGAGGTCGGGACCCGCGGTCTTCTTCAGCGCGGCGACCGCCGTGCCGGCGTCGCCGTCGAGTCGGCTGGAATTGTTCCAGGCCAGGGACGTCAGCGTTCGCGTGGCGACATGTTTCTTCGTGCCGTTAAGTGATTGCGCGACGGGATCGCCGGCCGGCTGGTGCGGCCAGTGCGCCGCGAAAATCTCATACGTCTTGCGGCCGAGAAGCAGGTCACGACCCCGGCTGTCGAGGCCGGTGCGCGCGATGGCCGCGCCCGACTGCTCGTCCCAGTAGGGGAACGTCCAGCCGCCCAGCGTGAAGCCCCCGGTTGGATCTTCCGCAGGTCCGCTCGGCGCCTGCATGACGCCGTCGAGCGAGACGAAGGTGGAGACGATCAGTCTGCGCATAAGCGGCTCGTGCTACTGATGCGATTCGACCAGCGTCTTGAAGCCGCCATAGGCCATCCGCTTGAAGTCGAAGGGCATGTTGTTCATATCGCCCTTCAGGCGCTTGTCCGCCATCACGGCCTTCATCACGCGCTTCCGGTCGGCCTTGGTCTTGTAGACGATGAAGGAGAAGATCACCGTTTCGCCCTTCTTCGGCTTCAGCACACCGTCGAAGGTGATGCCCATCGCATTCTTCAGGTCATCGGCCGCGCATTCGTAATAGTGCAGCGCGCCGTGATCCTTCCACACCTTGCCGGCAACCCTCGCCATCTTCTTGTAGGCGGCAAGGTTCTTGGTCGGCACCGGCAGCAGGAATCCATCGACATAAGACATGGGTACTCTCCCTTTCAGATCCGATGTTCAGCTAACGCACTTCGATGACGCCCCGGCGTCACGGATGGGTGAGGCAGCGCACCCTTCGAGACGGCGCTGCGCGCCTCCTCAGGGTGAGGTCTGGTTTGTTGAAACCTCATGCTGAGGAGCGGGCTGCAGCCCGCGTCTCGAAGCATGGGCCACACACTCAATCCCCCAGCGCCTGGTACGTCCCGGTCCAGAAATCCTGGTACACGGGCGGCGCGGCGGGCGAGTCCATCATCCTCTGGGTGAACAGGACGCCGACCAGATCTTCCGTCGGATCGACATAGAGCGAGGTGCCATAGCCGCCGTCCCAGCCGAAGCGGCCCGGCGTCATCGCCAGGTCGCTGCGCGCCGTCACCACGGCGCAGCCCAGCCCCCAGCCCCAGCTGTCCCAGAAGCCGGGATAGAAGGGCCAGTCCGCCTTCTGCCTTGCTGTGACGTGGTCGGTGGTCATCAGGTCGATGCTGGCGCGCGACAGCAGGCGCTCGTTGCCATGCTTGCCCTTGGCCAGCAGCAGGCGGCCAAAGGCGAGTCCGTCGTCCACCGTCGACACCAGGCCGCCGCCACCCGAGGAGAACTGCGGCGGCTTCGACCAGCGGCCGCCGCGCGATTCGTCATGCACCACCAGCTTGCCGTCGGCCCCGCCGCGATAGAAGGTGACCAGGCGGTCGATCTTGTCGGGCGGCACGAAGAAGGCGGTGTCCTTCATGCCGAGCGGCGCAAACAGGCGCTCGTGCATCAGCGCGGCGAAGGCCTTGCCGCTCGCGCGTTCCAGCAGCACACCCGTCACGTCGAGGCCGGTATGATAGAGCCAGCCTTCGCCGGGCTGGTGGATGAGCGGCAGGCCGCCCAGCCGCTTCATGTAGTCGTCGGGCGTGCCCTGCCAGATGTCGGGGCTGGGGGCGATGCCCGCGTCGGCCTGGGCCTGCTGGATCGGATATTGCAGTGGCCACACCATGACGGCGCCCTGGCCCATGCGCAGCGTCAGCAGGTCACGCAGGGTGATCGGCCGGCTCGCCGGCACCGTTTCGGTCACCGGGCTGGAAAGGCTTTTCAGCACCTTGCGATTCGCCAGTTCGGGCAGGAAGGGATCGACCGGATCGTCGAGCCGCAGCTTGCCGTCCTCCACCAGCATCATGGCGACGGCGGCCGTCATCGGCTTGGTGGCCGAGGCGATGCGGAAGATCGAATCGCGCCGCATCGGCATCGGCCCGCCGGCGGTGAGCGAGCCATGCGCGCCGACATGGGTTTCGCCGTGGCGCGACACCAGCATGACGATGCCGGGCACGCTGCCATTGGCCACATGCCGGGCCATCATGCCGTGCAGGCGGTCAAGCCGCGGTTTCGAGAAGCCGCCGCTATACATGCGTGCACTCCGCGCTGGGTGGTGGGAATTGGGACAGAATACCGGCCGGCGGCCGGGAACCACTCTGCGCCCGTGCCGCCGCCCGTGCCAGCGGGTTCAACGCCGCCACAGCCCCTCGCGTTCTACTCGGCGGGCTGGGCCAGCGCCCGTGGCACGCGCAGCGTGAGCTGGCTGAGCGCGAAGGCCAGCACGGCGCAGGCCGCGATCGCGCTGACCATCGGCAGGGCCGACGCCTGGCCGAACAGGCTGGCGATGGCCATCACGATGCCGCCCAGCAGCATCTGCAGTGTGCCGCCCAGCGCCGAGGCAATACCAGCGACGGGCCCGTGTTCCTCCAGCGCCAGCACCATGCTGGTGGGAATCACCAGGCCGAGCCAGGCGTTGGTGAGGAACATCATCACCATCAGCACCGTCAGGCTGTCGACGCCGGCGGCGAAGACCACGAACATCGCCACGGCGCTCGCGGCATAGAACGCGATCGCCGTCATCACCATCCGGGTCATGCCGAAGCGCGCGCCCAGGCGCGAGGCGAGCTGCGAGGCGCCGATAAAGCTGATGGCATTCACGCCGAAGGCAATGCCGTACTGCTCCTCGCTCAGCCCGTAATGCGTCATGTAGACGAAGGGCGAGTTGGCGAGAAAGGCAAAGAAGCTCGCCATGCCGAAGCCGCCGACGAAGGTGAGGCCCAGGAACTGGCGGTGGCGCAGCAGGCCAGCCATGCCGCGGCCAAGGGCGCTGACGCTCACGCGAATGCGCGCGGCGGGCGGGTGCGTTTCCGGCAGGAACCAGAACAGCAGCAGGATCGCCAGGGCGGCGATGACCGACACGGCGACGAAGACCGCACGCCAGCCGAACGGGATGATGATCTGGCTGCCGATGAAGGGCGCGAGGATCGGCGACACGCTCAGGACCAGCATCACGAGGCCCATCATCTTCGTCGCCTCGACGCCGGTATAAAGGTCGCGCACGATAGCGCGGGGCACCACCATCACCGACGCAGCGCCGATGCCCTGAACGACACGCCAGCCGATCAGCCATTCGACGCTGGGCGACAGGGCGCAGCCGATCGAGCCGAGCAGGAACAGACCCAGCCCGACATACAGCGGCAGCTTGCGCCCCGACATGTCAGCAATCGGCCCGTAGACAAGCTGGCACAGGCCGAAGGCGATGAAGAACGCCATCAGCGTCATTTGCGTGGCGCCGGTCGTGGTGCCCAGGCTGTCGCGGATCGCCGGCAGGGCCGGCAGATACATGTCGATGGCAAAGGGCCCCACGGCGGCGAGCAGGCCGAGGACGATGGCGTTGCGGGCGAAGGGACTCATGACGGAATCATTTCAGCATGGCCGGCCGGCGCGCCTGGCCTTGTTCAGGGCCGCGCACCATACGCTGCCCGATTTGCACTGTCACGGCTGCGGCGGCGACAAATTCATGTGTCATTTCTGCAAAGAAAACCGGGTCTCCGCGTTGCATTCGTTCAGGACGGCGGCATGGTCTGAACGTTTCATTGCGCAGGTCTGGCGCCCGGATTCTCCACCACCGGCGCGAGCTTCTCCAGGCTTTGCGCCCAGCCTTCCTCCATGCCGCTCAGAGACGCGGCCGCTTCCGGCATCGCCTGCAGCACGGTGGCGTCCACCGTCACCAGCGTCTTGCCGTTCTGCTCGGTGAAGGTCACGGTCGTGACGTCGTCGAGGAAGGCGCGGCCCTCGGCGTCGGGCACCCAGGCCCAGAACACCAGCTTCTCGGTCGGCACCACCGCGCGGAACAGGCCCTGGCACGGATAGATCGTGCCGTCCGGTCCCTGCATGTCGAGGTTCACCGCGCCGCCTGGCCGCAGGTCGATGGCGACATGCGGCGCGGTGAAATGCTTCGGCCCCCACCATTGCGTCATCATCTTCGGGTCGGTCCAGGCCTGCCACACCAGCGCGCGCGGCGCATCGAGGCGGCGGGTGAGGGTAACTTTCTTCGGGCCGCCGGGTTGTGGCGCGACATGCAGCACCAGACGGTCGACCGTCTCGCCCCAGCCGCCGTGGAAGCCCATGGCGAGGTGCATCTCCTTCTGCGCCTGCGACGTGTGCGTCCAGCGCACTGTCATGCGCGTGTGTTTCGCGCCCATCGCATCGAAGCGCACGGCGCAGCGCGCGGTGCCCGGCTTGCCGTCCGGCCCGTCGGGAAAGTCGTTGTCGAAGACGAGTTTTTCCGGCTTCGCGATCTCGGCGAAGGTGCCGTTGGTCGGATATTCATTGCCGGCGGGATCGCGCATCACGGTGCGGAAGATGCCGCCCGGCCGCAGGTCCATCTCGATCACCGGCGTGGTCAGGCCATGCGGCCCCCACCAGTGCTTCAGGTGTTCGGGCGTGGTCCACGCCGCCCACACGAGCTCGCGCGGCGCGCCGATGACGCGGGTGAGGACGAGATCGAGATCGGACATGGCGGAACCTCAGGCGGGAATCGGACTAACCGGGATTGCGGCTGCACAGCGCGGCCCAGCCGAAGGCGGGCTTCGGCACGGCGGTGCGGGTGGGGACGAGGGTGGCGAGCAGTTCGCCCAGCCGGTCGAACATCGCCTCGGCCTGGCGCGAATCGGTGATCATGGCGTCACCGTGGCAAGATAGGCGTCGAGCTTTTCCATCGTGCCGCCATAGCCGCCTTCCATGCTGCGATGGTTCTCGACGAACATCGCCTTCTCCGCGTCGCTGCAGTTGATGGCGACGACATGGTTGAACAGCGTCGTGCCGCCGTCTTCCTCCACCAGCGTCATCGTGTTCAGCATCTCGCTCGGCCAGCCGGGGAAGGGGACGGGCGCGGGATTGCCCTTGGGGTCGGCGAAGCCGCTGACCAGCACCAGCCGTTCCGGCGCGACGATCTCGCGATAGCGGAACAGCCCCCACATCTCGTTGCCGGGCGAGACCATGTTGTAGTGGAAATGGCCGCCGGGCTTCAGCTGCACATCGGCATGGGTGATGTCCATGCCCTTCGGCCCCCACCAGTGCTTGAGATGCTCCGGCTCGGTCCACACCGACCACAGCAGGGTGCGTGGCACCTTGAAGCGGCGGCGAAACAGGAAGGAGCCGTCGCCGTGGCTGATGAACAACATGTCTTTCGTGCTCTTGCTCATGGCGGGTCTCCTTACTTCAGTGTGGCGAGCAGGTCGTCGAGCACGCGGAAGGCGCTGT
>CANJEJ010000110.1 GCA_947473325.1 Alphaproteobacteria bacterium | reverse complement strand
TCACGACGCCGACATTGTCGGTTTCGAGGTTCAGCGCCATGCCGCGCACGCCACCCGGGAATTCGACCATCTCGCCGGCCTGGACCTTGTCCAGACCGTAGACGCGGGCGATGCCGTCACCGACGGACAGCACCTGGCCGACTTCGGAGACTTCGGCTTCGGTACCGAAGTTGGCGATTTGCTGCTTGAGAATGGCAGAGATCTCAGCGGCCCGGATATCCATCAGGCGGCACCTTTCATGGCGATCTTCAAGTTCTGAAGTTTGGTCCGCAGCGAGCCGTCCACCATGCGGGAGCCGACCTTGACGGTCATGCCACCCAGCAGACTGGGATCGACGCGGGTGTTGAGACGGACCTCACTGCCGACAGCCTTCTTGAGCTGGGCCTTGAGGTCGGTGAGCTGCTTGTCCGACAGCGCTTGCGCGGAAACAACCTCGCCCGACACTTCGCCGCTGTGCTGGGCGAGAAGACGGGTGAAGTCGCGAATCATGTCGGGCAGGACAAAGAGGCGGCGGTTCTGGGCCGCGAGGCCGATGAACTGCCGGGTGAGCGCGTGGGCGCCCATCTTGTCGAGGATCGCGGCCATGGCCTTGCCCTGGTCGGCGCGGCTGATCACCGGGCTCCTGACCACACGGGTAAGGTCGGCGCTTTCGTCCATCGCCTTGGTCAGGCTGCCGAGGTCGGCGGCAACGGTGTCGAGCGCCTTCGCATCGCGCGCGAGCTCGAACAGCGCGGTCGCGTAGCGGCCCGAAATCCCCGAAACGATGGTCGTGTCTGTCGCCACTGTGCGCGCGCCTTGACTATCCTGGATGGGAATGCCCAAGCCCTTGAAAGGATTGGACAAATTGACGGGCGAGAGCGGCTTCGCGTCCCCGCCTTTTTGGCCGCGCGTTACCTAGCACACGAGTATAGGGGTTGCAACCGACTCCGTCGCGACAAAAGGCCGGAAAACCGGGCTATTCGACGCGCGCCTGTGGATTGTTGGGTGGCGGCGCATCGCGCAGCCGTTCGGTCTCGTCGCGCAGAATTTCCGTCGCCCGGGTGAAGAAGCCGAGCAGCAGATCGAGTGACGCCGCGTCATAACCGGCGCAGAGCGCCGCCATGCGCTGGGCAAGCCCGGCATAGAAAGGCCCGACGCGCTGGCTGGCGGCAGCATGGGACCGCACGATGACCCGTCGCCGGTCGGCCGGGTCGCGTTCCCGGGCGACATAGCCGGCACGTTCCAGCCGGTCGATCACGCCGGTGATCGCCCCGGTGGTCAGGCCCGAGGCGCGGGCAAGTTCGCCCGCCGTGGCCGCGCCGTTCAAATTGATGACATCGAGGCATTCGAGGTCGGTCGGATGCAGTCCGATCCGGGCCGCCACGGCCTGGGTGAGCAGGCCGCCCTGGGCACCCGACAGGCGCATGGCCCGCATCAGCGCGGCGTAGGGAAGGTTGGGATCCATCTCTGTCATAAAATTATCTTATTGACTAAGATAAATGGGCGCAATACGGTCCCGCTTCTTCGGACCCGCATTTTCTCCGGCCGACCGCAGAAGTTTTCCCCATGTCCACCCCCACCCCACCCATGCCTGCCCTGATTGCCGACCAGCTCACCAAGACCTATCGCAACGGGGTGCAGGCGCTTGCCGGGGTGTCCTTCCAGGTCGCGCCCGGCGAAATCTTCGGCCTGCTCGGCCCCAACGGCGCCGGCAAGAGCACCACGGTCCGCATTCTCGCCACGCTGACCCAGCCTGACGGCGGTAGCGCCCGCATCGCCGGCCATGACGTGATGACGGATCCGCAGGCGGTGCGGCGCACCATCGGCTATGTCGCGCAAGCCTCGGGCGTCGACCGCTGGGCCAAGGGGCGCGAGAACCTGGTGCTGCAGGCACAGCTGCAGCGCGTGCCGGCGGAGAAGATCGACGCGCGCGTCGACGAACTGCTCGCCTGGGTCAACCTGACCGAGGCGGCGAACCGGCTGGTGAATACCTATTCCGGCGGCATGAAGCGCCGCCTCGACATCGCCATGGGCCTGGTCCATTCGCCGTCGCTGCTCTTCCTCGACGAACCGACCACCGGCCTCGACCCGGAAACCCGCGCCGCACTGTGGCGCGACCTGCGACGGCTGCGCGAAGAGCGCGGCCTCAGCGTGCTGCTCACCACGCACTACCTGGAAGAAGCCGACGCGATGTGCGACCGCCTCGCCATCGTCGATCACGGCAGGGTGGTGGCCGAAGGCAGGCCGGAAGACCTGAAGCGCACTATCGGCGGCGACCGCGTCGTCCTTGAGACCAGCGACGTGGAACGCGCCCTGCCGCTGCTGCGCGGCATCCCCGGCGTGACCGCGGCCGAGCCCGAAGACCGTGCGATCACCGTGCGCGTGGAGCACGCGCCTAGCGTCAGTCCGACGCTGGTCGCCACGCTGGCGCAGAACGGCGTGGCGGTGACGAGCCTGACCGTGGCGCGCACGACGCTGGATGATGTCTATCTCCATCACACCGGTCACCGCTTCGATGCCGAAGCCGTCTCCGGCGGAAAGCGCGGAGGCCGCCGATGAGCTTCGTCGCCGATTCCTGGCACCTGTTCCAGCGCCACCTGCTGGCGACGCTGCGGCTCCCGATCTGGATCGCCATCACCCTGGTGCAGCCGATCATCTGGCTCGGCCTGTTTGGCCAGCTGTTCCGCCGCGTCGTCGACATTCCCGGCTTCGAGACGACCACCTATATCGAGTTTCTGACGCCGGGCGTCGTGGTGATGAATGCCCTGTTCGGCGCCGCCTGGTCGGGCATGGGCCTGATCAACGACCTGCAGGAAGGCGTGGTCGATCGCATGCTGGCGACGCCGGTGCGGCGCGGCGCCCTGATTGCCGCACGCGTGCTGCATGCGTCCTTCACCATCGGCATCCAGTCGCTCATCATCCTGGCGCTGGGCCTTGCGCTGGGCGCGCATTTTGCGAGCGGCATCCTGGGCGCGCTGACGACGCTGATACCGGCGATGCTGCTGGGCGCGGCTTTCGCCGCACTGTCGAGCGGCATCGCCCTGATGACGCGGCGCGAGGAAACGCTGATCGCCATCGTCAACTTCTTCGGCCTGCCGCTCAGCTTCCTGTCGGCATCGTTCATGTCGGCGGCGCTGATGCCCGACTGGGTGCGCGCGATCTCGACCGTCAATCCGGTGAACTGGGCCGTTACCGCCGCCCGCGCCGCCGTGGCCGGCAATGACTGGACCACGGTGTGGGTCAATTGCGCCCTGCTCGCCGCCGTCGTCATAGCGACCGGCTTCTTCGCCACGCAGGCCTTCCGCGCCTATCGCCGCTCGGCCTGACCGAAACAATTCAGAAGAACGAGTACGGATCGATATCGATCTGCAGGCGAACCGTGCCGGGCGCCGGCACCCGGGCGACCCAGTCGCGCACGATGGCCTGCACCGGCAGGTCACGTCCCGCCTTCAGCAGCAGCCGCCGCCGATGGCGGCCGCGCAGCAGGGCGAGCGGCGCTGGTGCGGGACCCAGCACATTGATGCCAGTCTGGCGTGGCGCCTGACGCGCCAGAGCCTGGGCATAGCGGTCCGCCGCCGCCATGTCGGTGCTCGACACGATCAGGGCGACAAGGCGGCCATAGGGCGGCATGCCATGTTCCAGCCGCGCACCCTTTTCCTGCGCCATGAAGCCGGCACGGTCGCCCGAGGCCAGCGCATGGATCACCGGATGCTCGGGCATATAGGTCTGCAGCAACACGCGGCCGGCGCGCTCCGCCCGGCCGGCGCGGCCCGAGACCTGGGCCAGCAATTGATAAGTCCGTTCCGCCGCGCGCAGGTCGCCGCCCGCCAGGCCAAGATCGGCATCGACCACGCCCACCAGCGTCAGCATGGGAAAGTGATGACCCTTGGCCACCACCTGGGTGCCGATCAGGATGTCGATCTCATGGTCCGTCACCTGGCGCACGAGCTCGGCGACCGAAGCCGGGCCGGTCAGCGTGTCGCTTGCCATCACGGCGACGCGTGCATCGGGCAGGATGGTCGCCAGCTCTTCCGCTAGCCGCTCCACGCCCGGGCCGCAGGCGACGAAACTGTTGCTGTCCTCGCAGGACGGACATTTTTCCGGCCGCGGCCCGCTGAAGCCGCAGTGGTGGCATTGCAGCCGGGCGCTGTGGCGATGTTCCACCAGCCAGGCGGTGCAGTGCGGGCATTGCAGGCGATGGCCGCAGGTGCGGCAAAGCGTCAGCGGCGCATAGCCGCGGCGATTTAGGAACAGCAGCGCCTGTTCGCCATTTTCCACCGTGTCGCGCAACGAGGCTTCAAGCAGCGGCGACAGCCAGCGGCCGCGCGGCGGCGTGTCGTGGCGCAGGTCGATGGCCTGGACCGTCGGCATCTCGGCAACGCCATGGCGATCGGGCAGCACGACATGGCCGTAGCGCCCGGACTCGACATTGGCGAGCGTCTCGAGCGACGGCGTCGCGGTCGACAGAATGACCGGGCAGGCCGAGGCGCGGGCGCGCACCACTGCCATGTCGCGCGCGTTGTAGATGACGCCTTCTTCCTGCTTGAAGGACGGGTCATGCTCCTCGTCGACGACGAGGACGCCAAGCTGCACGAAAGGCAGGAACAGCGCCGAGCGCGCGCCCACAACCACGGGCGCCTTGCCTTCAGCCACCATGCGCCAGACGCGGCGGCGTTCGCGTGACGGCAGTTCGGAATGCCAGGGCGCGGGGCGCACGCCGAAGCGCGCCTCGAAACGGTCGAGCCATTGCGCCGTCAGCGCGATCTCCGGCAGCAACACGAGCGCCGACCGGCCGGCGCGCAAGGCCGTGGCGATGGCCTCGAAATAGACCTCGGTCTTGCCCGATCCCGTCACGCCTTCGAGCAGCACGGCGGAAAAGCTGTCGGATGCCACGCGTGCCACCAGGTCGTCGGCGGCAGCCTTTTGCGCCGGCGACAGCACGGGCGCGTCTGCGTCGGGGTCCGGGTCGGGGAAAGGCCGGTCGCGCACGGCCGCCTGTTCGGCGAGCGCGCCGGCATCGGCAAGGCCGCGGATGACGCCTGGGCTGACGCCCGCTTCTTCTGCCAGCTCCGTCGTGCTGCGGGCGAAACCATCTTCCAGCACCGCAAGCACGCGTCGGCGTGCGTCGGTCAAGATCGCCGGGCGCAGGCCGGTGGCGGCGAAGACAACGCGCGTGCGCGGCGGGCCGAGCGCGTCGGACACCGGCAGCGCCATGCGCAGCACATTGCCGCGCGGGGCGAGCGTGTAGGCCGAGACCCAGTCGATGGTGCGGCGCAAACTCGCCGTCATCGCCGGCGCCTCGACGATTTCCAGCACCGGACGCAGCCGGGACGCGGCAATCGCCGGGTCGGTCGGGTCGTCCCACACCACGCCGATCACCTCGCGCGGGCCGAGCGGCACCACGACAATGTCGCCCGGGACGAGCGTCATGCCCTCCGGGACGGCATAGTCATAGGCATCCGACAGCGGCAGCGGGATGAGGACACGCACCCGCGCCGGTATCGGAGTGGCCGGAGCGGAACTGGTACGGACCGAATCCATGCGATACACTCTGCCAACCTCGACCCCGCGCCTCAAGCGCAGCAGCCGTGTTGTAGTGATCCTGTCGCCGATATGAAATTCTTTGTCGACACCGCCAACATTGACGACATCCGCGATCTCGCGGCCACTGGGCTGCTCGACGGCGTCACCACCAATCCATCGCTGGTCGCCAAGTCTGGCCGCCCCTTCGCCGACGTGGTGCGCGACATCTGCGCCGCCGTGCCTGGGCCGGTGAGCGCCGAAGTGACGGCGACCGATCATGCCGGCATGGTGAAGGAGGGCCGCATCCTGGCCGCCATCGCTCCCAATGTCGTGGTCAAGGTGCCGCTGACCTGGGACGGGCTCAAGGCCTGCAAGACGCTGCGCGATGGCGGCATCGGCGTCAACGTCACGCTCTGCTTCTCGGCCAACCAGGCGCTGCTCGCCGCCAAGGCGGGCGCCAGCTTCATCTCGCCCTTCGTCGGCCGGCTCGACGACATCAGCCAGGATGGCATGCAGCTCATCCGCGACATCCGGCAGATCTATGACAACTACCCGCACCTGAAGACCGAGATCCTGGTCGCCTCGATCCGGCATGCGACGCATGTGCTGGAATCGGCCCTGATTGGCGCCGATGTCGTCACCGTGCCGCCGGATGTGCTGCGCAAGCTCGCCCAGCACCCGCTGACCGACAAGGGCCTCGACGCCTTCCTCGCCGACTGGCGCAAATCCGGGCTGAAGATGCCCGGCGCTGCCTGAACGCATGCGGCCGCCCGTCCCGCCCCGCAACTCGGCCGCGGCCGACGGATTGCCGGATGCCGACCAGGTGGCTGCCTTCCTGCGCCGCCACCCGAATTTCCTGAACGAACGGCCAGACCTGCTCGAATCGC
The DNA here is from genome assembly GCA_947473325.1 of Alphaproteobacteria bacterium. Taxonomy (GTDB): domain Bacteria; phylum Pseudomonadota; class Alphaproteobacteria; order SHVP01; family SHVP01; genus CANJEJ01. The sequence goes on along the minus strand of CANJEJ010000110.1, from coordinate 4,969 downwards.
TGGTGCCGCCGGCCCAGCGCAGCGGCGAGAACGTCGTCGACATGCAGCGCTTCATGATCGACAAGCTGCGCCGCGACGTCCATTCGCTGCGCCACCACCAGGACAACCTGGTCGACGCCACACGCACCAACATGACGAGCCAGGAGCGCATCCACGCCGCCGTGCTGGCGATGCTGGAGGCGCGCACCTTCGACCACCTGCTCGAGATCGTGACACAGGACTTCATCGGCACCCTCGACGTCGACTTCATCACCCTGTGCTTCGAGGCCGCCGATCCGGCGACGCACCCCGGCAACATCAAAGGGCTGCGCATCCTGCCGACCGGCATGGTCGAGGACATGGTGGGCGAGGGCCGCGCCATCCTGCTGCGCGCCGAAGTGCGCGGCGACACCCGCCTGTTCGGCAAGCAGTCGGACCAGGTGCGGTCCGAAGCGCTGGTGCGCCTCCGCGTCAGCCAGGACGGCCCCGCCGGTCTGCTCGCGCTCGGCTCCCGCGTCGACCGCCGCTTCTATCCCGGCCAGGGTACGGAACTGCTCGGCTTCCTGGCCGAGGCGACGGGGCGCTGCGTGCGCGCTTGGCTCGACCTGCCGCGCTGATGGCGACGGCCGAAGCACGTCCCGCGGCTCCCATTGATGGTGTGTTCTTCCTCGCGGCCGAGGACGCTCGCGGCGCCATCCATGCCTATATCGCGCGGCTCGCCCACCAGCGCCGCGCTTCGGCCCATACGGTCGCAGCCTATGCCCGCGACCTTTCGGCTTTTTTCGGTTTCCTCGGCGACCATCTCGGCCAGCCGGCGACGCTCGCCGATCTCGGCGCGCTCACGCTCGCCGATTTTCGCAGCTATCTCGCCCGGCGCCGGGAAGACGGACTGGCGGCCACCTCGCTCGCCCGCGAACTGTCAGCGCTGCGCGGGTTGTTCCGCGACCTCGCCCGCAGCGGCGTGGTCAGCAATGCGGCGATCGGCCTGGTGCGCACGCCCAAGCGGCCACACGCCCTGCCGAAGCCGCTCGGCGAAAGCGAGGCCGGTGATGTCCTCGCCGATATTGGCAACTGGCAGGAGGAACCCTGGATCGCGGCACGCGACACCGCCGTCATCACGCTGCTCTATGGTTGCGGCCTGCGCATTTCCGAGGCGTTGAACCTGACGCGCGCCGAAGCGCCCACCGGCTCTTCGCTCCGCGTGCTTGGCAAGGGCCGCAAGGAGCGCGTGGTGCCGGTGCTGCCCGCCGTGCAGGCCGCGGTCGCCGAATATGTGCGGCTGTGCCCATTCGCCGGCGGGCCGGACGACCCGCTGTTCGTCGGCGCCCGCGGCAAGAAGCTGCAGGCCGCCATCGTCCAGGGCCAGATGCGCAAGGTGCGCCGCGCGCTCAACCTGCCGGAAACCGCGACGCCGCATGCCCTGCGACACAGCTTCGCCACCCATCTTCTGTCAGCGGGCGGCGATCTGCGTGCGATCCAGGAGCTGCTCGGCCATGCCTCGCTGTCGACGACGCAGCGCTACACCGAGGTCGACGCCGCGCGGCTGCGCAGCGTCTACCAGGACGCGCACCCCCGGGCGAGAAGCTAGAACGAACTAGATGTGCAGCGCGTGGCCGGCGACGGCGAGCGCGGCTTCGCGCAGGCCTTCCGACAAGGTCGGATGGGCATGGCTGATCGCGCCGATGTCTTCCGCCGAGCCGTCGAACTCCAGGCAGAGCACGGCTTCGGCGATCATCGTGCCGGCATCCGGCCCGATGATGTGGACGCCGAGCACGCGGTCGGTCTTCGCATCGGCCAGCACCTTGATGAAGCCGTCGGTGTCGCCCTGCACCTTGGCGCGCGACACGGCCATGAAGGGAAACTTGCCGACCTTGTACTCGACGCCGTCGGCCTTGAGCTGCTCTTCGGTCTTGCCCACCGTGGCGACTTCCGGCCAGGTGTAGACCACGCCCGGCACCTTGTCGTAGTCGACATGGGCGTGCTTGCCCATCATGCGCTCGACACACGCCACCCCATCGTCCGACGCCTTGTGCGCGAGCATCGGACCGGCGATCACGTCGCCGATGGCATACACACCCGGCACGTTGGTCTGGTAGTCGGCATCGACGGGGATGCGCCCCTTGTCATCCGCCTTCACGCCGGCGACATCGAGGCCGAGGCCCGCCGTGAAGGGTCGGCGGCCGATCGACACCAGCACGATGTCGGCCTTGATCTGCTTTTCCTCGCCGCCCTTGGCGGGCTCCAGCGTCAGGGTGACGCCCGACTTCGCGGTCTTCGCGCCGGTCACCTTGGTGCCCATCATGAAGGTCATGCCCTGCTTGGTCAGCACGCGCTGCAGGTTCTTCGACAGTTCACCGTCCATGCCCGGGGTGACACGGTCGAGGAATTCCACCACCGTCACCTTCGCGCCAAGCCGCGCCCAGACCGAGCCCATCTCGAGCCCGATATAGCCACCGCCAATGACGACCATTTCCTTCGGCACCGCTTCGAGCGCCAGCGCGCCGGTCGATGACACGATCTGCTTCTCGTCGATGGTGACGCCGGGCAGCGGCGCCACTTCCGAGCCGGTGGCGATCAGCACGCGCTTGCCCGTAGCGACCTGGGTGCCACCCTTGTTGAGCTTGACCGAAACGGTCGTGGCCGAGGTAAAGGTACCGAAGCCGTCGATATAGTCGATCTTGTTCTTGCGGAACAGGAAGGCGACGCCGCCGGTGAGGCCGGCGACGACGCCGTCCTTGCGGTCCATCATCGCCTTCAGGTCGAGCGAGACCTTGCCCGTCTTGATGCCATGCACGGCGAGCCCGGCCTGCGTTTCATGGAACAGCTCCGACGACTGCAGCAGCGCCTTGGAGGGAATGCAGCCGACATTGAGGCAGGTGCCCCCCAGGGTGCCGCGGCTTTCGACGCAGGCCACCTTCATGCCGAGTTGCGCCGCGCGGATGGCCGCGACATAGCCGCCGGGGCCGCCGCCGATGACAATCAGATCGTAGGTCATGTCGCTCATGGAAACTCCTGCCCGCCAACGCGGGTTCAGTTCTTGGTGCGCCGCCAGCTCAGGGTCGAGGTGGTGGTCTGGCCCGGCAACTGCGGTGGCGACAGATGCAGCATGCCGCCCTCGAGCTTCGCCCGCCGGGGCAGCGCCTCATTCTCCCAGTTCGGATAGAAGCTGAGTTCGCAGTGGTGGTACACGGTGCCGTCCTTGATTTCATACTGGCCGCAATAGGCCGAGAAGCCGTTGCCGGCGTCCGAGCGTTCGGCGTCGTCGACGCCGAAGATGTTGGCCGTCGAGAAGTTCTTGCGCCCGCGCCGCATCAGGATCGCGTGCATGAAGCCGGTCGGCGTGTAAGTGAGGCGGCCAACCGCGTCCTTGCCCATCGGGTAGGTTTCGTTGCCATCCGCCTCGCGGCGGACAAAGGACACGAGTTCCCAGGTGCCGACCACGTCACTCGCTTTCATCGCAAATCTCCGTGGCCAGTCCGGCCAGTTACATGTCGAGCAGGATGCGCTGCGGATCCTCGATGCACTGCTTGACCCGGACGAGGAAGGTGACCGCCTCGCGCCCGTCGATCAGGCGATGGTCGTAGGACAGCGCCAGGTACATCATCGGGCGTATCTTGATCTCGTCGCCGACGACGACCGCGCGCTTCTGGATCGCGTGCATGCCCAGGATGGCCGACTGCGGCGGGTTCAGGATCGGCGTCGACAGCATCGAGCCGAACACGCCGCCATTCGAGATGGTAAAGGTGCCGCCGGTCAGGTCGTCCATCGCGAGCTTGCCGTCGCGGGCGCGCTTGCCGAGGTCGGTGATGGTCTTTTCCACCCCGGCAAAGGACAGCTCGTCCGCGCCGCGCAGCACCGGCACGACAAGGCCCTGCGGCGCCGACACGGCAACGCCGATGTCGTAGTAGTTCTTGTAGACGATCTCGTCGCCGTCGATCTCGGCGTTGACTGCCGGCATTTCCTTCAGCGCGACGATGCAAGCCTTCACGAAGAAGGACATGAAGCCGAGCTTCACGCCGTGCTTCTTCTCGAACGAATCCTTGTAGACGTCGCGCGCAGCCATCAGCGCGCTCATGTCGACCTCATTGAAGGTCGTCAGCATCGCCGCCGTGTTCTGTGCGTGCTTCAGCCGGTTGGCGATGGTCTGGCGCAGGCGCGTCATGCGCACGCGTTCTTCGCGGTCGGCACGCGGGCGCGGGCCCGACGGCTTGGCCACGGCCGGCGCGGCGGGCTTCGCCACCGCGGCCAGCATGTCGCCCTTGGTGACGCGGCCATCCTTGCCCGAACCGGCGACGCTGGCCGGGTTCACGTTGCTTTCCGCGGCGATGCGGCGCACGGCCGGCGACGTCGGCGCATCACCCTTGGGCGCGGCGGCCGGAGCGGCCTTTGCCACCTGGGCCGGCACAGCTGCAGCGGGCGCGGCCTTTGTGGCGGGGGCTGCGGCCTTCGGCGCGCCCTTGCCTTCGGCGATCGATCCGAGCAGCGCGCCCACAGGCACGGTCGTTCCTTCCTTCACCACGATCTCGGTGATGGTGCCCGACACCGCGGCCGGCACCTCGACATTCGTCTTGTCGGTTTCGAGCTCCACCAGAATGTCATCGACATTCACCGTGTCGCCGACGCTCTTGAGCCAGCGGCCGACCGTGGCCTCCGACACCGACTCACCGAGCTTGGGAACCTTGATTTCCGTGGCCATGACCAACCTTGTCCGTTCGAGTCTGTTATTCAGGCGGGGGTGTCCGCGACCGTGATCGCGTCCAGCACGAGCGCCGCCTGTTCCTTGAGATGGGTGCGCAGCAGTCCCGTCGCCGTCGAGGCGCTTTCGGGCCGGCCCACGTAACGCACGCGTTTCTTCTTGCGCTCGAGCTTGCCGAGCACGCTTTCGATGCGTGGCGCCACGAAGGTCCAGGCGCCCTGGTTGCGCGGTTCTTCCTGACACCACACGACTTCGGCCTGCGGGAAGCGGCCGAGTTCCTTAATCAGTGCATGC
>CANJEJ010000109.1 GCA_947473325.1 Alphaproteobacteria bacterium | reverse complement strand
CTGGAGGAACAGGGCGAGGAGGGACAGGTCGTGCGACACGCGGAAACCCTTGGCCGGAGCGGGAACGGGCGGGTGATGCCCGTCGGGACGCCATCTTAGTGCGAACGACTTTTAATCGCAAGTCTTGCCAGGACACAAGGGGGCGGCGGCCGCGGCGGGCTGGCCGCAGGGCGTCCGCCGCGTCAGCGGACGGCGGCGGCGCTGTCGGCGGGGGAAAGCTTGTAGGTGGGGAGGAGGCGGCCCGTGGCGGCCAGAACCTGGTGCCGGGCGATCAGCAGCGCGATTTCGGCGTCGACCAGCGCGGATCGCGCCTGGAAGACCTCGTTCTCGCCGTTGAGCACGTCGAGCAGCGTGCGCTTGCCCAGCTGGAACTGCTCGTAATAAGCGGACAGCGCCGCATCCGTCAGCTTCACCTGCGCTTCGAACTGGGGCACGCGCTCGCTCGCCGCGGTGTAGGCCGACCAGGCGACGCGCGTCGTCTGCTCGACCGTGCGGCGCGCCTCGTATTCCCTCTGCTGCGCTTCCATGCGCCGCGCCTTGGCCGCGCCAAGCTTCGCGGTGTCGGCGCCGCCGCGATAGAGGTTGTAGGTCATCACGACCAGCGCCGAGGCGTCGTTGTTGGGACCCGGCGAGCCGCCGGCATTCTCGTTGCGCGAGCCCTGCAGCTGCAGCGCGAAGCGCGGCTGGAACGGCGCCTCGGCCGCCTCGGCATCGAAACCGGTGGCGCGCGCCGCCTCGCGCGCGGCGTTGAGCTGCGGATTGGTCTCGACCGCCGCCGCCACCGCCATGTCCATGTCGCCGGGCATCATGTCGAGCGCGATGACCGGGCGCGAGACATTGGCCGGTGCGTCGCCCACCGCTTCCAGGTAGGCGGTTTCCGAATCGCGCAGGCGGCCGACCAGCTGGGCGCGCTGCGCCTCGGTCAGCGCGAGGCGGCCCTTGGCCTGGTCGAGGTCGGCGACATTGTTGCCGCCGGCATCGACGCCAATCTGGATCTTGTCGACGACCTCGCGGTGCTGGATCACGTTCGCCTCGGCGAGCGCGAGGGTCTCGCGGTCGCGCAGCACGCCGAGATAGGCGGCGACGGCGCGCAGGCCGATCACCTCGCCCGCCGCGAGCACGCTGAAATCGGCGGCGCCCGCGCGGGCGCCCGCGCCCTCGACGCGGTTCCGCGTCTCGAAGGCGTCATAGATCATCTGCTGCAGGATGAGGCTCGATTCGCCACGGAAATAGTCGTCGCTCTGGCCGCTGCCCGGCGCACGGCTGGGCCGGGCGCGGGTCGTCGAATTGTCGCTGCGGGCGTAGCCGCCGCCGGCGCGCAGGTCGATCGTGGGGAAGAAGCCGCCCCGGGCCTCGCGGATGCCGAAGCCGGCGGCGCGGCTGCTGGCCTGGGCCGCGAGCACGGTGGGATGGGTGCGGATGGCGATTTCCACCGCCTCGCCCAGCGTCTGCGCCGAAGCCGGCAGCACGGGAAGTGCGGCCAGCAGGGCGCCGAGCGCAAAAACGCGCATCGCGCCGCGGCGCCTGGCCGGTGTTGTCGGTGTCACTGCCCCATGTCCCCTTGTGTCCGGGGACATCTTACGGCTTTTGCGGACGGTCGGCATCGGTTGTTCAGGCCGCCTCGCGCCGGGCGTTGAAGGCCACGGAAATGCGCGGCCGCTGGCCGCGATAGGGATAGACCTCGTGCGGCAGGTAGCTCGGAAACACCAGGCACAGGCCCGCGCGCGGCTGCACGGCGAAGGATTGCGGCGTCAGGTCGGGGAAGAAGGACATGACGGCGCCAAGGTTCGGATGCTGCAGCACGAAGGCGCCGCTGTCGGCCATGCCATCGGCCGGCGCATCGCCGGGATCGACATAATAGACGCCCGACCAGGTGCAGCCCGGGTGGATGTGGACCCGGTTGAACTGGCCGTTGCGGTTGACATTGGCCCACAGCGAAAGCCGCCAGCGGATCGCGTCCTTGCCGTTGGTCTGCTTGTAGTAGAGCCCGGTGGCCTGGTTGATCTGGGCGCCGATGCGGCCGATCAGCTCCTGCCCCGCCGGTCCCGCCCAGCGGTCGAGGTCGCTTTTCGAGTGCCAGCCGCCGGCATTCGACCGCACCTCGCCGCCGTCCTTCTGCTCCTGCGCCAGGATCACCGTGCGCAGGCGCTCGTTGAGCGCCGCCGATTCCGGCCATTCGTATTCGAGCACCGGCGTAGCGAAAAGCTGCGCGAGGCGCTTCTGCGCGAGGGCCGGATCGGCAGCCACCGGTGTCTCGGTCATGGTCAGGGCGCGCCGATGAAGACGTTGGTGATGTCGTTGTCGATGGTGATGACCGCGGCCCCATCGCCGACGACATAGCGGGTCGCAGCCTGGCCATCGACGGTGACCTGCGACGAGCTATCGACGCCTGAAAAGATATTGAAGAAAACCGAATTGCTGTTGTCGCCAAAGACGACAAGCTCGTCGGTGTCGGAAACGGCAAGAAGGTCGGCCAGTTTCAGGGACAGGCCGTTGCCGAAGCCGTTGAGGTTGATGCGCTCGATCCCGCGCAGGTTGCCGTCGCCGAGATCGACGTTGGATCCGTTGACGTCGAAAAAGTCGAGCAGGTCGGTGCCGCTGCCGCCATTGGCCATGTAGAAGCTGTTGCCGGTGACGCGCAGCGTGTCGTTGCCGGCGCCGCCGAGCAGCACGTCCTGGCCGCCGTTGCCGACGAGAATGTCGTTGCCGAGGCCGCCGACCAGGCTGTCCAGCCCGGCGGTGCCGGTCAGCGTGTCGTCGCCGGTGGAGCCCGCCCGGGTGACGGCGCCATTGAAATTGCCGCCATAGATCACATAGGCGGCGCCGGAATCGGTGTTGGTGCCATCGTCATTCTCGGCCCCGACAAGGATGTCCTGGTAGCCATCGCCGTTGATGTCGCCGGCGCCGTTGACGCTGCCGCCAAAGCCGCCATCGGCGGTGATGCCGTCGAGGCGGAAGTGCGTCAGCGTGTCCAGCGTGAAGGAGGTGGCGAATTCGAGATTGATGCCGCCAAAGAAGATATAGGCCGCGCCGGCATTGTTGATGGTGCCCGACGACGACGTAATGTCGGTCTGCGGCGCGCCGATGGCGAAATCGTCGAAGCCGTCGCCGTTGACGTCGCCAAGACCGGCGACCGAGCGGCCCGCCAGCGCCCCGGTGCCGAAGCCGGTGATCTGGAAGCCCTGGCCCGTGGTCAGCGCGCCGACATTGATGTCGGACGGTGGATTTTCCCGGCCGAAGACGACCCAGGCCGCACCGTTGTTGCCGTCGGCAAACTGCTCGCCGATGAGGATGTCGTGAATGCCGTCGCCGTTGACGTCGCCCGCCGAGGCCACCGAATAGCCGAACTCCGTCCCTTCCGCCGCACCGGAAATGGTGTAGCCGGTCAGACTGGTCACGTTGACATTGCCGGAACTGCCAAGTTGATCGCCATAGCGCACATAAACCCGGCCGTCGTTGCCATTGGCGGTGGGCGCGCCGATGATCAGGTCGATGCGCGAGGCGTCACGGGTGGGACCCGTCGCGACATCCCAGCCGAGCAGACCATCGGCATCGACGCCATCGATCCGAACGCGGTTGGCGTTGGTCGAGAAGGTGACACTGGCGCCATAGCCGCCGGTGTCGCCATAGACGACATAGACCGCGCCTTCCATGCCGCCCCCGTCGAAGCCCGGCGCGCCGATGACGACGTCGTCGATGCCGTCGCGATTGAGATCGCCGGCAGCAACCGCAAAGCCCGTCTGGTCGAAATTGGACTGGCCGAAGAGATAGGACGCGGCGCCGGCCGGTGTCGCCAGGTTGAAGTTGAGGCCAGTGGATGTGCCATAGACGACATAGGCGCCCGGGGCGATGCCGGCCTGGCTTACCGGCGCACCGAGCAGGATGTCGTCGAAGCCGTCGTCGTTGAAGTCGCCGAGCACGACGTCAAAGCCGACCCGTTCGGCGTCGCCCGCCGGTCCGGCGGCGAACACCTCGGCCTGCGGCGTCGTCGGAAAATCGCGCAGGTTGTCGGCGAAATAGAGCAGGCCGAGGCCATCGGTGGCGTTGATAGCCGGGTCGCCCACCGCGACATCGGCAAGGCCGTCGCCATCGAAATCGCCGCCCGCCACGCTGTGGCCGAAATCGCCGCCGAAATTGCGCAGGCGCACGCCGCCATTGCCCGCGATCAGATTGGCAAGGTTTGGCACCTGTGCGATGCCCGGCGTGCCGAGGGTGACGGTGACGTCGTTGTCGACGATCAGCACCGCGTTGGTGCCGGCGAAGGTGTAGCGCGTCGCCGCCTCGCCGCCGAAGGTGTCGGCGCTGGTGGCGGTGACCGTGGCGCCGTTGATCACCAGCGTGTCGCCGTCGCTGTCGCCGCCGGTGACGAAGAGCTGGTTGAGCCCGGTGTCCGAGGCGCCGATCACATCGAGGGTCGTCAGCGTCAGCGTGTTGGCGCCCGCCCCGGTCATGTCGATGCGTTCGATGCCGAAGATGCGCTCGCGCGCCGCGCCCAGGTCGAGCGACATGTTCATGCCCTGCAGCAGCAGCGCGTCGTTGCCGGCGCCGCCATCGACGCGGCGGAAGAACGGGTTGCCGATGCCGATCATGTCGTTGCCGGCGCCGCCATAAAGGATGTCGGCCCCGCCATTGCCCGTGATCACATCGTCGCCGGCGCCGCCGATGATGCTGTTGTAGACCGGGCTGCCGGTGAGCGTGTCGTTGCCCGCGGTGCCTTGCGCGGTGACCGCGCCGGAGAAATTGCCGCCATAGACGACATAGGCGGCGCCGGCTTGGCTGTCTTGCTGCAGGTCGCCGACGATGAAATCGTCATAGCCGTCGCCGTTGAGGTCGCCCGCGGCGCTGATGGCAGAACCGAAGGCCCGGCTGTCCTGGGCGTTTTCGTTGCTGCTGCCGCTGGGCGTGCCGATGATCAGGAAGTCGCCATGCGGCGTGCCCGCGCCGTTGAGATCGAGCACCTGGTATTCGCTGCTGCCGCCGAAGGCCTCGCCACCAAAGACGACCAGCACGGCGCCGACGCTTTCCAGCCCCTCATCACCTTCGACCGCATAGTCGGGCAGGCCGATGGCGAAGTCGGCGAAACCGTCGCCATTGACGTCGCCGACGCCCGCGACCGCGGATCCCGCCAGGGACGCCGTGTGAAAGCCGGTGATGGTGAGAAGCCGCGTGCCATCCGCGGTGCCGTTCACCACGAAGAAGTCGTCGTCCATGCCGCCAAACAGCAGGTATACCCGGCCTTCGCCGTTTTCGGCGCCCGGTGCGCCGATCAGGTAGTCGGCAAAGCCGTCGCCGTTGACATCGCCCGCCGCCGCCACGGCGCTGCCCAGGTTGTCGGTGTCTTCGGTATATCCGATGCCAAACCCGGCGAGCGAATTGCCGATATCGTCCGAGGAGAAATTGCCGGTCATGCCCGCGGCCTGGCCGAACAGCACATAGGCGGCGCCATAACCGTTGGACCCGTCGCCGTCGTCATGATCGGGCGCGCCGATAATCAGGTCGTCGAAACCGTCGCCATTGACGTCGGCGAAGCTGAGGCTGCCGCCCAGTTCCTCTTCATGATCGCCGGCAATGCGCAGACGGCTGGAAGACATTGTGAGGTCGAACGTGCCGGTGTTCCCCGGCCCGCCATAGACCAGGTACACCGCCCCATCGCCACCGGCGAAGGCCGGCGCGCCGATGGCGAGGTCGGTGTAGCCGTCGCCGTTGAAGTCGCCGGCGGCGAGGTTCGTGCCCGAATAGCTGTCCGCGTCACCGGTATAGGTGGCGTCCGCCGCGGCACCGACGTTGAGGGCGCCGCTGACGCCCTGTTCGCCGAAGAACACATAGGTCAGGCCGGCGTCTTCGATCCCAGATGTATTTGGCGCCCCGACGGCGAGATCGGCCCGGCCGTCGCCGTTGAAATCGCCCACCGCGAGCGCATCGCCGAGGGCATCGCCCTCGCTGCCGTGGATGGCGATGGCGGAATCGACATCGAGGTCGATGAGACTGTCGGCACCGGCCGCCTGCGCGTTGGTGATGACGTAGACAGTCTGAACACCAGGGAAATCGCCATAGTCCGGCGCGGCGACGACGAGATCGGACTGGCCGTCATCGTTGAAATCGAGCGCCGCGACGGCCTCGCCCAGGTATTGGGAGCCGGTGGGCGGCAGCACCGCAAAGCCCCGCGCGCCCGTCAGCTCGGCCAGCGTCTGCGGCGCGTCGTCGAACGGCACGAAGTTGACCGTCGCCGTCACGCCCTGCTGCACGCGCAGAACAACGGTCGAGAATTCAAACTGGAACACATCGAAGACGACGCCGCCGTCCGTGGCTTCCGACGTGTTGACGATCGCCGAACCCAGGTTGAGCGTGACCGAATCGCCCGCGCCGCCCAGCACGTCGAGTGTGCCGTTGTCGGTGATCGCCGCGAGGTGGCGCAGGTTGAGCGCCAGGCTGGTGGCGCCGGCACCGGAAAGGTCGATGCGGTCGATGCCGGTGATGCGGTTGTACAGCGCGTTCGGGCCGAGCTGCAGCGCGACCTGGCCGCTGCCGGTGAAGGCCAGCGTGTCGATGCCGGCGCCGCCGTCGATGCGGCGGAAGCCGGTGCCCTGCACCTCGATCCGGTCGTCGCCGCCGCCGCCGATCAGCGCGTCGGCGCCGCCATTGCCGGTCAGCACGTCGTTGCCGCGCCCGCCGACGATGTTCTCGGCCCCGGCGGTGCCGACAAGCGTTTCCGATCCGCTGGAGCCGAGCTGGTTCACGACACCGCCATAGTCGCCGCCATAGACGATGGTGACGAAGCCGGCGCTGCTGCTGGAGGCCGGCGCGCCCACCGCCGCGTCGGCGAAGCCGTCGCCGTTCACGTCGCCCGCCGCCGCGACCGATGCGCCATAGCGCCCGGCGCCGCCCGTGGCATCGCTGACGACGAAGCCGTTGCTGCCGTCGAAGAAGGTGGTGGTGACGCTGTCGAGCGCGTTGAGATGGGTGCCGCCGAACAGGATGAAGGCGCGGCCGGTGACGCTGCCGTTTTCCGTCGCGCCGCCCGGCTGGCCGATGATGACATCGTCGAAGCCGTCGCCGTTGAAGTCGCCAAGGCCCGCGGCCGAGGCACCGAAGCCGCCAAAGTTGGTCAGCCCCTCGATGGCGAAGCCGGGCGTGCCGGTCAGCGCGCTCTCGGAGAAGGCGCCCTGGAAGCTCGGGCCGCCGAACAGGATATAGGCGCGGCCGACGTCGCCGCCGTTGCCGTCGAAGGATGGTTTGCCGACGAAGACATCGTCGAAGCCGTCGCCATTGATGTCACCGATGATGGCGACCGACTGGCCGAGGAAGCTGTGGGCCGTCGTCCCGGTGATGACCGCGCCGGGCGTGGTGCCCGCGTTGAGATGCGCGAGATCGATGTCGCCATAGCCGCCGGCGCTGCCGAACACGACATAGGCCCGCCCGGCATTGGACTGCTCGCTTGCGCTGCGGGCGAAAGGCGTGCCGAAGATCAGGTCGGCGAAGCCGTCGCCGTTGACATCGCCGCCGGGGCCGAGCGCGCCGCCGAGCGAAAGATTCGCGACGTTGCCATCGAGCAGGAAGCCGTCGTTGCCGTTGGCGGCATTTTCCAGCGATCCGCCCTGGCTGGGGCCGAACACCACATAGAGCGTGCCGCTGTTGGTGGCGCCGAAATCGGCGCCCGGCGCACCCACTGCGAAGTCGGCGATGCCATCGCCGTTGAAGTCGCCGATATTGCCGATGGAACGCCCGGCTTCATGGCCCGCCGCGCTGCCCGTCAACGGCGTGCCGAAGAAGAAATCGTGGCTCGCGTTGGCAAAGATCTCGAACACCGCGCCATTGCCCGACGACCCCGCGCCGAACTGGCCGACGAGAAGGGTGCCCTGGCCGACCAGGTCGCCATGCGCGGCGAGGCCGCGGCCGAACAGGTCCCCTGCCTGGTTGCCGCCGATGGCGGTGGCGCCGCCGAGCGCGACCAGCGTGGACGCCGCGACCGTGCCGCCTTCGAACGGGGTGGCGCCGCCATAGAGGACATAGACCGCGCCCTGGTTGCCGTTCTGGAACGGAGCGCCGACCACCACGTCGGTGAAGCCGTCGCCATCGACATCGACCGCGGCCAGCGTGGTGCCGAAGCCGCTGCTGGCGGGGCCGCTGATGACGCGGCCGTTGTCGGCCGGACTGATCTGCGTCACCGCCAGCGCCGCGTTGGCGCCGGTCAGCGATTCGTCGATCACGCCCTGGCCGATGCCCTTGCTGATGGTGGCGCCGCCGGTGGCGCCGCTCAGCACCACCTGCACCCGCTCGGTGCCTTCGAACAGCGCATCGGCGGTGGTCTGGATGGTGATGGTCTGCGTCGCCTGGCCATCGGCGAAGGTGAGGGTGCCGCTGAGCGCCGTGAAGTCGCCGCTCGCCAGCGCCGCGCCGGCGCCGGGGAAGGCGGCCGTGGTGAAGCCGACGCTGAGGCTGCCCGCCGTGCTGCCGCTGCGCGTGACGGTGAAGGTGAGCGCGCCGCCTTCGGTCGCCACCGCATCGCCGATCGACAGCGACGGCGGCAGCGGCAGGTTGGCGAAGGCGAAGTCGCCAAAGAACAGCCCACTGTCGAAGCTTGAATCGCCGGTGTCGGAGACCGCGATCTTCACCGTGTGCTGGGCGAGCGAGGTGTTGAAGAAGCCGGTGACCGTCGCCGCCGTGGTAAGCCCGTCATACTCGATGGCGAACTGGCCGTTGTTGGTGGTGAAGAAACTGCCGTTCGTCGCGCTGCTGCTGACAAAGCGCACCGGCGAGCCGTCGGGCAGCAGCAGCACGTTGACGCCGTCGACGAAGACGCCGGCGATGTCGGTGACGCTCTGGTTGGGGAATTCCTCGCTGCCGAAGATGAAACTGAACTGCACCGCGTTGGCGCTGGCCGGCGCGGTGAAGGTGAAGCTGATCGAACTCGAATCAGTCGTGTTCTGCGCCGCGCCAAAGCTGGCGAGCAGGCCGTTGAGCGCCGCGTCGGCCTGGCCGCTGGCGGTGCCACCGAACGATGCCGAGGTGTTGCTCGTGGGCGGCGTCGCATCGCCCGACGCGAGCAGGAAGCCGGGCCCGTCGATGACGAAGCCGGGGCCCAGGTTGACGGTGGTGAAGCTGGCCAGAGAGCCGCTGACGGGGCTGAAGTTGCCGATCGCCGTGGCGTTGCCGACCAGCACGCCGCCAGCGCCGCCGACGATGCTGGCGAGCTGCGCCTGCAGGGCCGCACCCGTGCTGAGGCCGCTGAAGTCATTCGCGGGCGTCGGGTCCGGGGTCGGATCCGGCGTGGGATCCGGGGTCGGATCCGGGGTGGGATCCGGCGTCGGATCGGGTGTGGGGTCCGGCGTCGGGGTCGGCGTGGGCGGCGGCGGCGGTGGTGGTGGCGGCGGTGGTGGTGGCGGCGGTGGTGGTGGCGGTGGCGGCGGTGGCGGCGGGGGTGGCGGGGGTGGCGGGGCGGCCGCAAACGTCAGCAGCGTCGGTGGCGCGACCGGCGGCGCGGGCAGCCCCACGGGCGGCTGGCCAGCCGGAGGCCCGGCAGGCGGCCCGCCATCGTTACCCGGCTGACCCTGACCTGGACCCTGGCCCTGCTGGCCCTGACCCTGCTGGCCCTGACCCTGCTGGCCCTGGCCCTCCTGGCCCTGACCCTGCTGGCCCTGACCCTGCTGGCCCTGCTGGCCCTGACCATCCTGGCCCTGACCCTGCTGGCCCTGCTGGCCCTGACCATCCTGGCCCTGACCCTGCTGGCCCTGACCCTGTTGCCCCTGACCTTGCTGGCCCTGACCCTGCTGGCCCTGACCCTGCTGGCCCTGACCCTGCTGGCCCTGTCCCTGCTGACCCTGTCCCGGACCGGTGTTGCGCGCTGCGGTCAGGCCGCCGCCCGGCGGCGGCGGCGGCGGCAGCGCGCTGATGGCGCCGCCAAACTGCTGCTGGACCTGCGCCTGCGACAGCACCACGGGCGGCGGCGGCGGCACGTTGAAGCTGGCGATGGTGATGGCCTGATTCGGCACGTTCATCACCACCGACCCGGCGCCGTTCGAGACCGAGATTTCACCAGCCGTGCCGTCAGGGTTGGGCAGCAGGGCGACGCTGTTCTGGCTGCCTTCCGAAGCGGCGCGCCCCGCAACCACGGTGCCGCGGATGCCGATGGTGGCCACCGGCGTCGTCACCACCATCTGGTCCGGGCCGCTCTGCGCGATCTTGCCGCTGGCGAAGGTGAACACGCCCTGGACGACCGAGAAGGCCGACTTTCCCGAGTTCGACCCCGGGTCGAAGACCATCTCGTCGAGCACCATCCGCCCGCCGGCGTCGAGCGAGAAGGTGGAATCGTCAAGGAACACGACGCCCACGGCGGCGCCGTCGGCGGTCTCGACAATGTCGCCCTGGAAGACCGGCGCGCCGACCTCGAGCGTCACCTGGCTGCCGTCGGCGCGGGTCGCCGTGACCGATCCTTCGACCGTCTCGACCCGGCCGATCGGGGCCGCGTCGGTCGCGCTGCCCGCCTGGGCAAAGCCCGGAGCCGCCGGCCCGGCCAGCTTGCTGGCGAGTTCGCCGCCGATGCGGGCGCCGCCCTCGGTCAGCAGATCGGGCGGATGTTCGCTGGTGAAATATCCCTGGATAAGAATCTTGGTGCCGTCGGCGCCGACCAGCACAAGGTCGGGGCCCATACGCACAAAATCAGCCGCGAGCAGAAAGCCGCCACCGGGCACCGTGATGGGACCCGCCGCGGCCTGCAGGATGTGGGCGTAACCGGACGCAGCTTCGCCCCCCGGCCCCGTTGCCGGCGCGGTCCGCGCCTCCTGATTGCCCACAGCCATTGACCCGCCCTGCCCCTTACAGCAACCCTTGGGGCGACCCCTTGGATGCAGGACCGCCCGACATGCCTGCCCTTGCTGGAACGAGGTAACCTAGCCTGCCGGGGGCATCAGGTGCGCGCAACAGGATTCCGCCGTTTCGTGATATTTGTCACGCTGCCGTCTTCCCGGCGCAGCCGGCAGACAAGGGGCAAGGGCAAATGGCGATTCTGACGCAGCGTCAACATGGAAGGGTGAGGTCACTCGCCCGCCGGACCGCGTGAGCCAGGCTGCCGAAATCGCCGCCACGCAGATGGACCAGCCGGACTCCCTGCTCGCCTGCCTCGAGTTCCTGACCCGGCACTATGGCCGGCCGCAATCGGCCGAGGTGCTGAAGGCCGGACTGCCGCTGCCGGCGGGACGCTTCCTGCCCTCCACCTTCATCCGCGCCGCCGAGCGCGCGGGCTTCGTCGCCCGGGCGGCCGAACGCAAGCTTGCCGATCTCGACAGCAGCCTGCTGCCCGCCGTCGTCATCCTGGCCGGCGATGCGGCCTGCGTGCTGCTGGAAACGCGCGGCGACACCGCGCTGGTGATGCTGCCGGCCGCCGGCGGCGTGACCGAGATGCCGCGCGCCGATCTCGCCGCCCGCCACACT
>CANJEJ010000108.1 GCA_947473325.1 Alphaproteobacteria bacterium | reverse complement strand
CTTCGCCGAAGGCTATGCCCAACTCGCCCGGATTCTCGCGGCGCCGGGCAAGGCGGCATGAAGGCGCTCGCCTCGCTTATCCGCCTGCACCGCTTCCACCTGGAAGAGAAGCGGCGCACGCTCGGCGGCCTCGAAGGCCTGATGGCCGATCTTGTGCGCCGGCTGGCGCAGCTTGAGGACGAGGTGCTGCGCGAGCAGCGCCAGGCCGCCAGTTCCTCGATCGGCAACTTCATCTATGGCGCCTATGCGCGGAACGTCATCCAGCGCCGCGAGACGCTGAAGAAGTCCATGACGGCGCTGCAGCTTGAGATCGACACGGCACGGCAGGCGGTGGCGGCGGCGTTCCAGGAAGTGAAGCGCTACGAGATCGCCAAGGAGCGCATGGACGAGCGCGAGCGCGAGGAAGCGTCGCGGCGCGAACAGATCGAGCAGGATGACCTTGCCATCGAGATGTTCCGCCGCAAGGATGCGAACGCCGCCTAGGCGTTGGTCCCGGTGCCGTGGCCGCCTTCGCCCATCATTTCGGCGAATGGCGAGACGGGGAATGGCGCCACGGTCTGGAAGACCACGTCGCCGGTCATGCCGGTGGCCCCGAGCGCCTCGGTGAAAATGCGGCCGATATCCTCGCGCATTGCCGGCGTCATCGGCGCATGGCTGCGGATCACCAGGTCGAACCGCTTGCTGCGCACCAGCCCGTCCAATTGCAGCGCACCCAGCTGGCTCAGCTTCACATCGACGAGGAAGCGCAGGTCGTCCCTGGGCGCGCCATCCTTGCCCTTGCGCTTGCCGCGATAGAACAGGAAGACCGGGTCGATCGTCCCCCCGTCGAACAGCGGGAAGGGCAGCACGCGCCACTCGCCGCCGGCGGGCGCATCGGCCAGCTGCGAAAGCTGCGTGAATTCCGCCTGCAGGCGGGTCAGTCGGCCGCGCTCCCGGCTGCGATCCAGCGTCTGGGTCAGCTCGGGGCCCAGCCAGCCGCCCACGTCGCCGCGCCGCAGCGCGGTCAGGAAGAAGAGGATGTTCGCCGCCGTGCGTCCGTTCAGGCCGGGCAGGCGCTGGTTCATGAAGGCGGCGACGGCGGCCGGATTCAAGGTCTCGGCGGCGTGCAGCGCATGGCGCAGCGCGGGCCAGCCGTCGGCCAGTTCCAGCAAGGCGGCGCGTGGCGTCGTGGGCGTGGCGGTGGATGGCGCGTCGATATCAGGAAGTTCGCCGCCCGCAGCGGCTGCCGCAGGTTCCACCGCCAGCGTCATCTGCGTGCCGGGCGGCAAGGTGCCGCGCGTCTCCACCACCAGCGTGCCGGCGGGCGTGGCGATCACAGCCTGGTTGGGCGTCGACGCCATGACGAAGCCATTGAGCGTGACCGCCGCGATCAGTCCCTGGCTGGTGGGTAGGGCGGGCGCGGTGGGGGCCGGTGTCGGCGCGGCAGGCGAGGCGGCAGGTGTGGCGGCCAGCGCGGCCGGACGAACCCCGGCGTCGAGCGGCGTCGCGGGCGTAAAGGCGGGTGTGCCAGCGCGCGGCGTCGCCATGACGGACGCGGTTGGCGCCGTCGGCGGTGCCCCGGGAAGGGCGGTCGCTGGATTGAGGGTCGATCCCGGCGCGGCGGGGGGCGCGTTGCTAGATGGCGCGGCGGAGAACGCGGCAGCCGGTGTCGCGGGTGCGGCGACAGCGGGCGGCAGTGCGGACGCGGGCAACGGCATCGCGTTCGGCGTGGCGACGGGGGCGCCCGTCGCCGCAGTCGTCGCGCTGGAGATCGGAGCCGCCGTGTTGGGAACGGTTGCGCTGGTTGCCAGAGCTGTGAATTGCGGCGGCGGCGTCAGCGTGACGATGCGGGCCAGCAACGGCTGGCCGGCGAGCGCCATCACCTGCGGCAGACCTGGCAATCCTCCGGCGGGGGCTGAAGGCAACGGCTGCGCCGGCGGCGCGACGATGCGGGCGGGCATGACGGTGCCAAGGTCGGGCAGCGGGGCGGGCGCGGGGGCGGGAAGGGGTGCCGTGGCGGTCGGACGGGCCGCGGCGGCATCGACGGGGGCAGGCGGCGCGGTGACGCCGGTAACCGTGAGGCGCAGCGGCACCGGCGGATCCACCACCGTGTCGTCCACGGCGACGACCATCGCGCGCACATCGGCGGCAGTTGCCGAGACGATCTGCAGGGTCAGCGTGCTGCCGGCGGGCGGTGGATTCGGCATCTGCGCCACGGCGGTGCCGTTCGGCGTCTGCACCACGATCTGGCCGTCAGGCCGGGCGGTGACCACCTCGGCCGGAATCGTGGTGCCGGCAAGCACGCCCGCGAGCGACGCGGGCACCGACACGGCGGGCGCGGGCTGCGGCACGGCGGCGGGAACGGTGGCCGGTGGCGGCGGGGTGGTCTGTGTGCCGCCGCTATTCGTGCCGGTCGATTGCTGGCCGGTCGATTCCGTCTGCGGGGCGACGGGAATGGCGGGGGGACGTGGCGGCGGGCTGCCCGGCGGGGCGGGGGGCGGGGGAACCGGACCCAGGCTGTTCATGCACCCGATCGTAGATGGTTCGCGAGGGCGGCGACATCCTCGGCCGCGCGCGCGGCGGGATGGCGCGTCAGCAGGGCCGTCTGGCGACGGATCGACTCCTTCACCTTGTCGTCGCGCTGGATGATGCCGGCGAGCACAGGCTCGAACTTGAGGAACTGGCGGCAGGCACCGGCCAGCGTGTCGAAGGTGCGGCGGCCGTCGCTGCGGCTCGCCGCCTGGTTGACGACGATGCGGATGTCGGCCGCCGGATGCTTCATGCGGGTGATCTTGATGAAGGCATAGGCGTCGGTCAGCGCCGTGGGTTCGTCGGTGGTGACGGCGAGGATGGTGCCGGCACCCGCGGTCAGCAGCCGCACCGGTGCATCGATGCCGGCGCCCAGGTCGACGATCACATGGTCATAGCGGCCGGACAGGGCGGCAAGGCTGTCGCGCAGGGCGCGGATGCGGTCGGTTTCCAGCGCGGCCAGGGTGCCCGAGCCGGAACGGCCGGCAATGATGTCGAAACCGCCGGCGTCGAAGCGGGTCACCGCATCGGCCAACGTGATCTTGCCGCTCAGCACGCCGCCGAGATCGTGGCGTGGGCTCAGGCCAAGCTGCACATCGACATTGGCAAGGCCAAGGTCGCCGTCGAACAGCAGCGTGTTGCCGCCGGCCTGGGCCAGCGCATGGGCCAGCGTGATCGACAGCCAGGTCTTGCCGACGCCGCCCTTGCCGGACGCGACGGTGACGATGTTGTGGCCGGCAGGCGCGGGGCGCGGCTGGCTGCGGGGAAGAACGGCGACGGTGGCGGTCATGAAGCGGTCCGGGCGGTGGCGGCGCTGGCGCCGGAGGGACGGAGAAGCAGACGCGCGAGCGAGACCGGCGACAGCGCGCTCAGGCCGTCGGCGATGAAGGGTGTGGCGCTCACTTCGGCAAAGGCGAGGCGGCCGGCCTGTGCTGCGCCGAGCAGGGCGCCAAGGCGGCGGGCAACGTCGAGTTGCGTCATGTGCAGGCGGCGGGCGCCCAGTGCGGCAAAGGCCTGGGCCGTATCGGCCGCGTCTTCGCCGTCCAGCCCGGCGCGCAGCACCAGCGTCGCCTCGACGGGGGCGACATCAAGGAAGCGGCGCAGGTCGGCCATCTCGGCAGGCGCGAATGGATTGGTGCCGGGCGTGTCGATCAGGATCAGGTCGGACGGCTCCGGTGCTGCCAGCGCGGCGGCTAGGTCCTTTTCGCTGTCGGCGCGGTACAACGGCTGGTCGAGCAGCTGTGCGAAGGCTTCGAGCTGGGCGAAGGCGCCGGCACGCACGGTGTCGGTCGAAATGAGGCGCACGCGGCTGCCGGCAATGACGGCGCGGGCGGCGATCTTCACCAGCGTCACGGTCTTGCCCATGCCGGGCGGGCCAACGAGCATTACGGGTTTCGGCTGGCGCTGTGGCAGGGCGGTGAAGCCGAAGGTGGCGTCGAGCGCGGCGGCAAGCGCGACTTCCGCGGACTCGCCGGCATGCGCATCGGCGGCGCGCTCCAGGCGCTGGGCCAGCGCGGCTGGGATGCCTTGCGCTGTCAGGGCAATGGCGAGTGCGCTTGGCGGCGGCAGGTCTTCCTCGGTGGCGAGCGCAGCGGCAAGGGCGTCGTCCTCGCGCTGTTCGTCGAGCGCGGCGGTGATCTCGACGCCGCGGCCGCGCCGCGATTCGTAGGTCGAGACGATGACCGCATCGTCGCCCAGCGCGGCCCGCACCTCGGCCATGGCGGCAACAAGGTTCGCTCCGGTGAAGGTCTGGATGCGCATCAGGCGGGGCTAGATCTGCGCCAGCGTCTTGATCCGCGCCTTGGCGTGGATCTCGTTCTGCGACAGCACCACGGTGCTGGGGCGGAAGCGTTCGACGATGGAGCGGACATAGGGTCGGATGGCGGGGCTGGTCAGCAGCACCGGGACTTCGCCTTCGCGCGACAGGCGGTCGAAGGTCTGGCGCACCGCGGTGATGAACTCCTGCAGCTTGGTCGGCGCCATCGAAAGCTGGCGTTCCTCGCCCTGGCCAACGATCGATTCGGCGAAGTTCTGTTCCCAGTTGGGCGAAAGGGTGATGAGCGGGATGTAGCCGGCGTCGGTGGTGTAGGCGTTGCTCATCTGGCGCGACAGGCGCGCCCGCACATGCTCGGTGATCAGCGTGATGTTGTGGGTGTAGCCGCTCGCCTCGGCAACGCCTTCCATGATGGTGGCGAGGTCGCGGATCGAGATGCGTTCGGCGAGCAGGTTCTGCAGCACGCGCTGCACGCCCGACACGCTGATGTGCTGCGGCACGAGGTCGGCGACCAGCTTCTGCTGCGCCTTGGGCAGCTCGTCGAGCAGCTTCTGCGTTTCGGCATAGGACAACAGGTCCGACATGTTGTCCTTGATGATCTCGGTGATGTGCGTCGTCACCACGGTCGCGGGATCGACCACGGTGTAGCCGCGGAACGAGGCTTCCTCGCGATAGGTTTCGTCCACCCACATCGCCGGCAGGCCAAAGGTCGGCTCGGTCGTGTCCTCGCCCGGCAGGGTGATCTTGTCGCCGCGCGGATCCATGACGAGAAGCTGGTTCGGCCGCAGGTCGCCGACGCCCGCCTCGATCTCCTTGATGCGGATGGCATAGGTGTTGGCGGGCAGCTGCATGTTGTCGAGGATGCGGACCGAGGGCATGACGAAGCCCATTTCGGTCGCGAGCTGGCGGCGCAGCGCCTTGATCTGGTCGGTCAGACGATAGCCGCGCGTGTCGCTGAGCAGCGGCAGCAGGCCATAGCCCAGCTCCAGGCGGATCTCGTCGAGGGCCAGGGCGGCGCTGATCGGCTCCTCGGCAGGCACCGCGGATTGCATCGCGGCCTGTTCCTGGACCTTGGCCTGGGTCACCGCGCGGGTCTGCTTGCGGCTGGAGAAGTAGGCGAGCGTGCCCGAGCCCGCGGCGAGCAGGAAGAAGGGAATCATTGGGATGCCCGGCAGGAAGGCGAGCGAGCCCATCAGGAAGGCGCTCATGCCGAGTGCGCGGGGATAGCTCGACAGCTGGCCGAACAGGGCCTTGTCGGTCGTCTCGCTCATGCCCGACTTGGAGACGAGCAGGCCGGCGGCGACCGAGACGATCAGCGCAGGGATCTGCGACACGAGGCCGTCGCCGACAGTCAGGATCGAATAGGTGGTGGCCGCCTCGCCGAAGGACAGGCCTTCCTGTCCGACGCCGATAATCATGCCGCCGATCAGGTTGATGAAGGTAATCAGGATGCCGGCGATGGCGTCGCCGCGCACGAACTTGGCGGCACCGTCCATCGAGCCGAAGAAGTTGCTTTCGTCTTCCAGGTTGCGGCGGCGCTTGCGCGCCTCGGTCTCGTCGATCAGGCCGGTCGACAGGTCGGCGTCGATCGCCATCTGCTTGCCGGGCATGGCGTCCAGGCTGAAACGCGCCGCCACTTCGGCGATGCGGCCCGAACCCTTGGTGATGACGATGAAGTTCACAATCACCAGGATGACGAAGACGATGATGCCGATGACGAAGTTGTTGCCCATGATGAAGCCGCCGAAGGCTTCGATGACATGGCCCGCTGCGTCCGTGCCCTCGTGACCGTTGGTCAGGATGAGACGCGTCGAGGCCAGGTTGAGCGCGAGCCGGATCATCGTCGAGATGAGCAGGATCGTCGGGAAGATGTTGAATTCCAGCGCCTTCTGGATGAACAGCACGTTCATCAGGATCAGCACCGAAAAGGTGATCGACAGCGCGAGCGACAGGTCGAGCAGCCATACCGGCATCGGCAGGATGAGCACGACGATGATGACGACGATGCCCAGCGCCAGGGCAAGGTCGCCGCGCAGCAGTGACGACCCGAGGCGGAGCGTGGCGCCGCCGTAGTCGAAGCCGGGCGCGGCGTCGATTGTCGGGGCGCCCGCGGTGCCCTGATCCTGTTCGGTGACGGCCATGTTTTATTCCCGCGTCAGGGGGCGGATCAGATCGTGGCCGGGTTCGCATCGCCCGGCGGAATCACCGGGACACCCTCTTGGGTGTAGATGTTGAGCTTGTTGCGCAGCGTGCGGATCGAGATGCCGAGAATGTTGGCGGCGTGGGTGCGGTTGCCGAGGCAATGGCGCAGCGTGTCGATGATGAGGTCGCGCTCGACCTCGGCCACCGTCTTGCCGACCATGGTGCCGCCGGCGCGGGCGGTGGCGATCGCTGCCGTGTCGCCCGATCCGGCTTCCGCCGTGGCGACCTGGCTGCCGTCCTGCAGCATGATGGCGGCGACGTCGATCTCGCTGCCGGTCGCCAGCAGGACCGCGCGGTGCATGGTGTTTTCCAGCTCGCGAACGTTGCCGGGCCAGGGGTGGCGGCTCAGCGCCTCGATGGCGGCGGCGGACAGAGGCCGCGCCTCGACACCGTTCGCCCTGGCATATTTGTCGATGAAGTGACGGCTCAGCACCGGAATGTCGGCCGGGCGGCTGCGCAGCGCGGGAATGCGCATGTTGAGCACGTTGAGGCGGAAGTAGAGGTCTTCGCGGAAGTTGCCGTTCTTCACCTCGGCCGTCAGGTCGCGGTTGGTGGTGGCGAGCAGGCGGATGTCGACCTTGATCGGGCGGGTGCCGCCGACACGGTCGATCTCGCGTTCCTGCACGGCGCGCAGCAGCTTGGCCTGCAGGCGCGGATGCAATTCGCTGATCTCGTCGAGCAGCAGGGTGCCACCGTTGGCTTCCTCGAACTTGCCGATGCGGCGGGCGATGGCGCCGGTGAAGGCGCCCTTCTCATGGCCGAAGAGTTCGGATTCGAGCAGGTTCTCCGGGATCGCGGCACAGTTGACCGAGACGAACTGTTTGTCGGACCGCCGGCTCTTGCGGTGGATGTAGCGGGCGAGCACTTCCTTGCCGGTGCCCGACGGGCCATTGATCATCACGCTGGCATCGCTGCCCGCAATCTGGTCGGCAAGCTTCAGCACGTCGTTCATTGCCTTGTCGGCATAGACCAGCGTGTGGGATTCCTCGGACACCGCCTCGAGAACCGCCGCGATCAGGTCGGCTTCCGGCGGCAGCGGGATGTATTCCTTGGCCCCGGCCTTGATGGCGCGCACCGCCACATCGGCCTTGGTGCCGATGCCATAGGCGACAACCGGGCTATTGATGCGCTCGGCCTTGAGGCTGCTAACCAGCGTCGCAATGTCGAGTTCGGCGGCGATCATCACCAGGTCCGCACCCTGGCCGGACCGCAGCATGTTCAGCGCGGTGGTGGTGTCGGGGACGTGGGACACCTTGGCCCCGCGATCCATGGCAATCTTGCTGGCGGCGCCAATCTGGCCATCCATGGAACCGACGATCAACAAACGCATGGGCTATTCCTTACTTTACGAAAACGGATGATCAGGTGCGGTCGGTTTTGATGATTTCCGTCATGGTCACGCCGAGGCGATCTTCCACGACCACCACCTCGCCGCGCGCGACAAGGCGGTTGTTCACATAGATGTCGATGGCCTCGCCGACCTTGCGGTCGAGCTCGATGACGGCGCCGCGCGACAGCTTGAGCAGCGAGCTCACTTCCATCTTGGTCTTGCCGAGCACGGCCGACACCTGGACCGGAATTTCGTAGACCGCCTGCAGGTCGCTCGCCGTGCGGATTTCCCGCTCCTCGGGCTCCTTGCCCGACAGAACCGGCAGTTCCGACGCCGGATCGACGGCGCTCTGGCCGGAAAGTTCGTCGAGGTTGAGGTCGTTCTTGTCGCCATTTGCCATGGCCGTCTCCTGTTCCCGCGGCCTTTCAGGCCGGGTCGCTGATGCGTTTGCTCTTGCCGCCCTTGTCGAGATTCTTCACCGCGGGCTCCGCCGCTTCGGGCGCCGGGTCTTCCACACGTTTGCTCTTGCCGCCCTTGTCGAGATTTTTCACGCCCGGATCGGGGGTATCGGCCCACTCGGCGGCGGCGACCTCGGTTTCGGCGAGCTGGGTGGCGGTCGGCGGGAGCGCCACCGCCATCGACGGCAGCTCGTCGCTGCCGGGGGTCGCTGCGACGAAGCGGGCGATGCTGTCGGCGACGCGTGCTTCGATCTCGGTCTGGCTGCGCTCGGCGCCGCCATCGGCCCATTCGACGCGGCAATCGGTGTCCGCCATCGTGGCCTCCGCCAGCACCACGACCTTGCCGGGAAAGCCGAGCCGTGTGGTAAGGGCGGTCATGTGTTCGGCCAAACCGGCCGAGACAGATTCGGCGCAGCGGATGACGACGCGGGCTGCGGCGCGGCTCTCATCCATGTCGGTGAGACATTGGGCAACCATGGCCTCGATCTCGGCCAGCGGCTGGCGGGCGAGAGCGATGCCGGCAATCTTGCGACCGATCGCCAGCGCCAGCATGGCGGCGTCCTGGCGGGCGGCTTCGCCGCGCGACTCGAGGTCGGGCAGAAGGCTTTCCAGCGCCTGGCCGGCCAGCGCGACGGCGCGGGCCAGCATGGCCGCGGCACTGGTGCTGCCTTCACCCAGCCCTTCGGCCTTGCCGGCCTCGAAGCCTTCGGCATAGACCGAGGCGCGCACGGCCTGCATGTCGTTTTCACTGTAGGCGGGCAGGGTGGCCGGGTCTGGCGGCGGTTCCTCGACCACGGGCTCGACCGCTGCCGATACCGGCAGGTCGCGCGTGAAATCGCGGTCAAACAGGAATTTGCGCGCTTCGGCCATGAGCCAGTCTACCGTACGACGGCCGGATAGAGACCAGGCGGCCGGCGAACGGCCTGGCGCAGGTCTTCCGCCATCTGGCGGGCAGCGCCGCCATGGACCCGATCAAGCTCCACGAGCAGCCGGCGCAGCGCGACACTGTCGGCGAAGCTTGGCAGCAGCTCGGCCAGCGGGCCGCGGCGGCCGGCGGCGGCCAGGCGCCTCAGGGCGGCGGGACCTTTTTCGATACGCGGGGTGGCTATGTTCATCCGCTTATTCCTCGTAGAGCCAGGTGCGCAGGATCGCGAGCGCTTCGTCAGGATGCTTGTCGATAATCTCGCCAATCTTGCGGACCGACGACGCCTTGAGCTGGCCTTCGATTGTGCCCAGGCTGATCATGGTGTCTTCCGGATCGGGGATGGCCGTGGCCACAAGTCCGGCCGGTTCCGGACCTGCCAGCGCCGCCTGGCCTTCGCCGGCCATCAGCGCGCCCTGGCCGCCGTCCGCCAGCGCGCCTTGCGGCGTCATGACCGAGACCATGCGGCCGACCAGCGGACGCAGCACCAGCAGGATCAGCAGGAGCGCGACCAGGATGAAGATGGCGAACTCGGCGATCTTGAAGTAGTCGGACTTGCTCAGGCCCAGGAAGGCGCCGCCCAGATCCGGCAGGGATTCGACCGGCACGAAGCGCATGTTGACGACCTGTACCTGGTCGCCCCGGCGCTGGTCGAAGCCGACGGTGGTGCGCACCAGCGCGGCCATCTGCTCCAGCTCTTCCGGTGTGCGGGCGGCGTAATTGGTCTGGCCGCCTTCGCCCGGGGTGTTGAGGCCGTTGACCAGCACCGCGACGGTGATGCGCTCGATATTGCCGGCTTCCTGGACGCGGGTGCGGTTGGTCTTGGAAATCTCGAAGTTGGTCGTTTCCTCGGTCCGCGCCGTGCGCGTCGAGTTGACGGGGCCATTGTTCTGGCTCTGGTTCTGCTCGGTCGGCAGGTTGCTCGCCACGGTCGTTGGTTGCGGGCCGTTGCGTTCCTCGGAGTTCGAGGTGTCTTCCACGGTCTGCGTCGAACGCACCACCTGGCCATCCGGGTCGTAGCGTTCCTCGCTCTCGGTGATCCGGTTGAGGTTCATGTCGACCGACACCTCGGCGCGGATATTGCCGGGGCCGGCAGAACGTTCCAGCAGGCGCTCGATGTTGTTGCGCAGGCGGTTCTCGATGGCGACGCGCATTTCCTCGGCCATGCCTTCGGCCATGCCGCCTGCGCCGGTCTGGTCCTGGCTGCGGACCAGCAGGTTGCCCGAATCGTCGACGATGGAGATGCGGTTGGCCGACAGGCCCGGCACCGATGCAGCGACCAGGTGCTGGATGGCAGAAACCTGGCTGCGTTCCAGCCGGCCGCGGCCGCGCACCTTGAGGACGATCGACGCGCTCGGCGGCTGGGTTTCGCGGCTGAACAGCTCGCGGCGTGGCAGCACGAGGTGGACGCGCGCGTTCTCGATGGCGCCGAAAGTGCGGATGGTGCGGGCGAGTTCGCCTTCGAGCGCACGCACGAGGTTGACGTTCTGCACGAAGCTCGTGGTACCGAGCGCATCCGTGCGGTCGAAGATTTCATAGCCGATGGAACCGCCCGACGGCAGGCCTTCGCCCGCCATGGTCATGCGCAGGCGCAGCACGGCATCGGAGGGAACGTAAATCTGGGAGCCGTTGGCGCGGAGATCGTAGGGGACGCCCTGCTGTTCCAGCCGGGCGACGATCTCGCCGGAGTCCTTGAGTTCGAGACCGCTGTAGAGCAGGCCCATCTGCGGCTGGTTGACCCGTCCGATCATGAAGACGAACAGGCCGATCATCAGCACCGCGGCGCCGGCCATCATCGCGAGGCGGGCGGGGCCGAGATTCTTCAGCATCGTCGCAAATCCGTTCACGAGAGCCTCATCCATGCGGCGCCGGGGCTCATCCCCAGCCGTGCCCACACTAGGACCCGGTCTATGAACAGATGGTTAAGCCCCGGCAGAAATTGCCTACTCCCTGCCGCTCAGGTGGGCAAGGCCGGTTACCGGGGATGTGAGGAGGGGTGGCCAGGCCACCCCGCGTCAGGTCAGGCGGGCTGACGATATTGCTGGATTCGCGTGGCCCGCAGGCCGCGCAGGCCATGGCGGTCGATGGCCCGCTGCCAGGCGAGAAACTCTTCCATCGAAAGCGAATAGCGTTCGCACGCCTCTTCCAGCGTCAGCAGCCCGCCGCGCACGGCAGCCACCACTTCGGCCTTGCGCCGGATGACCCAGCGCTGGGTGTCGGGGGGCGGCAGATCGGCGAGCGTCAACAGCGTTCCATCGGGGCCGGG
>CANJEJ010000107.1 GCA_947473325.1 Alphaproteobacteria bacterium | reverse complement strand
TCGCGGGCGCCGAGCGCTTCGGAGGCGGTGGTGAAGTTGCGCAGGTCCGAGAACATGACCGAGACATGCTGGTCCTTGCCGCCCAGCACCTGCTCGCCCTGCGCCAGCAGCTGGTCCACCACCTCGGCCGACATATAGCGAGACATCGTCGTCTTCACGCGCTTTTCAGCGGTGATGTCTTCCAGCACCAGCAGCGAACCGATCGCCTCGTCGCCCGCCGTCACCAGCGGCATGATGGCGAGGTTGACGTTCGCGTCGCTACCGTCGAGGCCCTTGATCTCGGTATCGACGGCGAGCTCGCGCTGGCCGGTGCGCTGGACGCGGTCGAGCACGTTCACCACCCAGGCGTTGTCGCCGGTGAAGAGCTGGCCCATCGACTTGCCGACCAGGTCGTCGCGGGAGCCCTTCATGATGGCCATGGTCGCGTCGTTGGCCGTCAGCACCTTGCCGTCCGGGTCGATCGACATAACGCCGTTCGACGTACTCTTGAGGATGGAGTCGTTGTAGTTCTTCTCGTTCAACACGTCTTCGAAGAGCTGCGCGTTTTCCAGCGCCACGGCAATCTGGGCGGTGAAGGCGCCAAGCCGGGCCTCGTCCTTGACGCTGAAGCGCGTGCCGTTGCGTTTGTTCAGCACCTGGGTCACGCCCAGGATCTTGCCGGCCTTGTTGACGATCGGCATGCACAGGATGCTGCGGGTGCGATAACCGGTCTGGCGGTCGATCAGCTGGTTGAAGCGCGGATCGGCATAGGGATCGTCAATGTTTTCGGTCTTCCCCGTGGTCTGCACGGCGCCGGCAATGCCCTGCGTTGCAGGCATGCGGATCTCGCGGGTGGTCAGGCCTTCGGCGACGCGGGACCAAAGCTCGTTGGTTTTCGGGTCGTGCAGCAGCAGGGTCGAGCGGTCGGCATCGAGCAGTTCGGTCGTCGCGCTGATGATGCGGCGGAGCAGGGTGTCGAGGTTCAGTTCGCCGGCGAGGTCATGCGATACCTCCAGGATTCGCACCTCTTCCCGCAGGCTTTCGGTCATCAGGTTGAAGCCGCGGAACAGCTCGGCATATTCGTCGGTGCCGGTGATGCGCAGCGTGACGTCGAGGCTGCCCTGCTCGACGCTGCGCATCGCATCCACCAGCTTCGCGGCCGACCGCGACACTTCCGACGCGGTCAGGATCGACATGACCAGCGCGCCGCCCATGCACACCAGCACGACACCCACCACCCACATGAGGAGCGGCATCATGTCGATCAAAGAGACCTGGTAGCCGAGACCCGAGAACAGGATATCGACCTTCAGGATGATCGAGATGGCGAAGAAGAACAGCGGCAGCGCGGCAATGAAGACGGACAGATAGAGCAGCTTGTTGCGCAACCGGATGGCAATCAGCTCGGCCTGATGGGCCTGCTCGATACCGTTACAGTAGGGCCACAGCTGTTCAACCAGCCGCACGACGATGCGGGCGATGGCGAAATATTCAAGGATGGCGTGCGCGGGGGACGCGAAGAACAGCACCGTCGCCGCGAAGGCGATGACCTGCCACGTCTCGTAGCCGACGTCGAAATAGCGCGTCGAAATCAGCATGCCCATGATCAGCATGCCGGTGGCGAGCGGCCCGTGCACGAATGTGACGCGGATGAACGACAGGTAGGGCAGGTTGAGCGCACGCACAATGGCGCGCGACACGTCCTCGCTCGATGGTTTCGTCTGCGCCTCGATCCGCCGCAGCGCGTCGCCCACGGGCCGGAAATGGCGCGTAATGACGATGACGTCCACCGCCATGTAGAACGGAACGATAATGAAGGCGATCGTCCAGATGGCAATCCATTGCACGAGCGTGAACTGAAGGCCTGCGAAGACCAGGAAGAAGGTCACGGCGACGGCGGCCAGCGAGCCCTGCACGTAGAGCCAGACCAGTTTCCAGTGCAGTTGCCGGGCCGTGATTGGCAGCACGCGCGAAAGCGGCGCCTCTGTCTTGGGGCTTTCTGTAAGGGTGGCCGGGCGGCCCTGGTCAGCGACGGTCATGTCCGCGCTTGTTCCGGCAGGGGCCGATCCGGCGCTGGCGCCGTTCGCTCTGCATGTGACACGCAAGTCCCAATTTCGCCTGCCCCGCTCGCGGAGCAGGCACGATCCCAGGCCCCCGTGTTTGAAGCGCCCGGGCCAGGTCGGCCGGCGCCGCTTCCAGGCAGCCTTGTGTCAATGATAACCAAGCCATGGGGCCAATGCCAGCAAGCAGGGCTAGGTATGGGGCCCTCTGGTCTTCGTGCGCGCATTTTTGTGCGAGGCTTGGCGACCTCTGCCATAATGACAGTATCCACATCGCCAGATCGAAGGACCCGCCATGGCCATTGTCGAGAGCCAACTCGAACGCCGTATCCTGAAGCTGAAGAAGGCCACGCCGGAATCGACGGCTGGCTATGGCCATATCATCGGCATTCCGCCCAAGCAGGCGGAAGAAGGCAACACGGGTTCGAACTACTACGGCCAGGCGGTTGTGACCTCGCGGCCCGCGCCGTTCAAGTCGACGGCGGACACCAACCTGTCGCTCGCCGTGATAAACCCGCGCCCGATGCAGGTGCGCTGGATGGAGTATCACAACAAGCACACGCAGACCTTCATCCCGCTGATGGGCAAGCCCTTTGTCGCGGTGCTTGGCCTGCCGACCTGCCGCCGGCCGGATGGCAGCTGGGACGAGACGGCGCCGCAGGTGCCCAATATCGACACTGTGCAGGCCTTCCATTTTGACGGTTCGGCCGGGTTCGTGATGAACATCGGCACCTGGCACGAATTTCCCTTCGCGCTGGAGCCGCAGACCAACGTCATCGTCGTCCTGACCGACGAGACCACCGCCAATCTGAAGAACGTGGTCGATGGCGAAGCCTCCGGCGGCGACCTCAGCAAGCGCGACCTGCAGAAGCGCTTCGGCATCGTGTTTGAGGTCCAGCTCTAGTCTTTTTAATTCGCGGCGGCGAAGGCCGCCGCTTGGTGTGAGTCAAGGCGCCGCGGCCTGCCATCCGGCAGGTTGCGGGTGCCGATGATCAGAAACCTCGAAATCGCGCCGCCGGTCGCCTGCCGGCGGGCTGATTCGCAGGCCGCATCAGCCGAGGCTGAGCAGCCTGGCCGTCTCAAAAACGGCTAGCGCGGCGCTAGTGGCAGCGCCGGCCACCGGGACCCAGAGCGGAAAGGTCAGCCCGTCACGCGCCGGGACGCGATCACGCCGTTTCATGGCGACCAGCGCGACATTGACCAGCAGGAAGACGACCAGAATCACCAGGCTGGTGAAACGGGCGAGCGTCACGATCTGAAACAGCAAGGCAGCGGCGGCCACCAGCAGCGTGACGCAGAGCGTGGCAAAGAGCGGAGTTTGCGTGCGCACGGAAACGCGGCCAAAAAATCGCGGGGCCTGGCTATCGCGGCTCAGGCCGTAGAGCACGCGCGCCGCCATGACGATCTGGATCAGGGCGCCGTTAACGACCGCCACGAGCGCGATGGCCGACAGCACCGCGCCGCTGCCGCCGGTAAAGCGTTGATAGAGGAACACCAGCGGCGCGTCGCTGCGTGCAAGCTCCTCGGCCGGGGCACCCAGTGTGGCAACCAGCGCGACGGCAAGGTAGAGCGCCGTGGTGATGACCAGGGTCAGGAAAATGGCGCGCGGCAGAGTGCGGCGCACATCGCGCACCTCTTCCGCGACATTGACCGTGTTTTCAAAGCCGATGAAGGCGAAGAAGGCGAGAACCGTGCCGCTCAACAGGCCGGCAATGCTGCCAAGGTCCAGCGAGACGCTGTCCAGCGCCGCCGGCAGGTTGGCAAGCGTACCGCGGCCGGCCCAGAGCAGAAGCAGCAGCCCGCCGATCTCCAGCACCGTCAGCAGGGCCGCGATGACCACGGCTTCGACAATGCCCCATGCGGCAATCGCCCCTAGCAGCACGAGAATCAGCAGGGTGGCGAGCCACGGTTCGACCGCCACGACATCGACCAGGTAGCCGACAAAACCATTGGTGATCGTGGCGGCGGAGATGGTGGCGCCCAGCACGACCAGGAGGCCAACCGCCGTGGACAGCGACACCGAGCGCAGCCCCTGCCGGACATAGAGAGCCTCGCCCGCGCTGCGCGGAAAGCGGGACGAGAACTCGGCAAAGCTGCAGCCGCTCAGCCCCGCAAGGATCCCCGCGAGAACAAAGCTTAGCGGCGCGAGCAGGCCCGCCTCGCCGCCGACCTTGCCGACCAGGACATAGATGCCGGCCCCCACCGTGGTGCCGACGCCGTAGAGCGTGAGAAGCGGCAGCGTCAGGCTGCGACGCAATTGCGGGGCGGAGCGCGTGTCCGCCGTGGCTGTCATTGTGGCGGGTGCGCCGCGACCCATTGATCGGCGGCGCGCTGGCTCGCCTGCACGTCGGCGGGGGCCATCCGTTCCGCCAGGATGTCCAGGTTCTGCTCGGCGCCCGGATAGCGCACGGCCCTGGTCACGGCCAGCCATTTGTAGGCTTCGCGGATATCCACCGGGCCGCCCTGGCCCTGGGCCAGCATCAGCGCGTAGTCGAACTGCGCCTGGGCGACACCGTTTTCGGCCGCGCGGCCGACCCAGGTGCGCGCCACGGTGTCATCATGGCCGAAATGGATGCCTTCCTTGTACATGCGCGCCAGATAGTATTGCGCCATGCCGACGCCCGACATCGCGGCCTCGGCAAGCAGCGGCGCCGCTCCGGCATAGTTGCCGTTCTGGAAACGGAGGAATCCGAGGTTGAACTGGGCATCGGTGAAGCCCTGCTTGGCCGCCTGCTCGTACCAGTAAACAGCTTCGGTCATGTCCTGGTCGGTGCCGAAGCCATGGGCATACATGATGCCGACATAATTCTGCGCCACCGGGTCGCCCTTGCGCGCCAGCGGCAGCAGTTCGCGCCAGGCGGCGACGCGGTCGCCCGCCATGAAGGCAGCGACGCCGGCCTGCACGTCGGCCCGCGCGACCGGCGGGGCGGCGATGGCCAGCAGCAGGGCGACGGATGCGGCTTTGATCAACTGTGGCAGGTGCACGGCGATATCCTCGCGTGGTCCAGCCACGATAAGAGCACGGCCCGCGCGGCTCCAACTTTCTTTTTGCCGCAGGGATGCATGCTTTAGTGCCCGCGTGGCGCCGGCATCGGTTTCGACAGGTCGAAGGCATCGACGCAGGCGCCGAACATCTGGATCTGTTCCATCCGCAGTTCGGCATCGGCCAGGGTCGGTGGCGGCCCGCCCGCCGGGTGCCACCACAGCACGGTCGCGCTGTTCGCCGCCGCGGGGTTCGTTTGCACGAAGGCGCGCAGGGCCGGGAGCGATTCCCACAGGGTGAGGTCGACCAGTTGCCGGGCGAAAGCCTGGCCGACCTTGTCGCGGTGGCGCCATACGAAGCCGGGCGCCTTGTCGGCGGCGCCCGGAGGCACTTCACGCGCCGCCTGCGGATTGCTGGCGGGCGTCAGGGTGAGCTTGGCGAGGTGGTACTGGGTCATGCGTGATCCTTCAGAGCGGGCACCAGGCGCCATGCAGCCCGGCGGGAATGCGATGCGGCAGCTTCACCCGGGCCACTGGCCCGGCGGCGGCCTGGCGCGCGTCGAGGATGGCGAGGTCAGAGCTGTTGGTATCCTTGTTGAACAGCAGTGTTATCAGGTAGCCGTCGCCTTCCGCGCCGTTCGGGCGCGGGACGAAGGCAGGCTCGCCGCAACTGATCCCCTCGCCGGGCACATAGGTGTCGAGGGTGCGGGTGCGCCAGTCATAGTGATGGATGCAGTCGAACATGCCGGCGGGCCGTGTCCAGCCGGCGCTGTAGCCATGGCGGTAGGGCTGGGTGCGGAAGCGCATGTCCATGACCGGCATCTCGCCGTGGCCGGGGCCGAAGGCCTCCTGCCGCACCGTGCCCTTAGCGAGGTCGACGTGCCAGCGCTGCAGGCTGGGCAGCTTCAGCGTCTTCATGTCGGGCCAGGAGCCATCCGGGTTCGGGAACAACGCGCCTCGCGGGTACAGGATCGTGTCGCAGACGATGGTGTCGCCTTCGTCATAGGCATTCATGGTGTGCGAGCCCCAGGCGCCCGGCATCTCGATCCAGCGGAGACTGCTGCCATCGCCCCTGCGCGGAATGACGCCGAGCCACGACGACCGCTCGGCCTCCCAGGCCACATAGGGCCCGCCGGCAGCCAGGCGGACGGAGCTGTAGACGGCCGGCTGCACGCAGATGACGGCATATTTCTCGGTCAGGAACATGTCATGCGTCATCGAATCATAGGGCGTGGAGAAGCTGGTCGTGTGGACCACCTTCCCGCTGCGATCGACGACATGATAGGTGGCATCGCCCGGTGCGGGATGCGGCGTCGTGCGGCCGAACAGATGCAATTCGCCAGTTGTTGGATCGATCTTGGGATGGACCATGACGTCATGGGGGATGGCGCCGCCGAAATCGTACAGGCCACGGGTTTCCAGCGTGACGGGGTCGAGTTCATGCGGCAGGCCGGTTTCCCAGGTCGAAAAGACCTTGCCGTGGTGGAACAGGATCGTGTCATTGGCGGCATTCAGGCTTTTGCCCGCCGCCATGGCATCGCCGGTCTGCGGGCCGAACAGCGTGGGGAACAGGGCGCGGCCCGCCTTACGCTCCATCTCGAAGCGTTCGGTCCGGGTCCAGCGATTTACATAAGTCACGCGACCGTCACGAAAGTGAAACGCATGGACCATTCCATCGCCGTCATACCAGTTGGCATAGGGGCCGCGCGGTGGATACTGGGGATTGGGGCCGTTGCGATAGTAGCTGCCGGCAATTCCGGCGGGCAGGTCGCCCTCGATCACGCAGTCGGCGATCTGGCCTTCCAGCAGCAGCGGGGCAAAGACGCCGGTCAGGCCGGGCGTGGCGGGAAACGGCTTCATGATGTCCCTAACGCAAGAAAGTAGAGCCGGATGCAGAAGATGACTCTACGCGCGCGCGTTGATCGGATGAAGCACTTGTGGTCCAGTGGCTGTTGACATGAGCCCCGCCAATCAACCGGGCACCGGCATGCTGGGTGTGGAAACCGGCATTCTGGACAGCTTTCCCGATCCCGTCGTGGTGGTCAGCCGGTCGCGTGCCGTCGTGGCCGCCAATCGCGCGGCGCGGGAAATCCTCGCCCAGAATTATCTCGGCCGCGACCTCGCCATCTCGCTGCGCCACCCCGAGGTGCTGGCGGCGGTCGACGCCGTGCTGCAGTCGGGCGAGGGCGAAGAGGTGGAACTGACCCTGCCCGGCATCGTGCCGCGCACCTTCTACCTGCATGTCACCGCCATTCCGCCGTCGGACGGCGTGGGCGCCGAGGCGATCCTGCTGTTTCGTGATGTCACGGTGGCGCGCCGGTCGGAGCAGATGCGGGCCGATTTCGTCGCCAATGTCAGCCACGAACTGCGTTCGCCGCTGTCTGCGCTGCTCGGCTTCATCGAGACCCTGAAGGGGCCGGCGCGCAACGACGAGGCCGCGCGCGTGCGTTTCCTCGACATCATGCAGGCGGAAGCCGAGCGCATGACCCATCTTATCGACGACCTGCTGTCGCTATCGCGGGTCGAGATCAATGAGCACGTCCAGCCGCGCGGCCGCACTGACCTGGTGCCGATCTTGCGCAGTATTGCGGTCGCCGTGTCCAACCGCTCGGGCGACCGCGGCGCCCGGCTCGAACTTGATGCGGCGGTCGACGTGCCGGCGGTGGTGGGCGATCCGGATGAACTGCGCCAGGTGTTCCAGAACCTGGTCGACAACGCCCTGAAATACGGCCGCCCCGGCACCGCGGTGACAGTGGCCCTGCGTGCCGTGCCGCGCGTGCCCCAGGTGGGCGGGCCCGGTGTGGCCGTGGCGGTGATCGACCAGGGCGACGGCATCGCCGCCGACGAAATCCCCCGCCTGACCGAACGCTTCTACCGGGTCGACAAGGGCCGCTCGCGCAGCGTGGGGGGCACCGGTCTCGGGCTCGCCATCGTGAAGCACATTGTGAGCCGCCATCGCGGTCACCTGCAGATCGACAGCACCATTGGCGTGGGCAGCACGTTCACGGTCACCCTGCCGGTCGCGCCCGCCCTCGGCTAATGCTTTAGAATCAAAGCGTTAGCTGTTCTGACGTGCTGTCACAAAACCGTCATTTAATCGTAACATAATTGTCTCCGCGGGTCCTTATACGGGGGCTGTGCAGGGAGCGCTGGCGCCGTGCCGGGTTTGTCCGGGCGGGCCATCGGGCTCCTTGGCTACCGAGAGGAGTTTCTCCATGAAGCATGTTTTTGGCGTCGTCGCGCTGGCCGCGACCGTCGCCCTGACCGCCCCGGCCATGGCCCAGGGCGTGGACCCGAAGCTGCCGGCCTACAAGTCGGTCAGTGGCGTGTCGGGCAACCTGAAGTCGATCGGGTCCGATACCCTCAACAACCTGATGACGCTGTGGTCGGAAGGCTTCCGCGCCGCTTATCCGAGCGTGCAGATCGAAATCGAAGGCAAGGGGTCGGGGACGGCGCCGCCGGCACTGATCGCCGGCACCGCCCAGTTCGCGCCGATGTCGCGCCCGATGAAGGCGGCGGAAATCGACGAGTTCAAGAAGAAGTACGGCTATGAACCGGCCGTCGTCCGCAGCGCGGTTGATGCGCTGGCCGTCTATGTCCACAAGGACAACCCGATCAAATGCCTGTCGCTGCAGCAGATCGATGCCATCTTCTCCAAGACCCGCAAGGGCGGTGGCACGAAGGATCTGGCGACCTGGGGCGATGTCGGTCTGACCGGCGAATGGGCGAGCCGCCCGATTTCGCTCTACGGCCGCAACTCGGCTTCGGGCACCTATGGCTATTACAAGGAAGTCGCCCTCTTCAACGGCGACTACAAGGACACGGTGAAGGAACAGCCGGGTTCGTCGGCGGTGGTGCAGGGCGTTGCCTCTGACAAGTTCGGCGTCGGCTATTCGGGCGTTGGCTACAAGACGGCCGACGTGCGCTTCGTGCCACTGTCCGCGAAGGACGGCGGCACCTGCTTCGAGCCGACCGCGGAGAACGCCTATAGCGGCGACTTCCCGATCTCGCGCTTCCTCTACGTCTACGTCAACAAGGACCCGAACAAGGCGCTGGACCCGGTCCGCGGCGAGTTCATCAAGTATGTCTACTCCAAGCAGGGCCAGGAAGTGGTCGTGAAGGACGGCTATTTCCCGGTGACCGCCGACTTCGCGGCGGATGACCTGAAGAAGCTGGGCCTTTCCGCCGGCACCGGCTCGTAACTGTGCTAACGCGGCGGGCTTCCGCCGCGCGGTAATCGCGGGCGGCCTCGTTACAGGGGCCGCCCGCAAGCTTCTCAAATCAGGACAGCGACAATGACGGACACGGCCCAGGGCAACGGCAGCAAGCGCGCACGGCCATCGGTGGCCTATGTCCGTCCCAAGCAGACGCCGGCCATCGTCCGCATCGCCGACAAGACGGCCGACTGGGTCATTTCCGTCGGCGGCCTGTTTGTCATCCTGGCCGTCTTCGGCATCATGATCTTCCTGATCCAGGTGGTGGTGCCGTTGTTCACCGGCGGCGACCTGCGCGGGACCCGCACCTATACGCTCGCCGACACGGTCACGCCGCTGGTGGCGGTGCGGATCGACGACACCAACACGATGGCTCTGGAGCTCTTCGCCGACGGCAAGATGGCCATCCTGCATCTGCCCACGGGCAAGCACATTGATGCCACCCCGCTCGACCTCGGCGGGAAGTCGGTGACGGCCTTTGCCGACACGATCAATGGCGATCACCTCGCGATCGGCTTTGGGGACGGCAGCGTCCGCTTCGGTGAGATGTCGATCAGCGGCATCGTGATCCCCGCGAGCGAGGCGCCTGCGGGTCTGACCCCCTTGTCCGAGACCAGCTTCACCGACGGCGTCTCCGTTTTCGATGCCGTCGGTCCAAACCAGTACCGCCGCTTGTCTGTATCCGTCCGCTTTGGCGAGGCGCAGGCGATCGCCGAGGGCGGTCAGGCAATCCGCCAGATTGACTATCGCGTCAGTGGCACTTCGGAACGGCCGACGCGTGGATTTGTCACCGTCGATGATGCTGGCACGCTGCGCTACACGCGCGCGGAAACCCGTATGAATCTTCTCACCCGGCGGGAAACCACAACGGTGGAATCCTCAACCCTGCCCGGCACCGGGGATGCGACGCCGGTCGCGGACATACTCCTGACCGGCCAGGGCGACCAGGTCTATGTCGCGCACAAGAGCGGCTTCGTCTATCGCTATGACACCCGCAATCCCCAGGCGGCGGCGGTGGTTGAATCGCGCGACCTCACGGTGGGCGATGCCGAACTGACGCGCATCGGCTTCCTGATCGGTGAGCAGGCAATTGTCGTGGGCGGGTCCGACGGGTCCGTCAACGTGTTCTCGCGCGTGCAGACGCCGGGTGCCCAGACACCGGACGGCTATTCCATGGTGCTGATGCATCCGCTCGACAAGCAGCCAGCCGGCATCACCGGCCTGGCGGTCAGCGCCCGCAACAAGATGTTCCTGACTTCAGATGCGACGGGTTCCGTTTGGGTCCGTCATTCGACCAGCGAGCAGGTGCTGATGAAGCTGCGCGGGGATAAGGCTGGTGCCCGTTTCGAGACCATGGCCGTCTCACCGCGCGTGGACGGCGTCCTGGCGGTCGCCGCTGATCGTGGCGCGCAGTTCTGGCGGTTCGACATTCCCCATCCCGAAACGACGCTGGGCACGATCTTCGGCAAGGTCTGGTACGAGGGCTTCCCGCAGCCGGAATATTCCTGGCAGTCCTCGTCGGGCAACGACGACTTCGAGCCCAAGCTGTCACTCATCCCGCTGATCTTCGGGACGATCAAGGCAACCATCTACTCGCTGCTCTTCGCCGTGCCGATCGCCCTGATGGCGGCGATCTTCACCTCGGAATTCGTTCATCCCCGCGTCCGCAGCGTTGTGAAGCCGGCCATGGAAATGATGGCGTCCCTGCCGTCCGTTGTGCTCGGCTTCATCGCCGCCCTGGTTCTGGCCCCGGTCGTGGAATCCTTCATCGCGGCCGTCGTGCTCGGCTTCGTGGCCATTCCCATGGCGCTCTTCGTCGGCGCTTTCCTGTGGCAACTCCTGCCCGAGGATGCGGCCATTCGATTTGGTGGCCTGCCCAAGTTAGGGTTGATCTTCGTGGTGCTGGGGCTTGGCGTCCTGCTTGCTATCTGGCTGGCGCCGGGATTTGAGCGCGTCTTCTTCGCCGGCGACTTCCAGGGTTGGGTGAATGGAACGGTAGGCGGCGGCACGGCCTTCCTGACCCTGCTGCTGATGCCCTTGGCCTATGTGGCTGTTTCCATGACGGCAGCGCGCACGGTTGGCCCGGCGTTGCGCGAACGTATCCGTGCACTGCCGCGTAGCCAAGGAGGCGTCCTTGATGGCCTGCGCTGGCTTGCCGTGCTCGCCCTTTCGATTGTCCTTGCGCTGGTTGTGGCCAGCTTGCTGACCGGTGGCGGCTTCGACCCACGCGGCGGCGTCTTCGACACCTATGTCCAGCGCAACACGCTGGTCGTCGGTTTCGCCATGGGCTTCGC
>CANJEJ010000106.1 GCA_947473325.1 Alphaproteobacteria bacterium | reverse complement strand
GATGCGCGCGTGGTCAAGTACTGGCCGGAATTCGGCCAGGCTGGCAAGGACGCGGTGACCGTGCGCCAGGCGCTGGGCCATCTTGCCGGCATTCCCGTGCTCGACACCGCACAAGAAGGCGACTTCTACGACTGGCAGAAGATGATCCATGCCATCGAGCGGCAGGCGCCGCTCTGGCCGCCCGGCACCAACCAGGTCTATCACTCCTCGACTCTTGGCCACATCGCCGGCGAAATACTGCGCCGGATCACCGGCAAGAGCCTCGGCCGCTTCCTGCGCGATGAGGTCAGCGAGAAGATTGGTGCCGACTATTTCATCGGCCTGACGCCGGCCGAGCAGGCGCGCTGCGCCGCCATGATCCCGTCGCCGCGCAATGTCGTGACGGCGGCGAAGCTCGGCGACCAGACGACCATCGCCGGCCGCATGTGGCGCCCGTTGCCGAAGGACGAGGACTTCAATTCCACGGCCTGGCGCGCGTCGGAAATTCCGTCGGTCAACGGCCATGGCACGGCCAAGGGCGTGGCGCGCATCTATGGCGCCGTATCCAACGGCGGCAGCATCGACGGCGTGCGCGTGATCGATGCCGACGGGCTGGCGCCGTTCCTCGTCGTCCCGGAAAAGTCCGGCAAGTCGGAGGGCTCGGGCCTGACCCTGCGCATGGGGCTTGGCTTCATGCTGAATTCGCCGCCCCACCGCTACATGGGCTCAAGCATGCGCGCCTTCGGCCATTCGGGCGCCGGCGGCGCACAGAGCTTTGCCGATCCCGACAACGCCATCGGATTCTGTTATGCCCCCAACAGGATGCATGATGGCAGCGACATGGACCCCCGGGCCCATTCCCTGATCGAGGCCACCTACGCCTGCCTGTGAGCGTCGCGATGACCATGCCCGAAATCCATGGGACCTGCGTCCCGCAGTTCGAGGGCGTGCGCGCGGCGCTGCGGGAGAACTTCGCAAAGGATGACGAGCTCGGCGCGGCGGTGGCGGTCTATTGGCGGGGCCAGCCGGTGGTCGATCTCTGGGCCGGTCATCAGGACGCGGCACGCAAGAAGGCCTGGGAACGCGACACGCTGATCTGCCAGATGTCGGTTGCCAAGGCCGTCTCGGCGTTCTGTGTCCATATCCTCGCCGATCGAGGTCTAGTCGATTTGGATGCGCCGATTGCGCGCTACTGGCCGGAGTTCGCGGCCGAGGGCAAGCAGGCGGTGACCATTGCCTGGGCGCTCTGCCACCTTTCCTCCGTGCCGGTCGCCGACGCCGCGCCGCGCGGTTCGATCTTCGACTGGGGGGTGATGACACGTGCCATCGCCGCGCAGAAGCCGCTCTGGCCGCCCGGCACCACGCCCTGTTACCACACCGCGACACAGGGATTTATCCTGGGCGAGATCGTGCGGCGGGTGACGGGCCTCACGATTGGCGCCTTCCTGCGCCAGGAAGTGGCCGTTCCGCTTGGCCTCGACTATCACATTGGCCTGACGCCCGGTGAAGAGGCGCGTTGCGCCAGCATGATCCCCTCGGCCGGCAATGTGCTCAGCGCGGCGCAGGCCGGCAAGCTGTCGGACCTGCTGACCCGCGGCTGGGCGCAACTGCCTCTCAACGAGGACTTCAACTCGCATCGCTGGCGCGCGGGTGAGGTGCCATCGGCCAGTGGTCATGGCACGGCGCGGTCCATTGCGCGGCTTTACGCGCTGCTGGCTGCGGGCGGCGAACTCGATGGCGTGCGCCTCGTGCGGCGCGAGACGCTGGAGCGCGCCTGGCAGCAGCAGTGGCAGGGCAAGGACCTGATGTCGGGCCTCACCTTCCGCATTGCGCTTGGCTTCTACCTGAACTGCCCGCCGGACC
The DNA here is from genome assembly GCA_947473325.1 of Alphaproteobacteria bacterium. Taxonomy (GTDB): domain Bacteria; phylum Pseudomonadota; class Alphaproteobacteria; order SHVP01; family SHVP01; genus CANJEJ01. The sequence goes on along the minus strand of CANJEJ010000106.1, from coordinate 9,740 downwards.
GGCCCATGGGCAGCAGCCCGCGCGCCTTTGGTCATTCGGGAGCCGGAGGGGCGCAGAGCTTTGGCGATCCCGACAACCAGCTTGCCTTTTGCTACGCTCCCAACCGCATGCACAGCGGCTTTGATATCGGTCCCCGCGCCACGCGCCTGATCGAAGCGCTGTATCGCTGCCTTTGAGGAGACACGCCGTGGCGATGCCGTTTGATACCATGGCCTTCATTCCCTATACGCCCGGCCCGCTGAAGGCTGCCGACTATGAATCATGGTTGCGGGCGGTGGACAACCCCTACTTCAACAGCCGGCCCGGCATTGCGGACTATTCGAACTGGAAAGTGGTCGATGCCACGCGTGAGCTCGGTTTCACTCACTTCGATTTTCTCGGCCTAGACAACCCGGCAGCGCTGGAGCCGGTGTGGTTCGATGCGCCGCTTGACGAGTTCCGCCGCGAATGGGTACGGCTGTGGGGGTATGCGAGTCAGGGCGGGGCCCCGGCGCCGGTGAATCAGTATGCCTACCGGTTTGACCGGCGTGGCGCGGCCGCGCTCGCGCCGTCGCTGTACCGCGTCGTGATTGGCACGGCTGGCGCCATGCCGCCGGCCGCCAGCTGCGAGAACTGGGCCTTGCAGAACCTGCTCCGCAAGCACTGGGCCATAGGCCGCGCGCCGGAAGGCGAGCACTGGCAGTTGCCGCCCGGACCTTTAAATCCACTGGGGATCGGGGCGTTGCAGATTCGTGCCTGTGTGGACGCGGAGCGCTGGCGCGATGGCCTGCCTGTATTGTCCGGCCCGGATTTTGCCTTCTGCGCCGAATGGCTGGCGTCGCCGACACCGCCACCCGGCTTTGCAGCAGAATAAGCGCGTTACTTCTTCGCGCCGAAGATGGTGGTGCGGTAGATGTTACTCTCGTGGTCGTTGGCCGGTGTAAGCACCGCTTCCAGGTTCGGGCCGAAACTGCCCCAGAATTCCACCGACTTGCTGCGGGCGAAACCTGCTTCGGCCATGAGGTCGAGCACCGGGCATTCGTGCAGCGTGCCCCAGAAGGGCTCGGCGTTGTAATAGGCATCCCAGTCATGCATGAACGAATCATGCGGGTCGAGCCCACGCGAGAACTGTGGGTCGTAGTGCATGGTGATGCCGCCCGGCTTCAGCAGGCGGTGGCACTCGCGCAGGATGTTGCGGATCGCCTTGGCGGAGGTCTCGTGCGCGAGGCCGTGCGACGTGACGAGGTCGAAGGACCCGTCGGGGAAGTCCGTCGCCTCGGCATTCTGCTGCACGAAATGTACCCTGCGGCCCAGTGCCTCCGCCCGTGCATGGGCATAGCGCAATTGCGGCGCGGCATAGTCGAGTCCATAGACCTCGGCATCGGGAAACGCGTCTGCGAGTGCGATGGTAGAGCCGCCTACCGTGCATCCGAGATCGAGGATGCGCTTTGGCTTGAAGCCCGGCGCCATCTGCCGGACGGCAGCGATGACGAGGCGCGGCTGGCGCTCCTTGAACATCCAGCCTGGCCGGTCCTCGATGGTATGGGCCTTTGCGCCGAGAAGCGGCGCTCCGTAGTAGTGCGAGCCCCGGTCATAGAGTGCGCCGGCAAAGATGTCGTCCTCGCCTTGATCGCCGGAATAGCCGCCTGGCATGCAATGGATATCGAGTGCGTCGTTGTAGCGAGGCACGGCGACTGCAGGGTTCAGCGTCAGCGTGCCACGCGCCTTCGCACGCAGCTGGCGATAGCGTGCCTTCAGTTCGCCCTCTTGCCGTTCAACCACGTCGGCGACATTGGTCCACTGCATTTCCTGCAGCGTTCGCGCGATGCTGGACCACATCTGGGTGAAGGGGTCGCGCTCCATCTGGTGGCGCACCTCATGTTTCGACTTCGGCGCGCGTCCGTTTGCGCGCTGGAAGGCGGGCAGTGTCTTCTGATCGAAGACAAGCCGGTTCGCCGGATAGACATGGTCCTCCATGTGCATTTTGAAGTCGGCGATGCAGTTCTGGCGGGCATGTTCGTCATGCGTCGGGACGGGCATCATTGCATGGGCATACGGTTGCTTCATGGCACCATCTTGCGTGTGTTTGCCTCTGGATTGACACAATACTGCAAGGTGAACGGCGAACAAGGGTGGCCCTGATAGCCGGCGTATGCGCGCTGTCCGCATCGCGCTCGTTTCAGTTTGCCGGGGGATTCGCCGGTTGGCCGGGCGGTTTAGGGACCGCCTGGACTCGGTCGGGTGATGGCGTCGCGGCCCCGTTGTTCCAGAATGTCCCGCTGCATGTCGGCCACGCATTTTCGGTACGGTTCTGAATCTCGCGCCAGGTTGCGCCGCTCGCAGGCCCGGGCAATCCATGCGTTGTCCTGTTCACTGAGACGGACCCGGATGCCCTGGATGAGAATTTCCTGAGCAAGCACGTCTGGGGTGGCGGCAAGGACAAGACAAACGGCGGCAAGCCGGATGCGCGTGTTGAGCATCGGTATCATTGCATTCGTGCCATGCTGGATCGTTCTCGCTTTCCTGCCCAAAAAAGAAGGGCGCCGCGATTGTATCGCGGCGCCTTGTTCACGCGGTCATGGTCGGCGCTTGCCTATTCGGCGGCGGCGCGGTTATCGCCCCACTTCAGCATCTTCTGGCCCAGCAGGCGGCCGAAGGTGATGGCGGGCAGGAGCGACATCCCGCTAAGATAGGTCGCACCGGACAGGCGCGCCTTGCCCAGCACTTCGCCGGTCGCATAAAGATTCGGGATCGGCTTGCTCTTCGTGTCGAGCACGCGCAGGTCGGCGTCGATGTCGAGCCCGCCCGGGCTCAGCACTGTGAAGCCCACCGTCTTGATGGCGTAGAAGGGGCCGCGTTCGATCGGGCGGGGCAGCGATTCGCGACCGAGCTTGTCCTTCTTCGCCTCGACGCCCTTGTTGAACTCCACAAGTGTCGCCTTCAGGCCAGCGGCATCGACGCCGGCCTTCTTCGCCAGTTCCTCGACGGTGTCGGCCGAGAAGTAGGACGGGTGGTTGTTGAAGAGCTTCTTCATGTGCTCGCGCTCGATTTCGCTGTGGAAATTCGGCGCGTTCTGGCGGACGCCTTCGTCGAAGACGACCCACATCTCCACGTCCTTTTGCTTCATCAGGGCATGTTCGCGGTAGTCGACGCTCGGGTGGTCTTCGCGCATGAAGCGCTCACCCTTGTGGTTGACGAAGATCTCCCACGGCTGGCGGAAATGCGGGTTCAGGATCAGGCCGCCACGGGCCGACAGCGGGTTCGACGGGTCTTGCAGCACACCGCCCATCGAGCACAGGAACTTTTCGCCGTTGTCGACGCGGGCGCCGATGGCTTTCGCCGCCATGATGCCTTCGCCGCGCGAATAGGGATTGCAGTAGGAGCGCAGCGGATAGTTCGGCGTCATCTCTTTCCACAACTCCGGGTTGGCGGCATAGCCGCCGGTGGCGAGCACGACATTCTTGCCATAGACCTCGGCCTTCTCGCCATCGCGGGCCTCGACCTCGACGCCGACGACGGCGCCATTCTCGGTCAGCAGCTTGGTCATCTTGGTCTGCAGCGACAGGGTAACCGTGCCGCGGCCGATCTGCTCGTCGAGTAGCGGCTTCATCACCTCGAGCACGGACGTGCCGCCGTTGACGCCCCAGGAATAGCGGCGCACGCGGTGCGGCTCATGGCCCCAGCCGGCGACGGGCGCGAAGGGGACGAGGTCAAGGCCGTTGTCGGTCAGCCAGTCAAAACTGTCGGCGGCGTTGTTGATGGCGATGCGGGCGAGCACCGGATGCACCTCGCCGTTCGAGATGCGGAAGCAGTCGTCCCAGTGCCAGTCCGGGTGATCGTCGATCCCCAGCTTCTTCTGCAGCTTGGTGCCGGCCGCCGTCATCTGGCCCGACGACCAGTGCATGGTCCCGCCAATGCGGTTGTCGGCATCGATCAGCAACACATTGGCGCCGCGCTGCCCCGCGAAGATCGCCGTCGGAATGCCGCCCGTGCCGGCGCCCACCACGATCACGTCATACATATCGCTCATCGTCTTTGCCTCATCCTTGGGGCAGACCGTTCCGGAATGCCGCCATGCCATCGAAGCCGGTCTAGTTCGGCTTTTCTGGGGTTGTTGTATACCAAAAAGCCGGTTTGCCCGAGTCGATAATCGCAAGAAGACTGGCGTGCAGGGGGCCCGCCCGGCAACATCCTGCGGATTGCCCAGCCGAAGGGCGGAGCGCCAGGGTGGTGTGGAAACGTGCAGGAAAGATAAGGACATGACAGGCAAACCCGACCGCTTCAACGCCCTCATGCTCGTGACCTACCGCATCCGGCCTGATGCAAACGAGGATGAGTACGAGGACTGGTTGCGCCGCGTCGACAACCCCTTCTTCAACGCCTCGCCGCTCGCCGAACGCTACGTGAACTGGAAGATCAGCGTGGGCGGCGCACCCGTGTTTGCCCCCAACACCTATTTCGATCTCTGGGACATGAGCGACACCGACCGCTTCGGGCCGGTCCGCAACGACCCGGCACTCAACGTCTTCCGTGCGGAATGGCACCGGCTCTGGGGCCTGGATGGCGAAGGGCAGGCGGGGCAGATGCAGGGGGTTCTGCTCGAGCGGGTGGTGGCGGCACCGCAGACGCGCAGCCTGCACCTCGCTCTACTGCCGGCGGCGGACGCCATGCCACGGGCGGATTGGCAAGCCTGGCGCGTGGCACAGCATTTCCGTGGGCCGCCGCCGGCCGCTCCATTCTTTCACACGCGTTTTGCCAGGGATGCCGAGGATGCGGCGGAACTGGCCCGCGCGCATCCCGGCGCCGTCCTCTCTCACATCGTCGCGGCTCCCGCAGATTGAGCGGGGTCAGACCGCTAGGACCGGACGCAGCTGTACGCTGTTGCGGGATCGCAGCCACAGCCAGGCGATGATGGCGATGTTCACCATGTTCCAGGCCACGCCATTGACGAAGGCGGCACGGTACGACCCGGTCCAGTCGAAGATCAGGCCCGACAGCCAGCCGCCCAGCGCCATGCCCATCAGGGTGAACATCAGGATCAGTCCAAGCCGCGTCGCGGCTTCGCGTGGCGCGAAATATTCGCGGGTAACGACGGCATAGGTCGAGACGATGCCGCCCTGGAACAGCCCGAACAGGGCCGAGATGACGTAGAGCGACGTGAGCCCGTCGAACAGGAAATAGAGCAACAGCGCGACCGCCTGCAGCACTGAACCGATCAGCAGCGTCGGCAGGCCGCCGATGCGGTCGGCGACGATGCCGGAGGCAATGCGGCTGACAATGCCGAAGCCAAGCATCAGCGACAGCATCTCGGCGCCGCGCGCCACGCCGAAGCCGAGGTCGCCGCAATAGGCAACGATATGCACCTGAGGCATCGACATGGCGACGCAACAGCCGACGCCGGCGATGCAGAGCAGCGCCAGCAGGCCGTTCGGTGGCAGCCCGGCGATAGTCCGGTGTTGGGCCACGGGCGGCAGCGGATCGCCGTTGCCCAGCGTGGTCGCTGGCTTGCGGCGCAGCACGAAGGAAAGTGGCACGACGATCGCCAGGCAGATGAAGCCAAGGCCCGTCAGCGTCGGCCGCCAGCCGAAGGATTCCACGGAATTCTGGATCAGCGGCGGCCAGATCGCGCCCGCCGCATAGTTGCCGGAGGCGCAGAGCGCCACGGCGATGCCGCGGTTGCGGTCAAACCATTGCGAGGTGTCGGCGATCAGCGGCCCGAACATCACGCCGCCGCCGAAGAAGCTGACGAGCAGGGCGTGGATCAGCGCGAACTGCCACAGGCTTGCTGCCTGCGCCGCCAGCACATAGCCGAGCGCCAGCGCGACGGTGCCGGCAAGCACGGGCCGGAAGGCGCCGAAGCGGTCGACCAGGCGCCCCATCGCCACGCCGCCCAGGGCGAAGCCGATCATGCTGGCGGTATAGGGCAGAGTGGCATCGGCGCGGGCGGCGCCGAATTCAGCCTGGATCGCGGGCAGGATCACCACCACAGACCACATGCCGACGCCGCCGACCGTGCCAATTCCTCCAGCCGCCACGAGGCGCTGCCAGGAATAACGGGTTTCGATGGACGACGGGGACAGGGTGGAGACGGTCATGGGCAGCCGACCTTAGCAGCGGGAATCCGGACGGTCACTTGCCGTGCAGCGGATCGGTGGTGGCTGCTCTAGACTGCCCCGGCAACAGGGAAGGGCATGGAATGAGTTTGGCGACGCTGCCGGGCGGCGAGACGATCTGGTACCGGATCGAAGGCAAGGGGGCGCCGCTGCTCCACATCCACGGCTCGGCCTTTGGCCACCGCAATTTCGAGAAGCTGACGCCGCTGATGACGCCGCATGTGCAGGTCATCGATTTTGACCTGCCCGGCTTCGGCGAAAGTACCGGCGCGGCGGCGAAGGACATGTCCAGCCTGGCTGCGCTGGTGGCGCAGTTCATCCGTGCCGCCGGTTTCGAACGCGTGCATGTCCATGGCACGTCCTTTGGCGCGATGGTGGGTCTGGCACTCGCCGCCAATCATCCCGAACTCATCGACCGTCTGGTGCTGAGCTGCTTCCTCACCCGCTATGACCAGGCCGCGCGGATCATGCGTGGCACATGGAAGCGCGCGGCGCGCGACAGCGGCATGGCGGCGGTCGCCGACCTGACCGCGGTGGCGGGTTTCGCGCGCAGCTATCACGAGCGGCCCGAGGCGGCGGGGCAGATGGAAACCATGCGCACCGCCTTTGCCCGGACCAAGCCGGAGGCTTTCATCGCCGGCACCGAGATGATCGAGCGCACCGATCTGACGCCGCTCGTGGCCATCGTGAAGTCGCCGACGCTTCTGCTTGGCGGCGACGAGGACAACATGACGCCTTACCAGCCGGCGGGCAGCGGCGCCGGATTCGCCCAGATCCGCAGCATGCTGCCGGGCTGCGAGGTCTCGATCCTCACCCAATGCGGCCACTACCTGGTCATCGAGCAGCCGGAGGAGGCGGCCCGGCGGATTGTCAGGTTCCTCTCGCGTTAGCGCGGGCGGTGTCGCGCGAGGAAGTCGAGCACGACCTGGTTGTAAAGAGCCGGATTCTCCCAGGCCGGCGAATGGCCGACGCCCGGCATGACGTAGAACTCGGATCCGGGAATCAGCGCCGCGGCGGCCTTCAGATCGGCATGCGGGATGATCTGGCTTTCCTCGCCGGCGATCACCAGCGTCGGCGTCTTGTAGCCCTTCAGCGACTCCGGTTTCACGGCGATGGCGGGGTCGAGCATGATCTTGTTCGGGTCGGGCGGTGAGTCATTCAGGCGCGCGATTTGCGCGGCCAGGAACATCATGTCGGGCCGCTTCTCGACAAAGCTGGGGGCGACCACGAAAGGCCGCAGCGTGACAGTGCCGACATGGCGGCCGGGCCCGGTCTTGAACGCCTGCGAAATGCCGGGCGGAATGACGCCTCCTGCACTCGCCGACAGCACGCTGGCCCAGACGCGCTGCGCGTTGCGGCCGGCGTCGAGTGCCGTCCACGCGCCCAGCGCATGGCCGGCGATGGCGGCGCGCTCGATCTTCTCCTGGTCCATGATCGCGAACAGGTCGTTGGCGAAATACTTCACATGCACGTCTTCGGCCGGACAGGGCGAGCGGTGATAGCCGCGATGGTCAAACAGGATCACGCGATACTGTTCCAGCAGGCCGGGCACGTTGGGGAACCAGGACAAGGTGTTGCCCGAGCCGCCGTGGCCCAGCACGAGCACATCCTTCTTGTCGCCATGCACCTCATAGTAGATGTCGCACTTGTCGGCTTTTACCTTGGGCATGGTCGGCTCCGTCGATTGGTCTTGAATTCAAAGTACGCGGGCAAGCCGCGCGGCGTCGGTGGTCGCGGCCCAGAAGCCGCGGGGCGACAGGCAGTCGCCGATGACATGGGCGCCGTGCGGCGTTGCGCGCGGCAGGCTACCCGTCGACAGCACGACGGCGTCAAACGGCCCCAATGTGCCGCCGTTGGCGAGGCTTGCCATCCCACCTTCCACTTTGTCGACCAGCCGACCGCCTTCGACCTTGATGCCGTTCTCGCGCAGCCGCTTCTGCACGTCGGCATCTTCATAGGTGAAGGCGAGGTCGCCGCTGCCGAGCCCGACATCGCTGGTCGTCACGGTCACGGATTGCACGCCCGGGGCTGCCGCCAGCGTCTCGGCCAGTGACACCGCCGCCCAGCTGCCTTCCTCGTCGATGACCAGCACCTTGCCCTGCACGCTTGCGGTACCGGCGAAGATGTCGCGGCCATGCACGGCCTGCTCGGTGCCGGGTATGGCCCGCGTTGCAAGGTGCGGCCGCAGGCGCCATACGGCAACCGAGGACGGCTCGCTGCCGATCGCCCACACCACCTCGTCGGCGTCCAGGGGTTCGCCCGCCTTGATGGAGCGGTTGCGTTCGACACGCACCTGCAGGCGGGTGAGCTCGCGCTCCCACCAGTCGAGCGCGGGCAGCATCTCGGCGCGGTTCGGTGCTTCCGCCGCCCAGCGCATCTGACCGCCCAGCCTGCTCGTCGCTTCATAAAGCGTGACGCGGTGGCCGCGCAGCGCCGCGACGCGGGCGAATTCGAGACCTGCCGGGCCGCCGCCGATAACGGCCAGACGCCGCGGCTTGTCGGTAGGTCGGGGGAGGGGCAGGTCGAGTTCGCGGCCGGCGGCGGGGTTGATCACGCAACTGCCCGGCAGGCCGCGCGCCATGAAGCCGAGGCAGGCCTGGTTGCAGGTCATGCAGGGGCGGATTTCGTCCTCGCGGCCTTCGGCGATCTTGTTGAGCCAGTCGGGCTCGGCGATCCAGGTGCGCGCCATGGCGATGACGTCGGCCTGGCCGGTGGCGAGGATCGTTTCTGCCTCGACCGCCGTGCGGATGCGGCCGGCGACAGTGACGGGGATGTTCAGGGTGCGGCGGAAGATGGCGGCCTGGTCGGCGATCTGCGGCCGCGCCTTGGTCATTGTTGGCAGCGCGTCGGCGAAGGACCAGTGCGAGCCGGTCATCAGGCTCACATAATCGAGCAGGCCGCGCGCGGCCAGGTACGCCATCGCCTCCAGCGATTGCTCGAGGCCATAGCTGTTCGGATCCATCGGGATGAAATGGGCGATCGAGGTGCGGACCCCGACCGCGACCTTCGGCCCGGCCTGGCGGCGGACCTCTTCCAGGATCTCGCAAACGATGCGGGTACGGTTCTCCAGCGAGCCGCCATAACGGTCCGTGCGCCGGTTGAGCGTCGGCGACAGGAAGGAGCCCAGCAGGTAGTTGGTGGCCGTCTGTACTTCCAGCACGTCCACCCCGGCTTCGACCGCGCGCCGGGCGGAGGAGCCATAGGCGGCGACGATCTCCCTGATGTCGTCCTCGGTCATCACGCGGGCGATCTCCCGGGTGCGCGGTCCCGGTATCGCCGACGGTGCCAGCGCATGCTGTCCGTTGCGGTGGGTGATGTTGTGGCCGCCATGCCAGAGAATGACCGACAGCTTCGCGCCGGCCGCGTGCACATCGTTGGCCAGCGCTGTCAGGGAAGGCATCACCTCGTCGAGAAACAGTTCGACCGCGCTGGCCGGCTGGCGCGACGTGATGTGGACGGGCGCTGATTCGATGCCGACCATACCCGCCCCGCCGCGCGCCCGGGCGACGAGATAGGCATGGCTGCGCGGGGTGATACCGGGTGTTGTCGCGCCATGGTTCATCGAATGGCCGCTGACAACGGCGCGGTTGCGCAGCGTGACGGGGCCAAGCTGGATCGGCGACAGCAGGTGGGGGTAGGGCGCCATGG
>CANJEJ010000105.1 GCA_947473325.1 Alphaproteobacteria bacterium | reverse complement strand
GGCATCATCCTGGCCAGCGCCGTTCTGGTGACGTTCGATGTGCTGGGGCGCAATCTCTTCAACGTCACGGCGTTCGAGAGTCTGGAACTGTCGGTCTATGGCTACGCGATCGCCGTCGCCTTTGCCTTTTCCTTCGCCCTGACAAGCAAGACGCACATTCGCATTGATGTCGTGATCGTTCGTTTGCCGACATCGGTGCGGGCAGTGCTGGACGTGATCGCCATGCTGGCCCTGTTTGGCCTTGCGCTGGTCTTTGCCTATTACGGCTGGGAAATGTTCCGCACGGCCATGCGGATGAATGCACGCTCGGCCTCAGACCTGCAGATACTGCTCGCGATCCCGCAGGGCATCTGGGCGCTCGGCCTGACCTGGTTTGCCTTTGTCGCCGGCATCTACTCGCTGCGCGGCATTGTTCTGCTGGCGCGTGGTCGAATGCAGGAAGTGCAGGCGGTGATGGGCATTGAAGACGGCATCAAGGAAGCGCTGGAGGAAAGCCGCGAAGGGCTGGCCGCAGCCGAAATCGTGGAGATCAAGCAATGATCTGGTTCTCCGCCGCCATCCTGCTGGCGCTTGTTGTCTCGGGCATCTATGTCGCGTCGGTGTTGGGCATCCTCGCCTACACCCTGTCCGAGGTGTTTTCCTTCTTCCCGCTGATGCCTGCCTTCGGCGAAATCGCCTGGTCCTCCAGCACCGACTTCGTACTGGTGGCCGTGCCGCTCTTCATCCTGATGGGCGAGATCATGTTGCGCACCGGCATTGCCGCCGACATGTTCCTTGCCCTCGACAAATGGGTGAGCTGGATTCCCGGCGGCCTGATGCACACCAACGTGGCGGCCAGCGCGATGTTTGCGGCCACGTCGGGCTCAAGCGTGGCGACGGCGGCCACCATCGGCACGGTCGCCATCCCCAACATCGAACGCGGCGGCTATAACCCTGCGCTGTTCCTTGGCTCGATTGCCGCCGGCGGTACGCTTGGCATTTTGATTCCGCCGAGTATCAACATGATCCTGTATGGCGTGCTGGCGGAGCAGTCGATTCCGACGCTGTATCTGGCGGCGACGATTCCGGGCTTCACGCTGGCGGCGCTGTTCTCGCTGTTCATCTTCCTGGCCTGCGTCTTCAAGCCGTCGCTTGGTTCCGAGCGCCGCCGGGCCAGCTGGAAAGAGCGCATCACCACGCTGCCCTACCTGCTTCCGCCGATCTTCCTGTTCCTGGTGGTGGTCGGGTCGATTTATGCCGGCTGGGCGACGCCTACCGAGGCTGCCTCGCTGGGCGTGATCGCGACGATCGGACTTGGATTCGCCCGGAAGGCTCTCAGCCTGCGGGTTTTCCTCACCGCCTTCGAAGGGACGATGAAGACCACCGCGATGGTGGCGCTGATCGTCACGGTGGCCTTCTTCCTCAATTTCGTGCTGGCCAGCATCGGCGTGAACCAGGCCATCACCCAGTTCATGAAGGATCTGCCCTGGTCGCCCACCATTTCCATGCTGATGATCGTGGTGCTTTACCTGATCCTCGGCATGTTCATGGAGACGCTGTCGCTGATGGTGGCGACGACACCCATCGTGGTGCCCGCCATCATGGCCTTGGGTTATGACCCGGTGTGGTTCGGGGTCGTCTTCATCATCCTGATCGAGGCCGCCCTCATCACGCCGCCGATTGGCATGAACCTGTTCGTGGTGCAGGCCGTCCGCGGCAAGGGGCCCTTCCGCGATGTCGCGCTGGGATCGGTTCCCTTTGTTGTGATGATGGTGCTCTTGATCCTGATTCTCATGGCATTTCCGGAACTCGCCCTGTGGCTGCCGGGTGCCGTAAGGGGGACAAACTGATTTTCTGGCGTTCGATGGCTTCCGGCCGCGCTAGGATGCGCGCCGGAAATAGAGCGAACCTTTAATCGCAAACGGGAGGATAGAACGATTATGAAGCAACGCATGCTGGCCCTGCTCGGGGCCGTCGCTGTCGCGGGCAGCATGGCCGCCACGGCCGCCTTTGCCCAGAACCTGCCGAAGACGAATGTGAACGTCATCGGCAACATCAGCATCACGACCCAGTTCAAGCAGATCGAGAAGCCCTACTGGACCGAGCTGCTGAACAAGTCCTCGAACGGCGCCATCGTGGCGAACTTCAAGGGCTGGGACGAAATGAGCCTGAAGGGGCCGGAAGTGTTCCGCCTCGTGCAGCGTGGCGTCGCGCAATTCGGCACCGGCCAGCTTGGCCATGTGTCGGGCGATGCCCCGATCAACGACGCCACCGACCTGTCCGGCCTGTCGCCGACTCTCGATGATTTCTGGAAGGTGACGATGGCCTTCCGTCCGGTCATTGAGGAGTTCTACGCCAAGGAATATGGCCTCAAGGTCCTGACCATGCAGTCCTACCAGGAGCAGATCTTCTACTGCCGCAAGGAAGTGAAGAGCCTGGCCGATTTCAAGGGCCTGAAGATGCGCAGTTCGGGCGTGTCGCAGGCGGACTTCCTGTCGGCGCTCGGCGCTACCGGCGTGCCGCTTTCCTTCACCGAAGTGCAGCAGGCGCTGCAGACCGGCGTGATCGACTGCGCCATCACCGGCACCCTCGGCGGCTATTCGGCCAAGTGGTACGAATCGGCCAAGCACCTGTATACCCTGCCGGTCAACTTCGCGGCCGGCATGACGGTGGTGAACATTGCCGAGTGGAACAAGATGGACCCCGGCATCCGCAAGCTGATCGAGGACACGATGAAGGTCCGCGAGAAGGAAATGTTCGAGCTCAACAAGAAGGAAGGCGAGCTCGGGATCAACTGCAACACGTCTGGCCCTTGCTCGGAAGGCCCGAACGGCGGCATGGCTCGCCACAACGCCACGGCGGCCGACATTGCGCTGCTCAAGAAGGTGATGCTGGAGACCGTCATCCCCCGCTGGGCCGAGCGTTGCGGCGCGGACTGCGCGAAGAAGTTCAATGACACCATTGGCAAGACCACCGGCCTGACGGCCCCGGTCAAAAGCTGAGCTGGCCGAGCAAACAGGCTTTCTGCCAGGGCCCCTCGCAAGAGGGGCCCTTCTTTTTGGCTGTTAGGACTGCATACCTCTCGTCCTTCCGCCGCGGCAGAGCTATGATGCGATCCACTGTGAACCCGACGCAGATCGGGAGTGAGGGAGGTCCGGCTGGAACACAGCCGTTTACGCAGTTTCCAAGATTCTCAGCGGCGCCACGGCGGCGACCGCTTTCTTATGCCTTCGGGCACCATGATGGGAGGTCGCTTTGAATAAATGGCTTAGTTTTGCAGCGCCGGTGGCGGTGATGGCCGCGCTGGCCAGCCCCGTGTCGGCCAAGGACATTCTTGTCCTGTCCGAAGACGTGCCGTCGAGCCTCAACTATGACGGCCCGAACGCCTCGTCGCCCTCGACCCAGATGGGCACCATGAACACCCAGGAACCGCTGGTGTTCTACAAGACGAAGGGGCTGACGCCAGACGGCGGCAAGCTCTTTGACTACACGCAGTTCGAAGGCCGCCTTGCCGAATCCTTCACCTATGATGCGCCCAGCAAGACCTGGACCTTCAAGCTGCGCCAGAACGTGAAGGGTTGCGGTGGCGCCAACTTCAATGCCGACGACGTCATCTACACGATGCAGCGCGCCAAGACGGTGAGCGGCCAGGCCGTGACCGGATGGTTCCTGTCCAACGTTGCCTCGGTCGACAAATACGGCGCCAACCTGCTCGGCCAGTTCGCGGCATGGCGCAATATCGCCCGGCTGCAGCTGCCCGCCGACATGGTCGAAATTCCCGGCGTGACGGTTCAGCAGATCTCGTCGCTCGGCAATGCCGACATCAAGACCCGGCAGGGCATCGTCGATGCCGGCGTCGAGAAGGTTGCTGCGGCTGTCCGCGTGAACAACGAGGCGGCCCAGAAGATCGTCGATGCGGCCAAGGGCACGGAGCGGGTTTCGAAGGTCGATGAAACCAAGCTCGGTGACGAGGTCAAGAAGATCGACGACTACACCGTCCAGTTCAAGCTTGGCGCGGACAATCACCTGCTGTTGCCGGTGCTCACCATCTTCGCCCTCCTGATGTATGACAAGGAAGGCATGGAAAAGGCGGCGACGGCGGAGGATCCGTGGTCGCATGTCTTCGTCAACAACACGGGCATGGCCAGCTTCGGGCCCTACTGCGTGGAAAAGTGGGAAAAGGACAAGGAATTCACAATGGCCGCCAACACCGCCTATTACGGCGGCAAGGCGGATATCGACCGCGTCGTGATCCGCAAGATCCCGCAGTCGAGCCAGCGCCTGACCATCCTGCGCACCGGCCAGGCCCACATGGTCGAAGCCCTGTCCTACAAGGAGTTTGACTCGCTCCGTGGCGTGCGCGGCCTCAAGGTTGTGGCGTCGGACGCGAATGCCTCGACCCTGTTCCAGATGAACTGGGGTGTGAAGCCCTTCGACAACGTCGATCTGCGCAAGGCCATGGCTTATGCCATGCCGCGCGAGCAGATCATGAAGGACATCTACCAGAACCAGGCGAACCCGGCCTACGGCGCCTTCCTGTCGTTCTTCCCGGGCTATTCCAGCGACGCGATCAAATACGACCAGAATATCGCCAAGGCCAAGGAACACCTGGCGAAGGCCGGCTATCCGGACGGCAAGGGGCTGGAGGCGTTCCCGAATGCCTTCCTGCTTTCCTATGCCAGCGAGCGTGAAAGCGTCATCGGGCCGGCGGCGACCATCATCGCCAGCGCGATGCAGCAGGTCGGCATTCCGATGAAGCTCAACCCGATGCCGGTCAATCAGTTCACCGACCGCAACCTGGTGAAGAAGGATCTGGAAATCACGATCAACGACTTCTCGAAGTCGATCGGCATTGACGGCAACTACGCCATCCAGCTCCTCTACATCACGGGCGCCAAGGGTGGCATCAGCAACTACGGCCGCTACAGCAACGACCTCGTCGACTCGACCTTCTTCGAAAAGGCAAAGAACGAGCTGGATCCGGTCAAGCGCAACGCGGCCCAGGCTGCCATCCAGAAGCAGCTGATGGACGACGTGGTCGTCATCCCGATCACGGAAAACAAGCTGCAGTGGGCGATGACGGAAAAGCTCTCGGGCGTGACCGCGTATCCCGAACTGTCGGTGCGTTATCACGACATGAAGCTCGCTCCGTAGCAGCTTCTGTATCTCTGACGAAGGCGGCGCCGGTCGAAAGACCGGCGCCGTTTTCTTTTGGCCGCGGCTGCACGATCCGGCAGATTTACCAATCTTGTTATGTGGATAGGCCTGTTTGCCACTCGGTCGGCAAGGGTGAACCGCGCTAGAATGCCCCTACAGAAGCCGGCGCAGACCGGTCGTGAGGGAGACAGGGCCGATTGTCGGTCCGCTTCGTAACTTTCTGGAACGCATCGCGACGCCATCGGGGCGTGCGCGTCTGCTCGCCTTCGGGCGCTTGATGGAGAACTGCTTTGAACAAATGGCTTAGTTTTGTGGCGCCGCTGGCGGTAACTGCCGCGCTAGCCGGCGCGGCATCCGCCAAGGACATCCTTGTCCTGGCTGAAGACGTTCCTGCGACCCTGAATTACGACGGCCCGAATGCGTCCTCGCCTTCGACCCAGATGGCGACGATGAACCTCATGGAACCGCTGGTGTTCTACAAGGTGAAGTCGCTGACGCCGGATGGCGGCAAGATCTACGACTATACGCAGATGGAAGGCCGCCTCGCCGAATCCTTCAGCTATGACGCGCCGAGCAAGACCTGGACGCTCAAGCTCCGCAAGGATGTGAAGGGCTGTGGCGGCGCCACGTTCAATGCCGACGACGTGCTCTACACGATGCAGCGTGCCAAGACGGTGAGCGGCCAGGCCGTGACCGCATGGTTCCTGTCGAACGTCGCCTCGCTCGACAAGTTCACGCCCGCGCTTCCGGGCCAGTTCGCTGCCTGGCGCAACATCCAGCGCCTGAACCTGCCGGCCGACCTGGTCGAGGTACCGGGCACGACGCCGCAGCAGATCTCGTCGCTCGCCAACGCCGACATCAGGACCCGCCAGGCGCTGGCGGAAGCTTCGGCCGACAAGGTCGCGACAGCGATTCGCGTCGATACGGCAGCGGCCCAGAAGATTATCGATACCGCCAAGGGCACCGAGCGCGTCGCCAAGAGCGACGAAACCAAGCTTGGCGACGAAGTGAAGAAGATCGATGACTACACCGTGCAGTTCCGTCTCGCGGCGGACAACCATCTGTTGCTGCCGGTGTTCACCATCTTCGCCCTGCTGATGTTCGACAAGGAAGGGATGGAAAAGGGTGCGACGGCGGACGATCCGTATTCGCAGGCCTATGCCAATACCACGGCGATCCATTCCTTCGGTCCCTACTGCATGGAGAAGTGGGAAAAGGACAAGGAGTTCACCCTGGCCGCCAATGTGCCGTATTACGGCGGCAAGGCTGACGTCGACCGCGTCCTGATCCGCAAGATCCCGCAGTCGAGCCAGCGCGTGACCATCCTGCGCACCGGCCAGGCGCACCTTGCCGAAAACCTCACCTATCGTGAGTTCGACTCGCTGCGCGGCGCGCGTGGCATCAAGGTTGTCTCGGCCGAAGCCAACGCCGGCACCGTGTTCTACATGAACTGGGGCACGAAGCCGTTCGACAACCTCGACCTGCGCAAGGCGATCGCCTATGCGATGCCGCGCGACCAGATCGTCAAGGACGTCTACCAGGGCCAGGCGGTGAAGTGGAACGGCGTCATGCAGTCCTTCTTCCCGGGCTATGCCAACACCGGCGTCGTCTATGACCAGGACATGGCCAAGGCGAAGGAACACCTGGCGAAGGCCGGTTATCCGGACGGCAAGGGGCTGGAAGCGTTCCCGAACGCCTTCCTGCTCTCCTATCCGTCGGAGCGCGAACCCATCGTCGGGCCGGCGGCGACCATCATCGCCAGCGCGATGCAGCAGATCGGCATCCCGATGAAGCTGAATCCGATGCCGATGAGCCAGTTCACCGACAAGAACACGGTGAAGAAGGAACTGGAAATGTCGATCCTCGACTTCTCGAAGTCGATCGGCATCGACGGCAACTACGCCACCCAGTTGTTCTACATCACGCCGGCCAAGGGCGGCATCAGCAACTACTCGCGCTACAGCAGCGACTTCGTCGACAACTCGTACTTCCAGCAGGCGAAGAACGAGCTGGACACGACGAAGCGCAATGCGACGCTGTTTGCGATCCAGAAGAAGCTGATGGAAGACGTGGTCGTCGTTCCGATCACGGAGAACAAGATCCAGTGGGCGATGACGGACAAGCTCTCGGGTGCGAGCGCCTATCCGGAACTCTCGCTGCGCTACTACGACTTGAAGCTGGCCCCGTAACAGCCCGCTTCGGTCTTCTGACCACGGCGCCGGTCGAGAGGCCGGCGCCGTTTCTTTTCCGGCGGCAACCGGCAATCCTTGACCCGCCCCCGGTCTTTTTGCCTAGGATGCGGCATGGCCGACCGCGTGAAAATTCCACAGCAGAACACCGCCGTCCTGTGCGTCGACATGCAGAACGGGATGTGCGACCCCAGGGGCTCGCATGTGAGGCTTGGCCTCGATATATCCGCCCTCACCGCCACCATCGAACCTTGCCGCGCGCTGATCGGGGCAGCGCGGGAAAAAGGTGTGCCGGTGATTTATTCGCGCCTGGTCTATGCCCGGGACTTCAGCAACAGCGGGGTGCGGCCCACCGAGGTGATGCAGCGCCTCAAGGATGCGCAGGTATGCCCCGAGGGCTCATGGGATGCGGAGATTGTGCCCGCGCTCGCCCCGGCGCCGGGTGAACTCGTCATCGAGAAGACGCGGATGAGCTCGTTCATCCGCACGCCTCTCGAGAAGGAGCTGCGAGCCCGCGGCATCGAATCGCTGGTCGTCTGCGGCGTCACCACCAACATGTGCATCGAGTCGACGGCACGGGATGCCGCCCAGCTCGATTTTCGCACCTTCGTCGTGTCCGACGCGGTGGGAGAGGTCGATCCCGCCCGCCATGCCGCGGCGCTGACCGCGCTGCGCTGGGGATTTGCCCAGATTGTCTCGCTGAACGACGTCATCGCCGATTGGCGCTGACCCCTTTTCTTGAGCAAGGATTGTTTCATGGAAGCGCGCCGCCACTATGTTTCCGTCGGCAACCGGCAGGTTCACTATCGCCGGGGCGGGAAGGGGCCGCCGATCCTCGCTTTCCATTCCAGCCCGCAGACCGGCGCCTTCGTGCTGCCGCATCTTGAAGTCTTTGCCGACCGCTTCACCATCATCGCGCCCGACACGCCGGGCTATGGCAGCTCCGACCCGCTGCCGCAGGAATACCCGACCATCGAGGAATATGCCGACGCGGCGGTGCCCTTTGCCGATGCCCTTGGCCTGACCAAGGTCGTCGTCTATGGCACGCATACGGGCGCGCATATCGCGCTGGAATTTGCCCGCCGCCATCCGCAGCGCGTCGCGCTCTGCCTGCTCGACGGCATTTCCTTCTACACCGACGACGAACGCAAGGAGCTGCTGGCGCGCTACGCACCGCCATTCGAGCCGACGGCCGATGGCGGTCACCTGGCCTGGGCCTGGCAGCACACGCGCGACCAGATGCTGTTTTACCCCTGGTTCCGCTGGGAAAAGGATCGCCGCCTCGGCAACACCATGCCGAGTCCCGATTACACGCACCAGGTCGTGCAGTGGAAAATGGTGCCCGGCTGGGGCTATCGCAAAGGCTACCAGGCGGCCTTCAGCCACCCGACCTTGCCAGCGGTGCGGGCGCTCACAGTGCCGACGCTGATCCTCGCCAGCGCGAGCGATATTCTCGCGCCCATGCTGGAACGCGTAAAGGACGTGCCGCCGGTGGTGGAGGTGGTGGCTGTGCCCGCCGACAAGACGCCCTGGCTTGCGGCGATGAACCGGACGCTCGATCGGGCCGCGCCGCAGCTTGCCGCGGCACCGCCAGTGCCGGCGGAGCGCCCACCGTCAACCGGCATAGCCCGCGGCTATGTCTCCGGCGGTGGTGGCCAGATTCTCGTGCGCCAGCGTGCCGGGCAGGGCAGGCCGATCGTGCTGCTGCATGGCGACATGGAGTCCTCGGCGCTGCTGGTTCCATTGATGGCGGCATGGCCGGGCAACCGGCCGCTGATCGCGCTCGATCTTCCCGGCGTCGGCGATTCCGATCCTCTGCCCGCAGGCGGCGCCGATCTGCAGGGCTATCGTGCCGCGGTTGAGGCGGCTCTGCTCGCCCTCGGCGTAGAGCAAGCCGACCTCTACGCGCGCGACCTTGCGACCCCGCTGGCGCTGGAACTGGCTCGCAGCCAGCCACAGCGCTTCAAGACGCTTGTTCTCGATGCGCCGGTGATCGCTGAGGCGACGGAGCGCGCCGATCTGCTTGCGCATTACACGCCAGCGCTGGCGCCGACGACCGATGGCGCCCACCTGCTCAGCGCCTGGCATCGCTTGCGGGATCGCGCGCTGTTCTGGCCCTGGTACAAGCGCGAGCGCGCCGCTGTCCGTTGGGTCGATCCGGCGCTCGACGCGGTCGAATTGCAATTGCGGCTGGTCGAGACGTTGAAGAATCCGCCCCATCATGGTGACTTCACCCGTGCGGCCCTGTCCTGGAATGGCAGCGTCCCTGCCGGATTGCGCGGCCATCTGCTGGCCGGCGAGAGGGATCCGGCCAGTGACCATGCCAAGGCATTGCTTGCCCCGGCGGGCTTGGCCATCTCGCCGAAGCCGCCCGCCGGGGTGGTCGCACAGGCCGGGCGTCTCGCCGAGCTTTTCGGACCGGGCTGATCGCAGGCAGGGCTCGCTGCAGCAGGTCGAGAGTATACCGGCGATTGGGCCTATTCTTGGCTTGCCGGCAGGAGCCCAGGCCCATGCAGGCCGCGGCCAGACGCCGGCGACAGGAGGGTCCATGAACAGGATTGCTTTGCGTTGCCTGGCCACCGCTGTTGCGGTCTTCGCGGCCGGAAGCCTCGAACTCAATTCCATTGAAGCTCATGCTCAGGACGCGCGCGACACACTGCGGGTCGGCATGTATTCACGCGCGCCGAACCGCGGCAATGTCTATTCGTCCGGCAGTGGCGTGCCCAGCATGTACTGGTGGGAAGGCGTGTTCGACAGCATCACGCGTGTCGATGACAAGGCGCGGGTGATTCCCTTCGCCGCCGAGAGGTGGGAACTCGTCAACCCGACGACCTGGCGCTTCACCTTCCGCAAGGATGTCGAGTTTTCGAACGGTACGAAGAACAACGCCGACAACGTCATCGCCATGTTCAACTACCTGTCGACGGACGGGAAGACTGCCGGCGTCTGGACCGCCTTCGGGCTCGGTCTGGCGGAGTGGAAGAAGGTCGATGACTACACCGTCGACTTCGTGACCAAGCTGCCCAACCCGATCTGGCCCGGTCAGCTTGCGCGCTTCTATGTCGCCG
This sequence comes from Alphaproteobacteria bacterium, assembly GCA_947473325.1. GTDB lineage: Bacteria > Pseudomonadota > Alphaproteobacteria > SHVP01 > SHVP01 > CANJEJ01. The sequence goes on along the minus strand of CANJEJ010000105.1, from coordinate 1,254 downwards.
AGATGAAGGCGTGGAAGGACATGGGCACCGAGGCCTACACGGCAAGGCCGGTGACGTCGGGTCCGTGGAAGCCGGTGTCCTGGACCGATAGCGAAGGCCTGTTCACCGCGCATGACAAGAGCTGGCGGCCGGGCAAGATCAAGAACCTCCGCATCATCGAGTTGCAGGAGCAGGTGGCGCGGGTTCAGGCGCTGGTCTCTGGCCAGGTCGATATCGTCACCAACATGAACCCCGATGACATGAAGACGATCGTGACCGCCGGCCATGTCGCGCGGGCGGATAACGCACCCAACATCATGTCCTTCGCCTATTTCAGCGAGGACTTTTCGCCCGACCAGAAGAAGTGGGGCGGCAAGACGCCCTTCGCGAAGAAAGAGGTCCGGCAGGCGGCCAACTACGCAATCAATCGCGAGGCGATCGTCAAGGATCTGTTCGGCGGCGTCACCGAACCGGCAAGCCAGCCCGCCAACCCGCAGACCTTCGGCTACAACCCCGATGTGAAGCCCTATCCCTATGATCCTGCCAAGGCGCGGGCGTTGCTGACGCAGGCGGGATATCCGAACGGCTTCAACATGGTGGCCGAGGTCATCGTCGGCGCCATCGCAAACGACAAGGAAATCTACCAGTACATGGTCGACCAGCTGGGCCAGGTGGGAATCAAGGTGGACCTGCGGCCGCTCGTCTTTGCCGACTGGCTGAAGAAGCTGACCGGCAAGAGCTGGGAAGGCGAGGCGACGGGATTCTCTTATCTCGTCGATCCGGTGATGGACGCTTCGGGACCGTTCAGCTGGTACTCCTGCCAGCGCCCGCAGAAGTTCATCTGCATCGAAGAGCATACTGCCTTGATCGATGCGCAGGCCAAGGAGATGGACCGCGGCAAGCGTGAGGCCCTGCTCAAGGAGTTGATGAAGCGCTCCAACGAAGATGCCCTGTCGATTGCCGTGCTCAACGGCAAGGACATCTTCGGCGTCGCGAAACGAGTGCAGGGTTTCACCAACTGGAACCGCGTGCTTGTCTACGAGAACATGTCCTTCTAATGCGTATGGATGCGTTAGGACTATATAGATAGCGTGCAAAAGGGCGGCCTCTGGCCGCCCTTTTTTCTCCCTCGCGTGACCGTGAGCCGCACTCCTGCATGATGCCGTGTTCTATAGCGTGGCGGATTGGTCTACCCTTGCCGCTCAGGAAAGCAGCGCCGCCAAGGCCTGCATGAGGAGGGGCGATTGATGAAACACAGGATGAAGCAGGCGGCCT
>CANJEJ010000104.1 GCA_947473325.1 Alphaproteobacteria bacterium | reverse complement strand
CGATCCTGAGCGCCAATAACTTCGGCCTCATCATCCTCATCCCGCTCTACCTGCAGATCCAGTTCCAGCTGCCGGCAAGCCAGGCCGGGTTGCTGCTGATCCCCTTCATGATCACCGGCACGGCCGGCGCGGCGGTCTGCGGGATGATCATCACGCGCACCGGGCGCTACCGCGTGCTGCCCATCGCCGGCCTTGTCTTCACCACGCTCGGCACCACGCTGATGATGTTCGTCACGCCGGGCACCCCGGTGATGTGGATTGCCGCGCTGATGGCCTTTGCCGGCATGGGCGGCGGCCTTGCGGGCCCGGTGACGATGGTGGCGGTGCAGAATTCGGTCGAGGTGCGCGACCTTGGCACCGGCACCTCGTCGATCTCCTTCTTCCGCTCGATGGGCGGCGCCTTCGGCGTCGCGCTCGTCTCCGCCGTGCTGATCGCGCAGATGAACGGCTACCTGCTGGCGCAGCCCGGCCTTGGCGCGCTCGGCCCGGAACCGGGCCTCACCGTCATCCGCGGCGGCGCGGCGGCGCTCGCCCCGCTGCCGCCGCTGCAGCGGGCGCTCGCCGGCGACGCCGTGGGCGCCGCCTTCACCTGGGCCTTCGGCGTCGCGGCGGGGCTGAGTTTCCTCACCCTGATCGCGACGCTGTTCCTGCGCGAACTGCCGCTCAAGACCATGTCGGGCCGCGCCGCCGCGGCGGCAAGCCGGCGCGACGAAGCCTAGGCGCCGGGCCGGCATGCCCGCCCTGCGCGCGGCGCAACCCTGTGCCGCTTGGCCACAGCATTGCGCGCTTGTGGGGGGCCAGCGGGACTCCTAACAGTCCCCGCATTCGACCCTGACGCGCGGTTTCGCTGCAGCCCCGGCTGCCGACGCGGCCCGTTCATTCCCGAGCCCGCCCGTTCCCGCACCCGTGTCCGACACCGCCCCCACCGTCCCCCCGGCCCCGCCGCCGAAGCTCACCTACCGGCAGACGGTGATCATCCTGAGCGGGCTGATGCTCGGCATGTTCCTCGGCGCCTTCGACCAGACCAGCATCGCCACCGCGCTGCCGACCATCGCGCGCGACATCGGCGGCGCCTCCTACCTCTCCTGGGTGATTGCGGCCTACCTGCTCGCCTCGACCGCGGCGACGCCGATCTACGGCAAGCTGTCGGACCTCTATGGCCGCAAGACGATGCTGCAGATCGCCATCTGCATCTTCATCTCCGCCTCCTTCTGCTCGGCCAATGCCGAATCGATGGTGCAACTCATCATCTTCCGCACCATCCAGGGCATCGGCGCCGGCGGCCTCGTGTCGATGGCGCATGCCACCATCGCCGACGTGATCAGCCCGCGCGAACGCGGCCGCTTCCAGCCCTATATCGCGTCGGCCTTCACCATGGCGATGCTGACCGGGCCGATCGTCGGCGGCCTGTTCGTCGACCACCTGAGCTGGCGCTATATCTTCTGGCTCAACATCGTCGTCGGCGCCGCCGCGCTCTACATGTCGCAGCGCACCCTGAAGCACCTCGTGGTCAAGCGGGTGCGCCACCGCATCGACTATGCCGGCGCCATGCTGATCGTCGCCACGGTGGCCTGCCTGATCCTCGCCATTTCGATCGCCGGCCAGCAGGGGCGCTGGGGCGAACCGCGCGTGCTCGGCCTGCTCGCCGGGGCGGTGGTGCTGGGCATCGGCGTGGTGCTGCGCGAGCGCGTCGCCGCCGACCCCATCCTGCCACCGCGCCTGTTCCAGAACCGCATCTATGTGGTGGCGAACAGCATGAACTTCCTGCTCAGCGCCAACAATTTCGGGCTCGTCATCATGATCCCGATCTTCCTCCAGGTGCTGCACCGCATGTCACCGTCGGAGGCCGGGCTGTTCCTGCTGCCGCTAACCGTGACCGGACCGATGGGCGCGATCACCGCGGGGCGCACCATGGCGGCGCTCGGCCGCTACAAGTTCCTGCCCATCACCGGCCTTGTCTTCACCACCATCGGCACCGGCATGCTCGCCATGGCGGCGCCCGGCAGCGGCACCTGGTGGCTGATGGCGGCGGGCGCACTGGTCGGCTATGGCGGCGGCCTGGTCGGGCCGGTGACGATGGTGGCGGTGCAGAATTCGGTCGCGGTGCGCGACCTCGGCACCGGCACGTCCTCGATCTCCTTCTTCCGCTCGATGGGCGGCGCCATCGGCGTGGCGCTGCTGTCGTCGGTGCTGATCAGCCAGCTCAACGCCGAGCTGGCGCTGCTGCCCAACGCCGCCGGCCTCGGCGCCGAGCCCGGCCTGCATGTGATCCGCGGCGGGTCCGCCGCGCTCGATCCGGTACCCGCGGCACAGCTTGACGCGGCAACGCAGGGCGTGGTGCGCGCCTTCGACTGGACCTTCCTGATCTGCGCGCTCTTCGCCTTCACCAACCTGTGCCTCGCGATGTTCCTGCGCGAATTGCCGCTGAAGACCACCTCGGGCCGCGAGCGCGAGGGCAGCGGCGGCGACTGAGCCCCTGCTGCGGCGCCCTGCCGCAGCCCCGCTGTCAGAGTTGCGTCAGACAAGAGGCGTAACTCTTCCCCTGCCCGGCCATGGTCCCGCCCCCGATGGGCCCGCCGCGCAGGAGATGTGATGATCGCCAGAATCGCCGCCGCCACCGCCGTCGCCCTGCTCGCCGGGCTGCTGCCCGCCCAGGCCGAAACGCTCCGCTTCGACGTGCTGCGCAACGACAGCCAGATCGGCACCCATGTCATTGCCATCGACCAGAAAGGCGACAGCACGAAGGTCGACATCGCCACCAACGTGGCGGTGAAGATCGCCTTCGTCACCGCCTACCGCTTCACCCATGAGGGACACGAGACCTGGCAGGCGCAGGCGCTGACCGCGCTGACGAGCCAGACCAACGACGACGGCAAGAAGCACCAGCTCGCCGTCCGCGGCGAGGCCGACCGCCTGGCTGTCCATGCCGATGGCCATGACACCACGGCCGAGGCGATGGGCCTTGGCAGTCTGTGGAACGCCCGCTTCCTCGCCCAGGGCCGGCTCCTCAACACGCTCGACGGCAGTGTCATGGCGGTCGACATCCGCGATGCCGGCCCCGAGACCCTGCAAGGCCCGCGCGGCCCGCTGGCCGCCCACCATTTCGTCATCCGCGGCGATCTCGTCCGCGACGTCTGGTACGACGAAAAGGGCCTGCTCGCCCGCCTGACGATGGCGGGGTCTGACGGCTCGCCCGTCGAATACCGGCGCCAGTAGACATGCCCGACTTCACGCTCGTGCCGCCGGGCAGCGCGCTGCGGCCGGCCTGCGAGGCGCTCGTCCGCCAGGTCTTCGCGCGCTGCTACCATGCCAGCGTGCCGTCCTTTCCCGACCGCCTGCTCGCGGTGCTGGAACAGGACCGGCCGGTGGCGGTGGCAGGGCTGCGCGACAGCGCGACAGGCTTCTTCTCGCAGGCCTATCTCGACGTGCCGGTGGAAGCCGCGCTGTCCGCCGCCGTGGGCTCCCGCCTCGACACAACGGACCTGATCGAGATCACCAGCCTCGCGAGCACCAGCCCCGACGGCATGCAGCCCCTGCTGCGCGCGGTGCTCGAGCTTGGCCGCAGCGAAGGACGGCGGGCGGTGATCTTCACCACGGTCGAGCGGCTGCGGATGCGGCTGCAGCGGATGGGCCTGCCGTTGATCGACCTTGGCCCCGCGCAGGCCGGGCGCATAGCCGACCCGGACCGCTGGGGCGACTACTATCGCCACGACCCGCGCGTCCTTGCTGTGCTCGACTTCCCGGCGCTGCGCATCCCGCCGGCGGCGAGTTCCGCGGTCGAGGCAGCCCATGTCTGATTCCACGCTGGATGCCCTGATCGCCCGCGCCACGGCGACGCCGAACGCGGTGGTCATCCGGAACGGCGACACGACCGTTACCGCCCGGGCGCTGCACCAGCGCACGCTGGGCCTGGCGGAGCGTCTTGACGCCCTGCCGCCGGTGATCGCCGTCGCGCTGCGCAACGGAACAGATGCCATCGCCACCGAGATCGCAGGCTACCTGCTCGGCAAGACACTGGTGCCGCTGCCGCTGTTCTTCTCTTCCCAGCAGCTTGGCCACATCCTGCAGGACTCGGGTGCTGGCGCGGTGGTGACGGAGGCCGCGAGCCTCGACCGGCTGCGGCCCTTTGGCGTCCCGGCCTTTGCGCTGGACGCGCTGCCGGTTGAAGCCGTGCGCCACCATGTCCGCAACGGCGAACGGCTGATCTACACCTCCGGCACGACAGGGCAGCCCAAGGGCGTCCGGCTTGCCGCCGCGCAGATCATGGACAGCGCCCGCCGCCTGATCGCGGCGACGGGCGCCACCGCCGCCGACAGTCATTTCTCCGCCCTGCCCCAGACGCTGTTGCTGGAACAGGTGTGCGGCATCCACGCGCCCATCCTCGCCGGCGGCGAGGTCCAAATGGCCCCCGCCGCGACGGAAGCCGCCTTCGCCGGCGAGCCCCAGGCACTTGCCCAGTGCTTGCTGCTGTCGACGGCCACCACAACGGTGCTGGTGCCGCAGCTGTTGGCGGCTGTCGTCGCGACAATGGCGGCGGCGGGAATCCGTCCGCGCGCCCTTCGCATGGTCGCCGTCGGCGGCGCCGCGGTGCCGCCTGCGCTTGCCAACCTGGCGTGGTCGCTCGGGCTGCCCGTGTTCGAGGGCTATGGCCTTTCGGAGTGCTGCTCGGTCGTCGCCCTCAACCGCGCCGGCGATCGCCTGGCCGGCTCGGTCGGGCGGCCACTCGACGGCGTGGACGTGGTGATCGAGGACGGCGAAGTCGTTGTCGAGGGACCGAGCGTCATGCGCGGCTATCACAACGGGACGCCGCTCCCCGCGCCGCGCTGGCGCACGGGCGACCTGGGCGCCTTCGACGAGCAAGGCCGGCTTTTCGTGCATGGCCGGAAGGACAACGTCCTTGTCACGCCGCTCGGCCGCAACGTCAGTCCGGAATGGATTGAATCGACCCTTATCGCCTCGCCGCAGGCGCCGGTGCTGGTGGGCCAGCAGGCGAGCGGCGAGATCGTCGCGGTGCTTCTGGGCACCGCGACTGACGCCGGCGCCATTTCCCGCCGCGCCAGTGAACTTCCCACCTTTGCCCGTCCACAGCGTTATCTCACCATCACCCCCGCAGATGCCGTCGCGGCCGGGCTGTTCGGCGCGGCCGGGAAGCCGAATCGCGCCGCCCTGCATCGCTGGATCGGCCGCCAACCGGAGCAACAGACATGACCTTCTACAACCGATTGCTCGACGCCACCCGCCACGAGCGCGAGGCGTTCCTGGGCAACCCGGCCATCAACCAGGGACTCGACGGCCGCATTACCGCCGCAGTCTATGGCCGCTATCTCGTCCAGGCCTATCATCATGTGCGCTACACCTGCCCCCTGCTGGCGCTGGCGGCGTCGCGCTGCGGGCCGGAAGACCGGGACTATGCCGACGCGCTCTACACCTATATCGACGAGGAGAAGGGGCACGATCTCTGGATCCTCGATGATCTCGCGGCGCTGGGCGTGCCGGCGACGGCGCTGCCCGGCCCCAACACGTCCTGCCGCGCCATGGTGGGCTATGTCCATTACGCGATCGAGCATCAGAGCCCCTATGCGATGCTGGGCATGGTCCATGTGCTGGAAGGCATGTCGACCGCGCTGGCGAGCCGTGCGGCCGCGGCGCTCGCCGGCAGCATGGGACTCGACGACCGCCGGGCGGGTTTTCGCTATCTCACGTCCCATGGCGCCATCGACGCCGGGCATGTGGAATTCTTCACCACGCTCGTGAACGCCATCGACCGTTCCACGGCACACACAGCGATCATCGACACGGCGCGCGTCACCTACAAGCTGTTCGGCGACATGTTCATCGAGGTTCTGGGCGACAGCGGTCACGGTGCCCGTCATGCAGCCTAGCTATGACACGGTCGTCATCACCGGCGCGGGCAGCGGCATCGGCCGCGCTCTGAGCCTCGCCGTCGCGCCACGCTGCCGCCACCTGGTGCTTGCCGGCCGCCGCATGGCACCGCTGGAAGAGAGCCGCCGGCTTGCCGGCAAGGCGGCGCAGACATCGCTTGTCGAGGCCGATGTGACCACCGCCGAAGGCCGCAAGCAGATCGCGGCCGCGGCGGGCGGATCTGTCGACGTCCTGATCAACAACGCGGGCGTCGTGCACAGCTCGCTGCTGGAGAACCAGGACGACGCATCGTTCGCCGCCATGCTGGCGACCAATGTGGCGGCGCCGCTGGCGCTGACGCGGGACCTGCTGCCCGCGCTGCGCCGGGCACGTGGCCGTGTCGTCTTCGTCGGCTCCGTGTTCGGCGATATCGGCCACCCCTATTTCGCAGCCTATTCCGCGAGCAAGCACGGGCTGCGGGGGCTTGCCGATGCGCTGCGCCGCGAACTTGCGGAAGATGGCATCAGCGTCACCTATGGGGCGCCGCGCGCAACCCGGACTGATGCCACCCTGTCGTACCAGCACCTGATCGGCCCCCTAAGGATGCGAGTAGACACGCCGGAGGCCGTCAGCCGCGCGCTTTGGCGCGGGATAGATCGGCGGTCCCGCAGCGTCTATCCTGCCGGCATCGAACGTTTTTTCGTCGCCGTGCAGCGCATCGCCCCGCAGCTTGTCGACAGCGGCCTGGCGGGGTTACGCCAACGGGTCACCCGGGTCACCAAGACGGCCTGAACAGCGTGGGGTAAAGCGTGCGGCTTCTGGTCGTCGAAGACAACACCCGACTCTCCAGCCTGATTGTCAGCGCGCTGGCAGACGCCGGCTATGCCGTCGACGCGGCAGGCCGCGTGGACGAAGCCAGGGATTGCCTCGCCGTGACGCGCTACGACCTCGTGCTGCTCGACCTCGGCCTGCCGGACGAGGATGGCGCGGCGATTCTTGGAACCCTGCAGCAAAGCAAGGACCCGCCGCCCGTACTCGTGATCACCGCGCGGGGGTCGGTCAATGATCGGATCGAAGGCCTGAACCTGGGCGCCGACGACTATCTGGTCAAACCGTTTCACGTCGATGAGCTGCTTGCCCGCTGCCGCGCTGTCCTGCGCAGGCCGGGCGGGCGACTGGCGACGCAACTGACGGCCGGCAACCTGGTCATCGACACCAACAGCCGCGCGGTGACCGTGGGCAGCCGAAACCTGGCCCTGCCGCCCAAGGAGATGAACGCCCTGACCCTTTTGGTGCGCCGCGCTGGACGGGTGATCTCACGCGAGGCGCTCGACGAAAGTCTGGGCGACCTCCAGCGCGAGGTCACGCCCAATGCAACCGAGGCCATAATCTCCCGGCTGCGCCGCCGGCTCGAGGCCGCCGGCGCGACCGTCCAGATCATCACGGCACGCGGCATCGGCTACCTGCTGCAGGCAAAGCCATGACGAGCGTGGCGAACGCCCGGCCGTCGTTGACCCGGAAGCTGACCCGCCAACTGTTGCTGCTCGGCGCCGCCATGGTCGTGCTGCAGTTCATCGTTGTCGTAATCGACTATGTTACGGAAGACGAGAAGATGAGCGTGCTGATGGCCCGGCACGAGGCCTCGGCCATCGTCGGTTCGCTGTCCCGCGTGGACGGACAGGTCCACCTGTCCCTGTCGCACGGCGCCGAGGAGCGTTATCGCGTCTTCTCCAACGACTATGCCTTCCGCGTGATCGACGACAAGGGTGCCGTGCTGGTCGAGCGCAACCCCAGTCTCTTCCGGTCGCTACCTTTCGAGCCTACCGGCCTGCCGCATTTCCTGACCATGCAACGGCAGGTGAACGGCGTTCTCACGCGCGTTTCGGTCGAAGAGTTCGAGACACCGGCGGGACAGTTGTGGGTGGCCGTGGCTATCCGCCGCGACCCGGCCGGGCTCTACCGTCTCGTGCTGCTGCACGAAACGATGAGCCACGTGGCCGAGCCGATGCTGCCGCTGCTGATCCTTTCCCTCATCGTCACCATCCTGACCGTGCGGCGCGGCCTGAAGCCCCTGACGGAAGCTGCCACGCGGGCATCGGAATTGTCCCAGTATGCCTCAGCGCTGCGCATTTCGGATGCGGGAATGCCGGCCGAGGTCGCCGAGCTTGTCGGAACGATCAACGCCTCGCTCGAGCGTGTCCAGCGTGCCTTTGCCAGCCAGCGCGAATTTCTTGCCATCGCGGCGCATGAGCTGCGCACGCCGCTCGCCATCATGACGCTGCAACTCGGCAAGCTATCGGGCGACGCCGCGGCGACTCTGCGCCAGGACGTCGATCACATGTCGCGGCTCGTGAACCAGCTGCTGATGATCGCGCGTCTGGAAGGCAGCGCGCCACCCACCACTGAGTCACTGAACCTGGCCAACGTCGCCCGCGGCGTTATCGAACGAATCCTGCCGCTTGTTATCGAGCAGCGGCGCAGCCTTGCCTTCGAGGACCATGGCGCCGCACCGGTCGTGGGCACTGCCGACCTGATCAGCGATGCGCTGCGGAACCTGATCGAAAACGCACTGCGCCATGGACCCGCCGGCACCTCCATCACCGTGGCCTGTGGCCCGGGGCCTCGCCTTTCCGTTTCCGACTGCGGGTCGGGCGTGCCGGAAGCAGAGAGATCAAAGATATTCGATCGCTTCATGCATGGCCCCGGATCCCCCGGCGCCGGCCTCGGGTTGTTCATCGTCCGTCGCATTGCCGAGGCCCATGGCGGCCAGGTCACGGTGGGTGACGCCGACGGTGGCGGTGCCCGATTCACCCTCGATTTCCCAGACACCCCCGCGATGCCGTCCGTCAGCGCATCTCGCAGCCAGGAATAGGATGATGCCCAACCTTCCAACACCGCCGGCAACCATCAACCTGACCAAGATTGGCGCCGCCGACCGCCTGTTCGACACGCCCCAGGCGCTGGTCACCGACTTCGCCTTCAACGCGGCGACGGTGGCGGTGTTCGACGACATGGTTGATCGCTCGGTGCCCTACTATCAGGAAATCCAGCGCATGGCCTGCGAGCTGGCAGCCGAGTTCAGCACTGGTGGCGGAGCGATCTACGACCTCGGCTGCTCCACCGGCACGACGCTCGCGGCACTCGACCGGTTGGTGGAACCGGGCATACCGTTTGTCGGCGTCGACAATTCGGCGGAAATGCTGGACACCGCGCGGGAAAAGCTCGGCGAGGCCGCGGCAATACGCCGGGTCGATCTCATTAACGCCGACCTGCAGGGCCCCTTCGCCATCGAGGACGCGTCGGTGGTGATGATGGTGCTGGCCCTGATGTTCGTGCGGCCGCTGCACCGCGAGAGGCTGATGAAGCGCATCTATAACGGCTTGCGGCGCGAAGGCTGCCTGATCCTGGTCGAGAAAATCACCATCGGCGATACGCTGCTCAACCGGCTCTTCATCAAGAACTACTACGACTACAAGCGACGCCATGGCTATTCCGAGATGGAAATTTCGCAAAAGCGCGAGGCCCTGGAGAACGTGCTGATCCCCTACCGCTTCGAGGAGAACGCCACGCTGCTGCGCGAGGTTGGGTTCCGACAGGTGGACCAGTTCTTCCGCTGGTACAATTTCGCCGGCATTGTCGCCGTCAAGTGAGGCGCACCATGCCGCTCGCGATCTATCGCAGTCCGCCCATCGTCGCCTATGGCAACTTCATCTTCCGCCATCGCGACAAGCTGTTCCCCGTGGCCCTCGCTGCGCTGTTCTTCGCCTTTCCCACGCGGCTGTTCCTGGGCGAGGACCGTGTGGACCTGTGGGGGGACATTGCCGCCATCCTGCTCGGCCTTGCGGGCGAAGCACTGCGCGTGGCGACCGTGGGGCTTGACTACATCAAGCGCGGCGGCCTCAACAAGCAGGTCTATGCAAGCCGCCTGGTAACGGGTGGAATTTTCGCCCACAGCCGAAATCCGCTCTATGTGGGCAACATCATCCTTGCCCTTGCCCTGCTGCTGATGCTCGACAACGTGGCGGCCTTCCTCGTCGGGGCGGCGGTTGTCATTGCCACCTATGTCGCCATCGTCGCGGCAGAGGAGCGCTATCTCCGCGCCCAGTTCGGCGCCGACTACGATGCCTATTGCGGGCGGGTGAACCGCTGGATCCCCGATCTGCGCGGGCTGCGCGCGACCCTGCGCGACAGCCGGTTCAACTGGCAGCGCGTGCTGCTCAAGGAATTCAGCAGCTTCTATGGCTGGGTCAGCGCCGCCTTCGCCATCGAGCTAACGAGTTCCTGGCTGGCCGGCGATCTCGGCGAGCTGGATGTTGTTGTTTACGCCGCCCTCTTCGTGGTGGCGACGCTGTGCTTCCTCGCGATCCGGTCGGCCAAGGCTGCCGGCTGGCTGCGCCTTCCCCCGGCCTAGCTGTTCATCCCGACCGCAGCTTCCCCCGCCTGCGGGCTCGGGCCCAAGCTGATCTTGGGCCGAGCCATCGAGAATCTTTGCCGAGTGACCGCTTCCTCCTGCGGAACCGCCCCCCTACAATCGCGGCGCAATTTCCGGGGATGACATGACAAGCACAGCCATCCGGCCGCGCACGAGCCGGGTCGACGCGACGCTCGCCGAGAAGTTCAGGCAGATTCCGGTCGCCAATGTGAGCGACGTCATGGGTCGCCTTTATGGCGGGGACTGTACGCTGCGGCCGCGCCACGCCGGTGGCCGCATGGCCGGCGCCGCGGTGACGGTCAAGACGAAGGCGAGCGACATTCTCTTCGTGCAGAAGGCGTTCGACATCGCGGGCCCCGGCGACGTCATCTGCGTCGACGGCGACGGCAACCTGAACCACGCCCTGATGGGCGAGATCATGCTCGCCCATGCGACCGCGCGCGGAATCGCCGGCGTCGTCATCAACGGGGCGATCCGCGACGCGGCAACGGTGCGGTTGAGCCAGGTTCCGGTTTTCTCGGTTGGCGTGACCCACCGCGGCCCGTTCCGCAACGGCCCGGGCCTGATCAATGTCCCGATCGTGCTCGACAACATGGTCGTCAATCCCGGCGATCTCGTGCTGGGCGACGATGACGGCGTGCTTGTCGTACCGATGGACCAGGCGGAAGCGATCTACCAGGCGGCCCACGCCCTCAGCGAGGTCGAGGACAAGCAGCTCGCCGACGCACAGGCGGGCAGGCTGGACCGCTCCAGCATTGACGAAGCGCTGCGCAAGCTCGGCTACATCGACTAGCGCACTATCTGGCCGGATCGGACCATGCTCTAGCGCGCCGCCAGACTCCGGATCGCGTCCCGATACTCGGCTTCCCAGCGATCCACAATATTCGCCACCGTTTCCACCGCGGTGATCGTGCCGACGCCGTGGCCGGCCGACCAGATGTGCTTCCATGGCCGGTTGAACAGGGCGCCTTCGCTGAAGTCGGGCTTGAGGCCGGCGCCGAGCTTGTCGGGGTCGAGTCCCGCGCGCTCGATCGAGGGGCGCAGCATATTGGCCAGCGCGCCGGTCAGCGCCGCCGTCGGCACCAGCGATTCGACCGTCGCTTCCACCAGCATGGTCTTGTAGTCGTCCGGCGCGGCGGATTCGGCGCTGGCGATGAAGCGCGTGCCGGCATAGACGAGGTCAGCGCCGAGCGCGCGCGCCGCCGCGATGCCGCGGCCGCCTGACACGCCACCCGCCATCACGATCAGCCCGTCGAAGAATTCGCGCACTGCCGGCACGAAGGCGAAAGGCGTGATCGTCCCGGTGTGGCCGCCCGCCCCGGCGCTGACCAGCACCAGCCCGTCGACGCCCACGGCGGCGGCCTTGCGTGCGTGCATCAGGGTGGAGATATCCGCCAGCACGATGCCGCCATAGCCTTGCACGGCTT
>CANJEJ010000103.1 GCA_947473325.1 Alphaproteobacteria bacterium | reverse complement strand
ACGCCGGCAGCGCTGCGAACATATGCGGGGCTGCCGCGTTCCTTGGCTGCGCGCCGGCTGCGACGGCTGGTGCGGATGGGGTTGGTCGTCGAACATCGTCACAATGACGACGTCACGCTTTTGCTGACCGGTGCGGGCCAGCAACGACTGGGCGATGATCCGTTGCAAATGGTCGCCGAAGCCGCGGGAAATGAGGGCGGAGCGGAGTTGACGTCCGGTATCGGCGCCTTGGTGGAGCGGCTGCACAGCCGCGGTGGAAAGAGCTTCGGTGTCTGCCGTACCTGCCATCACCTTTTGCCGACGGACGACGGCGCGGCTCGCTGCCAGCTGCTGCGCTTGCTAATTGTGGCCGAGGAGGCCGGGCAGATCTGCGTCGCCCACCAGACCGAAACGGCGGCGCTCATTTCGGCGGCTGCACGACGCCACCGCCGTCACGGGTGAGGCTCAGGCGGCGGCAGGAGCCGGCTTCAGCATCTTCGCAACGAGAAACATCGCCAGCGCGATGGCCGCGCCGGTCAGGACCCACAGAGCCGGCCGCGCCCCCGCTTCGAAATTGATGTTGGAGAGCAGGATGCGCAGCGGCGGGGCCGGCGTCTTCCAGGCGTACCAGCCGGCTTCCGCCACCGCTGTCAGCAGCGGCACGGCGATCGCGAGGCCAATCAGCACGGCAAAGCCGGGTGGGGCGCCACGCCGGTCGAAGGCGCGCCACGCCATCAGCCACAGGAGGAAACCCGCCATCATGACCGGGCCACTGACGTTGAACTTGGCCTGCAGCAGGAAATGCACGACCCCAAGCAGGGCCGCGACATAGGCAAGACGGTGCAGGTTGCGCCAGCGCTTGCCGCCCAGCCGCCGCATGGCGGCATCGAAGGAGGTCGCCCCCAGCACCGCGAGAATGAGGACGGCAGCGAAGCCGACGACCAGATAGGGCCGCTTGACCACCTCTTCCAGCACCTTCGAAACATCGAACATCAGGTCGATGCCGAAGAGGAGGAAATGCGACAACGCCCAGGCCAGCGCGCCGACGCCGATCATGCGGCGGACCTGGATCAGGCGTGGCCAGTTGAGAATCTGGCGCGCTGGCGTGATGGCGAGCGAAATGAGCAGAAAGCGCAGCGCCCAGTCACCGGCGTGATGGATCGCCACGCTCATCTCCGGCGGCGGGCGGTCGCCTCGGAAGCTCACATCCACAATGAAGGCGACAGCCGGGGCGAACAGGCCCAGCAGGACGAAGATACGAAGCGGCGACAGCTTGCCGGCGCGGTCGTGCCACAGGGCCATGGGCGGCTCCCTTTACTCGGCCGCCTCCGCTGGAGCGGCCGGCCGCCAGCGTAGCACCGGGCTGCGCGCGGCCCGGGTTTCGTCCAGGCGGCGGCGCGGGGTGAAGCGCGGCGCCTGGTGGAAGCGATCTTCCTCGCCTGCCTTGGCGGCCTTGGCAAGGCCGCGCAGCGTTTCGATGAAGACGTCGAGGCTGCCGCGCGATTCCGACTCGGTTGGTTCGGTCAGCAGCGCGCCATGCACGACAAGCGGGAAATAGACCGTCATCGGATGGAAGCCTTCGTCGATCAGCGCCTTGGCGTAGTCGAGCGTGGTGACATTCGTGTCCTTCAGGAACCGGTCGTCAAACAGCACCTCATGCATGCAGGGGCCGGGGAAGGCTGGCGACAGGTCATCCTGCAGTTGCGCCAGGATATAGTTGGCGTTGAGCACCGCATCCTCCGCCACCTGGCGCAGGCCGTCGGCGCCGTGACTGAGGATATAGGTGAGCGCGCGCACGAACATGCCCATCTGGCCGTGGAAGGTCTTCATGCGGCCAAAGGCCTTCGTTCCATTGACCTGGTCATCCGGATTCTCGATCAGCCGGAAGCCTTGCGGCCCATGCACGACATGCGGCAGCGGTGCGAATGGCGCAAGCGCAGCCGACAGGACCACCGGACCCGAACCCGGCCCGCCGCCACCATGCGGCGTCGAGAAGGTCTTGTGCAGGTTCATGTGCATGGCATCGATGCCCAGCTCACCCGGCCGCACCTTGCCGACGATGGCGTTGAAGTTGGCGCCGTCGCAGTAGAAGTAGGCGCCGACCGCATGCACCGCTTCCGCGATCTCGAGAATCTCGTTCTCGAACAGCCCGCAGGTGTTGGGGTTGGTCAGCATGATCGCGGCCACGTCGGGACCGAGCTTCGCCTTCAGTGCGGCAAGGTCGATGCGGCCGCGTTCATTACTCGGCACCGGATCGACGGTGTAGCCGCACAGCACGGCGGTAGCCGGGTTGGTGCCATGCGCCGAATCCGGCACGACGATGCGCTTGCGCGGATCGCCCTTGGCCTCATGCGCGGCGCGGATCGTCATCAACCCGCACAACTCGCCATGCGCGCCTGCCGCAGGCGACATGGCGATGGCGGGCAGGCCGGTCAGCTTCTTCAGCCAGTCGGCCAGCGAATCGATGAGCTCCAGCGCGCCCTGCACCGTCTGCATCGGCTGCAGCGGATGGATGTCGCCAAAACCCGGCAGCCGCGCCGTCTTTTCGTTCAGGCGCGGGTTGTGCTTCATCGTGCAGGAGCCGAGCGGGTAAAGCCCGGAATCGATCGCATAGTTCTTCTGCGACAGGCGCACGAAGTGACGGATCACCTGCGGTTCCGACAGGCCGGGAAGGCCAATCTCGCCCGTACGGCCGAGGCCGCCGAGCTTGCTTTCCACCTTCGGCACCGGCGGCAGATCGACGCCGCTGCGATGGGTGCGCCCCTGTTCGAACAGGAGCGGTTCCTCCATCGACAGGCCGCGATGACCTGAGAGCGACGGAGCGACATCCCCGGTGCCGCCCGTGGGACGGCCGCCAGCGGAATGGGCTTGCGAACGGTCGCTCATGACAGCACCTCCGACAGGGCCTTTGTGAAGGCGTCCATGTCGGCCTCCGTGTTGGTTTCATTGGCGGCGACGAGAAGCAGGTTGTCGAGGCCCCCGCCTGGCATCAGACGCGACACCGGCACGCCGCCGAGCACGCGCTTTTCTACCAGTGCATCCACCACCTGCGCCGCCGGCTTCGGCAGCTTCAGGGTGAACTCATTGAAGAAGGTGTCGTTGGTGACGCTGACTCCCTTCACCTTGCCGAGCTTGCCCGCGAGCTGGACAGCGGCGGCGTGGTTCAGTTGGGCCATGTGGGTGAAGCCTGCTTCACCCAGCAGCGACAGGTGGATGCAGAAGGCAAGCGCACAGAGGCCCGCATTGGTGCAGATGTTGCTGGTCGCTTTCTCGCGCCGGATGTGCTGCTCCCGCGTCGACAGCGTGAGAACGAAGCCGCGACGGCCGTCAACGTCGACGGTTTCGCCGCACAGCCGACCAGGCATCTGGCGCACGAACTTTTCCTTGGCCGCGAACAGACCAAGATAGGGTCCACCGAAGTTCAGCCCGTTGCCGATCGACTGGCCTTCGGCCACGACGATGTCGGCGCCCATGGCCCCCGGCGCCCTGATCGCGCCCAGCGAGACCACTTCCGTCACCACGACGACAAGCAGCGCGCCCGCCGCGTGGCAGGCGGTGGCGAGGGGCGACAGGTCGCGTACATGGCCGAAGAAGCCCGGGTTCTGCACGACGACGCAGGACGTGTTCTTGTCGATCATCCCCGCGAGGTCTTCCCGGCCGTCGGGGGCAGGCGGTGCGGAGACCACCTCGAAATCTGTGAAGCGCGCCTGGGTTTCCGTCACCGCGCGATAGTGGGGATGCAGGGCGCCCGACAGCACGGCGCGGCTGCGCCGCGTCACACGGTTCGCCATCATCACCGCTTCGGCGCAGCCTGTGGCGCCGTCATACATCGAGGCGTTCGCGACCTCCATGCCGGTGATCAGCGCCACCTGGGTCTGGAACTCGAACAGCATCTGCAGGGTGCCCTGCGATACTTCCGGCTGGTAGGGCGTGTATGAGGTCAGGAATTCGCTGCGCTGGATCAGGTGATCCACTGCCGCGGGCACATGGTGGCGATGGGCGCCCGCGCCGAGAAAACTGGGCACCGATCCTGCCGGGATGTTCTTCGCGGCGAGCGCGGAAAGAATGCGCTCCACCTCGAGTTCGCCCTTGTGCATGGGCAGGTCGGGCACAGGGCCCGGCAACAGCTTGCCCTTCGGCACGTCCTTGAAAAGGGCGTCGACGGAAGAGACACCGATCGCGCGCAGCAGCACTGCGCGGTCTTCGGCCGTGTGAGGGAGATAGCGCATCAGGAGAGCGTGTCCACATAGGCCTTGTAGGCCCGCGCATCCATCAATTCGTCGAGTTCGTCGGGATCCGCCAGCTTGATCTTGACGAACCAGCCTTCGCCCTCGGCGTCCTCGTTGACAAGGCCAGGCTTCGCTGCCAGATCCTCGTTCACCTCGACCACGGTGCCGCCGACCGGGCTGTAGACCTCGCTCGCCGCCTTGACCGACTCGACCACGGCAAATTCGTTGCCGGCTTCGACTTCCGCGTCGATTTCAGGCAGTTCGACGAAGACGACATCGCCGAGCTGCTCCTGGGCATAGGTGGTGATGCCGATGGTGGCCACGTCGTCCTCGACGCGGACCCACTCGTGTTCCTTGGTGTATTTCAGGCTCATTGTCTCAGCTTCCCTGCTCAGATCTTGGCGTAGCGATGGGGGGTAAACGGCAGCGGCACGACCGTGGCTGGATGCGACTTGCCGCGAATTTCGAGATCGAGGGCTGTTCCACTGACCGCCTGTGCGGCGGCGACATAGCCCATAGCGACGGGCCCATCGACGCTGGGGCCAAAGCCACCCGAGGTGATTTCGCCCACTTCGGCGCCGCCAGCGAGAATCTTCGTGTGGTCGCGCGCCGGCGCCCGGCCGGCCGGCTTGATTCCGACACGTTTGCGCGCGGGGCCCAACGCGAGCTGTTTCTGGATCACGGCGTCACCGGGAAAGCCGCCCGCGGCGCGGCGGCGCTTCGAGATGGTCCAGGCAAGACCGGCTTCGATTGGCGTCGTCTCTGGCGTCAGATCGTTGCCGTAGAGGCAGAGGCCCGCTTCAAGCCGCAGTGAATCGCGCGCACCAAGTCCGATGGGCGCCACTTCGGGCTGCGCCAGCAGTTCGCGGGCAAAGGCGTCGGCCTGGCTGTTGGGAATGGAGAGTTCCACGCCGTCCTCGCCCGTGTAACCCGAGCGGGTGACGAAGATGACATGGCTGTTCCAGGTGAAATTGGCGCCCGTCATGAAGCCCATGCGCGCCACACCCGGGAGCAACCGGTTCGCTACCGCCACGGCCTGCGGCCCCTGCAATGCGAGCAGCGCGCGATCTTCGAGATACTCGATGCGGACGCCGCCTAGGGAAGCGCGCAGCAGCGCGATGTCATCGGCCTTGCGGCTGGCGTTCACGACCAGGAACAGGTCGGTCTCGCGCCGCAGCACCATCAGGTCGTCGAGCACGCCGCCGTTCTCGTTGGTGAACATGGTGTAGCGCATGGCACCCGGTTTCAGCGCCTGCAGGTCGCCCGGAACCAGCTTTTCAAGTGCAAGGGCGGGCTCCGCCTCGTGCAGCACGACCTGGCCCATATGGGAGACGTCAAACAGGCCGGCGGCAGCCCGCGTGTGGCGATGCTCGGCCATGATGCCGGCCTTGTACTGCACGGGCATGTCGTAGCCCGCAAAGGGCACGAATTTGGCCCCAAGTTCGGCGTGGAGCGAATAAAGAGGGGTACGGCGGATGTCAGACGGGGGGCTGGAACTCACTGATCCTCCAAAGGCGGCATCCGGCGATTCACGGGAATCGCCCGGCTGCCCCCTCTGTCTTGGGACCTGAAGAGATTGACCGGCGCTGACTGGGCCGGCTTGCCCCTTCGGTGAGGTGCCGCCTGACGGCAGTCACCCGCTTTCCAGAGTCGCATCCCCCTGCGGTCCGTTGGCCTGAGAGTTTCCGGGGCGGTTGCTCCTTCGGCGCCGACCCCAAACAAAGGACCGGTCTCTCCCACAGGGATCGTCTGACGGCATCGAATATAGAGGGCGCCATGGGCAACACAAGGGCAGCCCGGCGGTTATCCACAAACGAATCGGCCGCCACTGCCGATTGACCGGCAAACCCGGTCGGGCGCACCCTCTCGCTATCGGGTCGTTGCTGCGCGAGGGGACATGAAACCGCTGGCCGAGCAGATGGCGATGTATGCCGCCTATCACCGCAATCCCCGCAACCGGGCCACTCATTTCTTCGGCGTGCCGGCCATTGCCTTCGCCATCCTGATCCCGATGGCCTGGGCGTCGGTCACTCTCGGTGACGCGCGCATCTCGCTGGCGATGGTCTTCACCGCCGCCGTCCTTCTCTACTACCTTGCACTGGACCGGCCGCTGGCCATCGCCAGCGCGATCCTGTTCATCCCGATGCTGATGATGGCCGAGTGGGTGGCGGCGCAAGGCACCGTGACCGGCCTGTGGACCTTCGCCGCCTTCTTTGTCGGCGGCTGGGTGTTCCAGCTTGTCGGCCATGTGTGGGAAGGGCGCAAGCCGGCGCTGCTCGACAACCTGATGCAGATATTCGTCGCGCCGCTGTTCCTGATGGTGGAAGCGGCCCAGATGCTGGGCCTGCGTCGCGACCTGCAGGTTGCCGTGGCGGAGCGGATGCCGGCCTATCTGCCCCGCTAGAGGAACAGACGGTGCATTGCATCGACCGATCTATTTTCTCTTGATGAGGCCTTTTTCCAGCAACTTCTGCACCGGCTCATCGAACAGGTGAACCGGCATTCCATAGTGATCAGCGATGGCAAGAAGATCTTGCGTGCCATCCAACGCGCCCATCAATTCAAAATAGGCTCGCGCAACGTCATTTCCGTGTTTGCCGTCACCTGCGCCATGCTGAAACGGAAAAATACCGTGCTTGGTAAGAAACGGATCAACGGTGTAGTTGGCTTGGTATGTATTGGCGCGCTCAACTGCCATCAGCGCATCCCACACCACACACAGTGTCTCAAACAGATTTTCCGGCCGCACCAGGGTCAGATCGTCGTCAGAACTGTGGTAGGCCGGATAAACTGAAAGTTCAGGGCCGCCACGCTGCCATGTGCAGAAAGGCATTCGCATTCCCGCGCTGTCGAAATGCATGGCATCAGATCCCCCCTTCCACCGAGAGTACGGAAGTGGAGCGTCCGGCCACCCGTTGTGCCGCAGGGCATGCCGCGCCGCACGGTCGAAAAGTGAGTTTCCGCGGTATGTACCTGTAAAAGCGACCGGCGCCGCGTCGCCAACCATCATCAGCGAGTACCCGCCGATAGTTTTCGCGAGGCGGTCGCCATGCTTAGCGATATAGGTAATAGCCCCAATGCTCTCGGGCCAAAGCGCCAACCTATAGCTATAGCGGCGTCTTGGGAGTGCAGCGAGCATCCGGAAGACCTCGACTGCCACTACGACGGAGCTGAGATTGTCATTCGCCCCCTTTGGATGACAAAGGTAGGTGTTGATCAGCACCTCCTGATCGGATTCGCCCGGGAGATAGCATTCACCGATGCGAAGGTGGCCATCGGTCAGCGCCGTGTCGATATGGACGCGATACTTTCCTGGCTTGAGGTCAGCCACCTGCTTCTTGCTTGCACACAACCCCCATCGGTCGCGGTAGTAGGTCTGGCGAAGCGGGACAGCACCTTCAAGATGGGAGTGTGTTTCGATGTGCTCCAACAATTCCGCCAAGGAGACTTCGCCATCGAACGGCTGGCCGTATAGCAGCATGTGGTAGCTCTCGTGCTCGAAATCGAACACGCGCCGACCCTGACTGTCCTCAACCCAGGCGGCCTTTGGAACGAACTCCTTTGGAATTCTCCACCCCAACACCTCTTCACCGGAAGGGAACTCATCCACAGTGAGGGAAATCCGTTGGCCGATGCGCTCCAGCGAATCCTTGAAGCCGGGCCCACACAGCGCGCGATACCGAGGAAACAACTCCTCCATCAACGACCACATGCTGTCGCGGTTAATTCCCGTCGGGCGGATCGGCGCCGTTTCGGGGGCCTCGGCGTTCACCATGAGATTTCGCAACCCTTGCCCTTCAGCAA
Source organism: Alphaproteobacteria bacterium (assembly GCA_947473325.1). Lineage (GTDB taxonomy): Bacteria > Pseudomonadota > Alphaproteobacteria > SHVP01 > SHVP01 > CANJEJ01. The sequence continues at coordinate 3,728 of CANJEJ010000103.1, read as the reverse complement.
TTCAACCAGATCGCCAACTGAGCGCATCCGTTGCACTTCTGCGGGCAGCAACACCACGTTGTACTCACCCTCGATTGCGATCATGAGGTTGATGTGGTTGAAGGAGTCCCAATTACGAACTGCCTTGGCATCCATATCCGGCTTCAGCACAAGATTTGGCTCTTCAAAGACATCGCGGAAAATAGCAGTCAGTTTCTCAATGCTCATGACTGTTCTCACAGGTAAGGGAGTATGTCCTGCGGCAGGACGCGGCTATCTGGCGGCAAGCTTTGTTCCTCATCAGCCAATCCAGTCTCCGACCAAGATCTTACGGCTTCTGGATTGGCGACATAGGCGTATGGATCGTTCTTCAGCATGCGGCGAGTGACTCGAATGATGTCCGGGGTCGATGCCGCACTCAGCGAAAATTCAGCCGCAGCGGATTCAACGACGACACCTTCGTGCTGCAGCGCACGATCAATACGATCATGAGCCCAGATCGGTGGGACAATCATGGATCGCGCAAACATGACTTCCTCGCAGGTTCCCTCGCGTTTTCCATCGCGAAAAAGCTCCCCAGAGAACCGCTTGAAGTAGCGGTAGGGCACGCGTTCCATTTCCTCTGCCAGATGATAGAGGCTGCAGGCCTCGCTCCAGGGAACGCCAAGGATGCATGTGCGTGCACCGACATCGTTGAGCCAGGCCATGACTCCGTCCGGTCCCCAGGAAGTCGTACATCTCAGGGAGAGCAGCTCTTCCGCCCTCGGTCCAGCAACCAGATAACTGTTCATCGGCTTGGTGGAGCGGCGCAGCGCAGGATGGAGAAGCGCCCGGTTCGGCAGCAGGCCGATGTCCGACGGCGTACGCACCACGTCGAACATGCCAGTGGTCGGCAAGGAAAAACTGAAAGCTGGCAGGACGAGCGTTCGAGTCTTACCTGCCACATCCAGCATGATCTGGATCAGGAGGTCGGCAGCCTCATGGACTGGAAGGCCAAAACGATGGGCAAAAGTATAGATACCGGAAAAGACTGCAAAGACCTCGTCTTGCGCCCCCAGTACGGACTCCAAGGCCTCCCGGAACCGATGGCCGGTTAGTAGGGCTCTGTTTTGCGCAGTCATGGAAACATGAAAATCTAGCTTGAACGCGCCGCGACTCGTCAAGCAACCCTGGATCGGTCGCGGGAGGTCACGTCTGCGCTTGTAATCCCGAAGCGCTCCATTTGCTGTCGCGTCAGCGCATTTATTTCATCCCTGTACGCCTTGATTTCGGGAAGCGTCATGCCCTTTGTGGCGAGGTAAGCAATTTCCCAAAGCGTGTAATCGGGATTGATGAAGGTCGCGTTCTTGATTTCGAGAAAACTGCGGTTGACGTGTTCCAGCGCCTTCGACCAGTTCATCGTCTTGTGCGACCAGAAAAGGCCTTCTCCAGTCAGATCCCACTCCTTTGCGCGTTTGTGAATCGGCGTGTGATGCAGATAGTAGAATGGCTGGATGAAATAGTAGTCCAATCCGGAGTTCTCAATGAACTCCTGCGTCTCAGCCACGGTTTCATCCGTCTCCCCAGGGAATCCGATGATGAAAGAACCGACCGTAACAATGCCGGCGTCTCGCAACCACCTGACGCCTTTGCGGTAGAACTCAACGATCGCACCCTTTTTCATATTCTTGAGCATCTTGTTGCTGCCGGACTCAACGCCCAGGAACACGCCCCTGCAGCCACTTTGCGCCATCTTCTGTACGAGGGGCTCATCCACATACTGGCAGCGCAGAAAGGAGTACCATGGCAGATTGATGCCTTCTTCGATCATCCGGTCGATAAGACTCTCAAAGCGCGGCCGCGGCACATTGAATGTGTCATCGACGAAGAAGATTGCCTTCACGCCTGCAGCCTTCGCTCGATGCAAAGTGCCAATGACGTTCTCCACGTCCATCAGGGCGAGATCCCCTGCGATGGTCGGGTAGGAACAGAACGCACATTTGAAACTGCAGCTTCGTGCCGTCCTAATGTGGACAACTGAATTGGGTGGAATCTGATCAAAATCGATCAGTGTGTGGTTGATGTCATTTTCCTCACGGACAGTCGTGTTCTCAATCACTCCATTGGGTGATTGCCACACAACGCTCGGAATATGGGACAGTGAGCCAGGGTGTGACTTGCAGATCTCCAGCAGCGCCGCCTCGCCCTGCGTGTCGTAGACGAAAGCATCCATTTTGGCAGACGTGAGATAGTCGCCGCGATCCTTACTGCTCATGTAGAGCAGCGTGGTGAACACGTGGTGCCCACCCGCGACAATGAATGCGTTGGGTAACGCTGCGCGGAGCTTGTGGCCAATATCGGTAAGATGCTTTTGAGACAGCACGAACGTTGTGCTGACGACAACGATTTCCGGCGCGAACTCGGCGAGTTCGCGAAACTGCGCTTCCTCAGTATCCGAATCGATAAAATTCACGACTTTGGTGTTGAAGCCATGCCGATGAAGATGGCTGGACAACAGCAACGCAGAACACAGATACATTTCCCAAACGGAAAAGGGATCGTTTGCAGGAACTTCGCGCTTGTCCCGCAGATAGGCCAAATGATCCAGAAACTGGCCATCCTCCGTTGCTACACGGACAAAGTTATTGAGGCGCACCAACTGCGCCGCCCGTCTCACGTCCTTTGGCAAAACCATGCGATTTGCCGTCGCGGTCATGTGACCGATCACCGCGACGCGCTTCGCTTCGCCATTCGTCCGCAGATTCTCAGAAATCGCTGTTGCCAAGGTACTTACCTACTTGCCCATCTATAAGGAGGATCAGCCATCGATCGCAATTGCGTGTGTCGGCCTCACGTCAGCACTGACCGTATATCTGGAAGCATCCGTTGTCTCCCTTTTGAAGCCCAACCGCTCCAGCGCGCCGCTTACGATACCATTCTTGGCGCTAGGGACATAATCCACCTGTATTTTATGTATATTACGTAGTCTAGCCCAGCTCAGCAAGTGGTCGAACATCGCGTCTTCGACCCCACGGCCAAAGACGCGGCACGAAAGAACCCAATCCTCGATCTGAAGACAGTCTCCCGACACACTCGCGGCCATGACGCCGATGATCCCCGCGTCGCCGAACCGGTCCTTCATGGCAGAACAGAAGGCGTAATTCTCTCGCGCCAGGCTGGATAGGCGCTGACTGGAGCTACGGGCATTTGTCAGGTTGAACTGATTTGTCTTCTGCACCAGCGAGGCCGCGCGTCCGATAGTCGCGGGTGAAACAGGCTCGGCACGCAGACGCATCCCCAAAGCTCGCAGATACGTGGTGAGATCGGGGGCTTCGTCCCGAGCCACGCGCCGACTTCCTTCGGCGCGGTACATCTCGACACGCCGCAGGTCCTCGTCGCGTAGCACGGGCGTTGCAAAGAGACGGCTGGCTATCAGGAAAGGAACCCGTGCCTCAGGGTCCTCCGGTAGTTCCGGCACAATCAATTCCGGCAGGTACGTGCGGGCTTCATGACGTTCGTGGGGAGAATCATCGAGGAAGCAGATCGCATCCAAGCCAAGATTGAGGCTGTTCGCGATTTCCCTGATCGCGAGGTGTTTGTGGTTCCAGGAAGCGCGAAAGTCGACGATATCGGTAAGGCCAATGAGCATCTCCTCGCGATCACGAAAAGGTGCGCGAGCATTCTCCGGCTCGTTCTTCGATACGACACAGAGCGGAATGCCGACTTGCGAGAGATCCTTGAGGAAACGCTGCATTTCCACAAAGGGCCTT
>CANJEJ010000102.1 GCA_947473325.1 Alphaproteobacteria bacterium | reverse complement strand
GACATGACGTCCTTGAAGCGCAGCGCCCGGATGAACTGGTACATGAACTTTTCCGCCGACAGGTAGATCACCTTGCGCGACGGATCCAGCTGGCGGATGTGCCAGCCGATCGCATGCATCAAGTGCGTTTTGCCCAGACCAACGCCGCCGTAGAGATACAGCGGGTTGAACGGCACCGTCGGCGCCTCGGCGACACGGCGCGCAGCCGCGTAGGCAAGTTCATTCGGCTTGCCGACGACAAAATTCTCGAAGGTGAAGCGTGCGTCGAGCGGGGCGGTGATGTCGGCAATGGTGCGGTCTTCGGCCGCGCCCTCGCGTCCCGGCAACTCGACCGACGTTTCGTCGGCCCGCGCGGCCAGCGTCGGGGCTACCGGCTTGACGACGATCTCGACTGCAGTCCGTTCACCACGTTCCGCCACCCACAGCGCCTGGATCTTTTCCACATAATGAGACACGACCCAGTCGCGCATGAAGCGTGTGGGCACCGTGAACATCGCCCGACCGTCGCGCAGGCTGGACAGTTCAAGCTGGCGGAGCCAGCTGTTGAAGGCCGCATCACCCACATCGGAACGCAGGCGCACGCGGACACGCTCCCACAGAGCATGCATTTCGGGCGTCAGGCCGGACACATCCACCATGTCGGTTTCGCCCTTAGAACTGGATCCAGGGCAAGCCAGCGGCCTTCCAGCCGCCCGACGCACCCCGGTGTTTCTGCGCGTCGAGATCGCCTTCGAAGCCACCCGCCACATTGAAGCAGGCTGCAAAACCCGCCGCCGTCAGCGCGATGGCCGCGGCACGCGACCGCGCACCCGAACGGCACAGCAAGAAAACCTTCTGGTCCGGGCGCACCTGCTGCTGCACCTCAGCCACGAAATCCGCGTTGCGGGTGGAATCGGGGAAGCCCTGCCACTCCACGGTGACCAGCTCCTTGCCGGTCTCGCGCAGGTCGGGTACGCCGACGAAATTCCACTCTGCACGGGTGCGAACATCGACAAGCACGGCCGAGGAGTCTTCGCGCAATGCGCGCCACGTCTCCTCGACGGATTTGTCGCCAGCGTATGTCATGCCGATCGATCCACGTCGATTGCCGAAGCGCGTCCCCGATTCGCGCAACGGAAGGCCTCCCAAACCCCAAGCTCGCCGGCGTTCCGCCGATCATTGCTCTTCGCGTCTGTACCAACCATGCACGGCAGAGAGCCGGTCTGAACCACGATACGAAAACTCACAAAACCCTCTGCCTTCGAAGAACCGAAGATGTTCTGCCCTTCGAATTACGCAAAATCTTTTTGAAAAATTTGACTTGGGGAAAACCCCCGGAACCCCTGTCGGGAAAGGAACACTAATGCTGCCTCCGCGCGCTTGGCAATACGTCCCTTCGCGCGCGCGAAAAGAATCAGAGGTGCTTTCGGAATCCCCTTGCGATTCGCCACAAGATGTTGCTGGCAGAATCACGCATGAAATTTTATCCCGCGATGCAAGCGAAGATCGGTGCCCTGCGTGCTTATTTCTGCGACGGCAAATTCCGCGCGCTGAAAACCGGACAACAAAAAACCGCGCCGGATGCGGCGCGGTTTTGATGCGAAGTCGAACGCGCGGCGAGCGCGTCAGCCCATCGTCTTGACACGCTTCGCGAGGCGCGAGACCTGCCGCGAGGCGGTATTCTTCTTGAGCACGCCCTTTTGCGCACCGCGCATCAGTTCCGGCTCGGCAGCCAAAAGCGCAGCCTTCGCCGCCGCCTTGTCGCCGGACTCGATCGCCGATTCGACCTTCTTCACGAAGGAGCGGACGCGGGTGGTGCGGGTGCGGTTGACGGCCGTGCGACGCGTGGTACGACGGGCGCGCTTTTCCGCAGAAACGTGATTCGCCATGGGACGAGTGCCTACAAAAGAAGTCGGTTTTTCAGAGGCGCGGTTATAGTCCCTTCACGCCGGGCGGTCAACTCGCGGAAGCCATTGAAAATACAAGGCTTTCCTTTCAGCGGCCCTTGAACTGGGCTTTCCGCTTCGCGACAAAGGCCGCCATGCCCTCTTTCTGGTCCTCCAGCGCGAAGGTGGCGTGGAACAGACGGCGCTCGAATCGCACCCCTTCGGCCAGCGTGGTTTCATAGGCGCGGTTGACCGCTTCCTTGGCCATCATGACCGAAACCGACGACAGATTGGCGATCTCGCCCGCCACCTTGACCGCTTCTTCGACCAGCTTGTCAGCCGGCACGATGCGGCTGACAAGGCCGCAGCGCTCCGCCTCTGCGGCGTCCATCATGCGACCGGTCAACACCATCTCCATCGCCTTCGACTTGCCGACAAAACGCGTGAGGCGTTGCGTGCCGCCCGAACCCGGAATGATTCCGAGGCGAATTTCCGGCTGGCCGAACTTCGCCGTGTCGGCGGCCAGGATGAAGTCGCACATCATCGCGACCTCGCAACCACCCCCCAGCGCGTAGCCGGCCACTGCGGCAACGATCGGCTTGCGGCAGGTTGCGATCCGTTCCCAGCTCGAGGTTATGAAGTCCGTCGCATATACATCGACAAAGGACTTGTCCTGCATTTCCTTGATATCGGCACCCGCGGCGAAGGCCTTCTCGCTGCCGGTGATGACAATGGCGCCGATATCGGCATTGTTTTCAAAGGCATCGACGGCTTTGCCAAGTTCCGCCATCAACGCGGCGTTGAGCGCGTTGAGCGCATCCGGGCGATGCAGGGTAATGAGACCCACCTTGCCGCGCGTCTCGACGCGGATGTTTTCATAGCTCATGGCAAGGAACTCCCTTCGAAAGACGACGACCCCGCGCAGTATTTGGGCAGGGGGGCGGATGTTAACGCATCACTTCTGGCATTTCGGGCAGAAGAAGGTGGAGCGGCCGGACTGGACAATGCGCTTCACGGTGCCGCCGCAACCCGAACAAGGCTGCCCTTCCTGCCCATAGACAAGGAAATTATGCTGAAAATAGCCCAATTCGCCCGACGCTTGGACGTAGTCGCGCAGGGTGGAGCCGCCGGCGGCGATAGCCGCGTTGAGCACGTCGCGAATTGCCGGAACAAGCTTTTCGGCGCGCGCGCCCGGCACTGTTCGGGCCAGGCGCTTGGGCGAGATACCGGCGCGGAACAGCGCTTCGCAGACATAAATGTTGCCGAGCCCTGCCACGACCTTCTGATCGAGAAGGGCCGCCTTGATCGGCGTCTTCTTGCCCTTCAGCGCGGCATTCAGGCTCTCGGCATGAAAGCTGTTGCCCAGCGGTTCCGGACCCAGGCCGGCGAGCAGGGGGTGACTGTCCTGATCCTTTTCCGTCGTCAGGGTCATCAACCCGAAGCGCCGCGCGTCGTTGTAGGTGACGATGGAGCCGTCGTCGGTGATCAGGCGAACGTGATCATGGGCCCCCAGGGCCGGCGCCGAGGCGACATCGCCTAGCAACATGCGGCCGGACATGCCGAGATGCGCAATCAGCACCACCCCGTTGTCGAGCGTCGCGAGAATATATTTGGCCCGGCGCACCACCCGCAGCACGCGTCGGCCCCGCAGGGCGTCGGCGAAGCCGGGCGGAAAGGGGATGCGCAGGTCACCGCGGCGCACTTCGACCTGGGTCAGGACACGGCCTTCCAGCCGGGGCCGCAGGCCCCGCACAACGGTTTCGACTTCAGGCAATTCAGGCATGGTGCGACGGGCCGCGAACGTAGCGCCTTTTGGCGCCCTGCGCTATCGTCCGGCCCATGGTGACAGACGCAGAACACATGGCGTCCGGCGGCCCCGGGGCGCCGGAAGACACGGTCGATTTCGGCTTCCGCCGCGTCGCGCGGACCGAGAAGGCCGGCATGGTGCGCGACGTCTTCGACTCCGTCGCCCGCAGCTATGACGTGATGAACGATGCCATGTCGGGCGGCCTGCACCGACTGTGGAAGGACACCATGGTGTCCAAGCTCAGCCCCCGGCCTGGCCAGCATGTGCTGGACGTGGCGGGCGGCACCGGCGACATCGCCTTCCGCATCGTGAACCGGTCGCGCAAAGGCGAAGATGGCGCTGCTGCGCATGTGACGGTGCTCGACATCAACCAGTCCATGCTGTCGGTGGGTCGCGACCGCGCACTCGACCGCGGCCTGCTCGACGGGCTCGACTGGGTGTGCGGCGACGCCATGAACCTGCCGCTGCCCGACCGCTCGGTCGACGCCTACACGATCGCCTTTGGCATACGCAATGTCACCGACATCGCGCAGGCCTTGCGCGAGGCACGCCGCGTGCTGAAACCGGGCGGCCGCTTTGTCTGCCTGGAATTCAGCCGCGTCGTCCTGCCGACGCTGCGACGCCTGTATGACGGCTACTCGCTGCATGTCGTGCCGCGCATTGGCCGGGTGATCGCGGGCGACGCGGATTCGTACCATTACCTCGTCGAGAGCATTCGTCGCTTTCCCGACCAGCAGGCGTTCACCACGATGATCGAAGACGCTGGCCTGTCGCAGGCGCGCCATCTGGATCTCAGCGCCGGGATCGTAGCCATCCACACGGCCTGGCGTATCTGATCGCGCCCTTCGTGTTCCGCACCCTTCGCAACCTGCTTCGGCTGTTCCGTATCGTCCGTATACTGGGGCGGCACGACGCGCTATTTCTGCTGCGCGTCGTAAACCTTGGCAGCCTGGTGCCGGTGCTGCGCCTGGTGTTCTGGCCGCGCCGCGCCTCAAAGCGCCAGCGGCCGGGCGAGCGCATCGCGGCAGCGCTGCAGGACCTGGGGCCCGCTTTCATCAAGTTTGGCCAGACCTGGTCGACGCGGCCTGATCTGATCGGGCCGGAGATTGCCGCCGATCTCGCGAAGCTGCGCGACCGCCTGCAGCCCTTTCCCACGCCCCTCGCGATTGCCACGATCGAGAAGGAACTCGGCAAGCCTCTGATCGATGTCTTCGCGGAGTTCGGCGATCCGGTCGCCGCCGCCAGCATTGCGCAGGTCCACTATGCCATCACGACGGACGGTCGCGAGGTCGCGGTCAAGGTGTTGCGCCCGGGCATCGAGCAAAGATTCCAACGCGATATCGATCTGTTCTTCTGGCTGGCGGGCATCGCCGAACGCAACGTGCCCGGCATGCAGCGCCTGAAGCCTGTCGCCGTCGTGCAAAAATTTGCCGATGGCACGATCATCGAGATGGACCTGACGCTGGAAGCAGCTGCCGCCGATGAGGTGGCGGAGAATTTCACCGGCGATTCCACCTACCAGGTGCCTGCCGTCGATTGGGAGCGCACCAGCCAGCGCGTATTGACGCTGCAGCGCGTGGCGGGCATTAGCATCGGCGACACCGCTGCCATCGCCGCCGCCGGCATTGACCCACGGGAGGTGGTGCGCAACCTGCTGTGGGGGTTCCTGCATCAGGTGTTCCGCGACGGCTTCTTCCACGGCGACATGCACCCGGGCAACCTGTTCGTCGATGCGGACGGCAATATCCTTGCGGTGGATTTCGGCATCATGGGCCGGCTCGACCTGCAAACGCGACGTTATCTTGCAGACCTGATGCTGGCCTTCCTGACCCGCGACTATCGCCGCGTCGCGGAGGTGCATTTCGAAGCCGGCTATGTACCCGCCAACAAGTCGCTCGATGCCTTCGCCCAAGCCTGCCGCGCCATCGGCGAGCCCGTGCTGGGGCGGCCCGCCCATGAGGTGTCTATCGCCCGCTTGCTCGGCCAGTTGTTGCGCACCACCGAAACCTTTGCCATGGAGACCCAGCCGCAGCTTCTGCTGTTGCAGAAGACCATGGTGGTGGCCGAGGGCGTGGCGCGCAGCCTGGATGCCAATGTCGTCTTCTGGGAACTGGCCCAGCCTGTCATCGAGGAATGGATGTGGGACACCATGGGTCCCGCAGCCCGCCTGCGGGAGGCAGTCACAAGGGGCGCGGATCTTGCCCGCCGGCTGCCCGACGTGGTCACCACCGCCGAAAAAGTGCTCGTCGAGGCCTCGGAGAAGGGCGTCCGGCTCCACGATGACTCGCTACGCATTCTCGTGGCCGACAACAGCCGCCGCGACCGGCAGATTCAGGTCCTGCTGGCTGCGGTGATCGGCCTGCTGTTGGCCGTCCTGTTCCTGTAGGCCGACCTGGCAAGCCGCGTTCGGGCGCAGTTAGTAAATATTCACACTCATGGCGCCGTTGTATTTGGTATAAATCCGCTGCCATGAAAGACCAGCGGATCCTTCTCATCATTTCTGGCGGAATTGCCGCCTACAAATCGCTGGAGCTGATTCGGCGGCTGCGCGAACAGGGCGCAACGGTGCGCTGCATCTTGACTCAGGCGGCGACGGAATTCGTCACCCCCCTCTCGGTCGCAGCGCTGTCAGCCCAGCCGGTCTACACCGAGATTTTCTCGCTGAAGGACGAAAGCGAGATGGGTCATATCCGCCTGTCGCGCGAGGCCGACCTCGTTGTTGTGGCGCCAGCTACCGGGGACATTCTCGCGAAAATGGTGCTGGGCATCGCCGACGATCTGGCGACCGCCACGCTGCTCGCGACCAACCGCCCGGTTCTCGTCGCCCCGGCGATGAACGTGCACATGTGGCACAACCCGGCCACCCAAAGAAACATCGCCCAGTTGCAAAAAGATGGCGTCACCATCGTCGGCCCGGCCGAGGGCCCGCTGGCGGATGGCGAATTCGGGCCCGGCCGCGTGGTCGAGCCGCCCGTGCTGGTGGAAGCGATTCGCGGCAAACTCGCCGGCCTTGCCGCCGATGACTCGAGCGCCCCGCTGCGCGGCGCCCGCGTCCTTGTCACCTCCGGCCCCACGCACGAGGCCATCGATCCGGTGCGCTACATTGCCAATCGGTCAAGCGGCAAGCAGGGCCATGCGATCGCCGCCGCGCTGGCGCGACTGGGCGCGCAGGTCACGCTCGTCGCCGGGCCGACGCAGGAACCCAACCCACCCGGCGTCCAGACCGTTGCAGTTGAATCTGCCAGCCAGATGCTGGCCGCCTGCCAGGCAGCCCTGCCGACGGACATCGCCATCTTTGCCGCCGCCGTGGCCGATTGGCGTGTCGCCGAGGCGAGCGGCGACAAAATCAAAAAGGGTGCAACGGCACCGAGCCTGCACCTGGTCGAGAATCCCGACATTCTGGCCACCATTGCGACAGCCGGACCGCGGCGCCCAAAACTCGTGATCGGCTTTGCCGCGGAAACGGACACGTTGATCGACAATGCGCGCTCCAAGCTCGCGCGCAAGAATTGCGACTGGATCGTGGCCAACAGTGTCGCCCGGGGGGCGGTCTTCGGGCAGGCGGACAATCTCGTGCATCTCGTCACGGCCTCGGGGGTGGAGGACTGGCCGCGATTGTCCAAGGAAGAGGTGGCGGAGCGCCTTGCGCGCCGCGTCACCGACTGGATGAAAACCTCCGGAAACAAGGACGCCGGATGAGCGATACCGTCGAAGCCCTGATTCAACGCCTGCCGCATGCCAGCGACCTGCCGCTGCCGGCCTATCAGACGCCGCACAGCGCAGGCATGGACCTTTGTGCCGCCGTGACAGAAGCCGTGACGCTGGCGCCGGGCGATCGCGCACTGGTGCCGACCGGCTATTGCATCGCGCTCGAGGCCGGCTACGAAGCCCAGGTACGTCCGCGCTCGGGCCTCGCCCTCAAGCACGGCATCACTGTCCTTAATGCACCGGGCACGGTGGATGCGGACTATCGCGGCGAGATTGGCGTGCTGCTGATCAATCATGGCCGCGATGCCTTCACCATCAGCCGCGGCGACCGCATCGCCCAGATGGTGGTGGCGCGCGTTGCCGACGTCGCCTGGCGCGAAGAGAAGGAACTGCCCGGCTCCGTTCGCGGGCAGGGCGGCTTCGGATCGACCGGTCGGGCCCTCATGCCGGACAAAGCAAAAAAGTAAGAGGCAGGGATGCTGCGACTTTCGAAGAAGATGCTGTTTGCGCTCGAGGCGGTGGTGGATATTGCCTACAACGCCGGCTCCGATCCTGTGCAGTCGAAGGAAATCACCCGGAGGCAGGGCATTCCGCAGCGCTACCTCGAACAGGTGATGCAGCGGCTTGTCCACGCCGGGGTGCTGAAGGGCGTGCGCGGCCCGCGCGGCGGCTATCGTCTGGCGCGCGAGCGCCGGCGCGTCACCGTGGGCCAGGTGGCGCGCGTGGTTTTCGACATGGAGGATGACTCAGATGTCGATTATCCCAGCGAATCCCCCTTGGGCCAGAAGGTGATTGCGCCGCTGTGGCAGCAACTTCACGATGAAGTCATGCAGAAGCTTGATGCCGTCTCTATTGACGATCTGTGCCGCCGGGCGAACGATGAGGGCATCAAGAGCGACGGCCGCGAGAAACTGGATTACACAATCTGACCATGGCCCGTACCCCCACCGCCCGTCTGGCGCCGGAAACTCCCCTTGCTCCCGCCACCCAGAAATGGGGGCGGGGCCTGATCTATGATTCCATTGTCGACACCATCGGCAACACGCCCTTGGTGCGCCTGCAGCGACTGGCCAAGGAACTGGGCTGCAAGGCCGACCTCGTCGGCAAGCTCGAATTCTTCAATCCGCTCGCTTCGGTGAAGGACCGTATCGGCGTCGCCATGATTGCGGCGGCCGAGCAGGACGGCAAACTAAAGCCCGGCGGCACCATCGTCGAACCGACATCGGGCAACACCGGCATCGCACTCGCCTTCGTCTGTGCTGCGCGCGGCTACCGCCTGGTGCTGACCATGCCGGAAAGCATGTCGGCCGAGCGACGAAAGATGCTGCAGATTCTGGGCGCGGAAATCGAGCTCACACCGGCCTCCCAAGGCATGCGCGGTGCGATCGAGCGCGCCAAGGAACTGGTGCGCAAGACCGACGGCGCCATCATGCTGCAGCAGTTCGACAATCCGGCCAACCCAGCGATCCATCGCGAGACGACGGCCGAGGAAATCTGGACCGACACGGCAGGGAAGGTCGATGTGGTCGTGTCCGGCGTCGGCACCGGTGGCACGCTGACCGGTGTGAGCGGCGTGCTGAAGGCACGCAAGCCCGGCTTCCGCATGATCGCGGTAGAGCCGGAAGACAGCGCCATCCTGTCCGGCGGTCCGCCGGGCCCACATATGATCCAGGGCATCGGCGCGGGTTTCGTGCCGGGCAACCTCGACCGCGAGTTGATCGACGAGGTCATCACCATTGCCAACGAAACCGCTCTGGAGACGGCGCGGCTGGTGGCCAAGCTCGAGGGCGTTCCCGTCGGTATTTCTTCGGGCGCCGCCCTCGCCGCGGCCGCCGAGGTGGGGTCGCGCAAGGACATGGCGGGCAAGCTGATCGTCGTCATCCTGCCGTCCTTCGCTGAACGCTATCTATCCACCGCGTTATTCGAGGATCTCTGAGCGCTCCATCATGGATTTCCGCGAGGACCAGATTCACCGCTACGCCCGGCACATCATCATGCCGGAGGTGGGTGGCGGCGGTCAGGCGAAGCTGCTCGCGGCCAGGGTTCTGGTGATTGGCGCCGGTGGACTGGGCTCACCCCTTGTGATGTATCTTGCCGCCGCCGGCATCGGCACGATCGGCATCGTGGATGACGACACGGTCAGCCTGTCCAATCTGCAGCGCCAAATCGCCCACACCACCGACCGCGTCGGCGACAAAAAGACGGCGAGCGTGGTGAAGACCGTGCAAGCGCTGAATCCCGACGTGACCGTCGTGCCGCACAATCTGCGCGTCAACGCGGGCAATGTGCGCGACCTGCTGCAGGACTACGACATCATCGCTGACGGCAGCGACAATTTCGAAACGCGCTTCCTGCTGAACGACGCCTGCTACCTGCAAGCCAGGACGCTCGTTTCAGCCGCCGTGCTGCGCTTTGACGGGCAGCTCGCCACCTTCAAGTCGCACCTTCATGGCGCGCATCCCTGCTACCGCTGCATCTACCCGGAGATTCCGCCGCCTGACCTTATTCCGTCCTGCGCAGAAGGCGGCGTGCTGGGCGCTATGGCGGGTGTGATGGGAACGCTGCAGGCGACCGAGGTGGTGAAGGAAATCCTGGGGATTGGCGAAAGCCTGTCCGGCTCGCTCGTGATCTATGACGGGCTGCAGGCGCAGTTCCGCAAGGTGCGGGTGAAACCTGACCCTGCCTGCAAGCTTTGCAGCGCCAAGGCGACTATCCACGACCTGTCGCGCCATGCCGCCTGACAACAACAGCGCGCGCCCCGCGAAACTCTCCCTGGTCGTCTTTTCCGGCGACTTTGCCCGCATCCACTACGCACTTGCGACGGCATCGGCTGCGCTCGCCATCGATATTCCGGTGACGCTGTTCTTCACCATGGGCGGCATCACGGCGCTGCGCCGGATGGACGGGCGCGGCAATCCCGGCTGGCTGATGCTGCCGGGCGCGCCCCGCAATGCCCATTTCGCGAAACAGGGGGTCGCCACTTTCGAGGAACTCTTGTCGGCCTGCCGCGAACTGCACGCGACCTTCATGGTCTGCGAGATGGGCCTGCGCGCGGAAAACCTGACCTTCGCCGACCTGCGCGACGACATCGCCTATGAGGAAGGTGGTCTTGTCACCTTCCTGACGGACGCGCGCGCCAATGGCTCCGTCGTGATGATCTGACGCGCTACTTGCGCGCGCCAAAATACCAGAATGTGCCCTTGGACTTGTTGCCGCCGACGGTGCCGACGAATTGCGTCGTGCCGGCTGCGGGCACATAGGTGTCGATGCAGCGGCCTGAGGCGAAACCCGCATCCGTCATTAGCTTCTTCGGGTCGAGGTCATGCAGCTTGCCGATGAAGGGTTCCGCGTTGAAATGCGTGTCCCAGTCATGCACCGACGCCTCGAACTCGGACATATGGTTCCACGGCGGCGCTTCGAAATGCAGGCACAGGCCACCGGGCGCAAGCAGGCGATGGGCCTCCTTCAGAATATTGCGCGTCGCCGCCGTCGAGGTCTCATGCAGCATGGCATGGCCGATGACGACGTCGAAGAAGCCATCCGGGTAATTGGTGCGCTCCGCATTCTGCTGGGAAAAATGCACGGTCTTGTCCATCGACTCCGCGCGTGCATGGGCATAGCGCAGCATCGGCGCAGCGACATCGATGCCGTGAACCTCCACCCCCGGCCAGGCATCGCAGAAGGGCAAGGTCGAATGCCCGACGCTGCAGCCCACGTCGAGCACGCGGCGAACCTTCAGATCGGGAAAAGCCGACTTGATGTAGGCGACCGAGGTCAGGCCGAAGACATCCATGTAGGGACCGACCGCGCCGCTGGTGCGGATGAAGACCGAGCGGTCATAGAGCGCGCCCGCCATCACATCGTCTTCCATCCGCTCGGCAAAATAGCCGCCCGGCATGCCGTGGATATCGACCGAGTCGACATAGCGCGGGATCGTTAGAGACGGGTCGAGCATCAGGGTGCCGCGCTTGCGGTTCGAACTGCCGAGGCGCTTCGCCGTCTCGACGAGGGCCGGCAGTTGCCGCTCGACCGATTCGGCCATGGCGTCGAATTTCATTTCCTGCGTCAGCAGGCGCAGGCCGCTGGCGAGCTGGCCGAGCGGATCGTCTTGCATCGCCTTGCGAATTTCGTGGCGGTTCTTCGGGGAGCGGCCATGCTGCTTGCGGAAGGCAGGCTCGACTCGCTCGTCATAAAGCGGGCGCAGGCCAAAGCGCGACATGTGCACGGTCGCCTGCCGCATGGTGGTGAGGAAATCGCCGCGCGCCGCTTCGTCATGCGTTTGCTGCGGGAGCATCGCGTGAAGACCGGGTTGAGCCATAGGTCACCTGCCTTGAGCCGAGAAATCAGGCTGGCAGGATACGCCAAAACGTCTACGGGTGCAGG
>CANJEJ010000101.1 GCA_947473325.1 Alphaproteobacteria bacterium | reverse complement strand
GAATCTCCTGGCGCTCGTAGAAGCGCGGGCCGCCGATCACGCGATAGGGCAGGCCCATGGTGATGAAGCGTTCCTCGAACTCCCGGGTCTGGAAGCCTGCGCGCACCAGGATGGCGATCTGCGACAGCCGGTGCTTGTCGCGCTGCAGCGCCTCGATCTCCTCGCCGATGCTGCGCGCCTCTTCCTCGCCGTCCCACACACCGCGCACCGCGATGCGCTCGCCTTCCTTCATCTCCGTCCACAGCGTCTTTCCGAGGCGGCCCTCGTTGTGCGAGATGAGATGCGAGGCGGCGGCCAGGATGTGCGGCGTCGAGCGGTAGTTGCGCTCCAGCCGCACGATGGTGGCGCCGGGGAAATCCTTCTCGAAGCGCAGGATGTTGCCGACCTCGGCGCCACGCCAGCCATAGATCGACTGGTCGTCGTCGCCGACGCAGCAGACGTCTTCGGTGCCCTGGGCCAGCAGGCGAAGCCATAGATATTGGGCCACGTTGGTGTCCTGGTATTCGTCGACCAGGATATGGCGGAAGCGGCGGTGATAGATCGCCAGGATGTCTGGGTGCTTCTGCCACAGGGTCACGCAGTGCATGACGAGGTCACCGAAATCGACGGCGTTCACCTCGGCCAGGCGCTCCTGGTACTGGCGGTAGATATCGGCGGCCTTGCCACCGGCGAATTCGCCGGCCTCATCGCCCGAGACCTTGTCAGGGGGCAGGGCACGGTCTTTCCAGCGCTGGATGATGCCGCTCAGCACCCGCGCCGGCCATTTCTTGTCGTCGATCCCCTCGGCCTGCAGCAGCTGCTTGATCAGCCGCGTCTGGTCGTCGGTGTCGAGGATGGTGAAGTTGCTCTTCAGGCCGACCAGTTCGGCATGGCGGCGCAGCACGCGCACGCCGATCGCATGGAAAGTGCCCAGCCACATGCCATCGGCGGCGCCGCCGATCAGGCTTGCCACGCGGTCGAGCATTTCGCGCGCGGCCTTGTTGGTGAAGGTGACCGACAGGACCTGCGAGGTCCGGGCCCGGCCGGTGATCAGCAAATGGGCGATGCGCGAGGTCAGCACGCGCGTTTTGCCGGTTCCGGCGCCGGCCAGCACCAGCAACGGCCCGCCCTGGTGGGTTACGGCCACCCGCTGCTCCTCGTTCAGCCCGTCGAGATGGGCCGTGGACGCAACGGCACGCCGCGCCGGCTCAGGCGGAGCCGGGGCGGGATCGTCGGTGATTTCGAACGGGTCGGCGGGGGGCGCCATGCACCGTCATATAGCAATCGGCGCGGCAGACGCCTATCTTCCAGACTGTGGACGCGCCCACTGTAAATGTAGGGGTGTAGGAATGGCCCGAGGGTTGAACGGTTCCGCCAACGGCACAGGACACTGGCCGGGCGGCCAGGAAGGCGTCGAGGCGCGGATCCCCGGCCGGTCGTCGAACGTGCCGCTGGCCATCGCCGAGGTGCTGCCGGCGGTGATCGGCCTGAAAACCACCATTCCTGAGAACCGCCGTTCGGCCCAGACCCTGGGGTCCGAACGCGAGGGGCACGGCATCGTCATCGACGACGAGGGGCTGATCGTCACCATCGGCTACCTGATCATGGAAGCCGACACCGTCACCGTCACCGACATCGAGGGCAGCGAGTGGCCGGCCCATATCGTGGGCTACGACTATGAGAGCGGCTTCGGGCTGGTGCGCGCTGATGCGCCGCTGGCCATCAAGCCGATGCGCTTCGGCGATTCCGATACGCTGTCGCTGCGCAGCGAGGCCGTCGTCGTGGGCTATGGCGGCGAGAAGGCGACGCTCAAGGTCAAAGTCGCCAGCCGCCGCGAGTTCGCGGGCTACTGGGAGTACCTGCTCGACAACGCGATCTTCACCGTCCCCGCCTATCCGCTATGGGGCGGCTCGGCGCTGGTCGGTCCGGACGGTGCGCTCCTGGGCGTCGGCTCGCTGCTGGTTGAGGAGGCGCTGGGACCGGGAGCGGCTGCTTTTCCCGGCAACATGTACGTGCCGATCAACCGGCTGAAACCGATATTCTCCGAACTGGTGACGAAAGGCCGGTTGTCGACACCGCCCAGGCCGTGGCTCGGGATCTACACCCTTGAGCACATGGGCCGGCTGGTGATTGGCGGCATTTCCGACGGTGGTCCGGCCGATCGCGCCGGCTTGCAGCGTGGCGACGTTCTCCATGCCCTCAACGACGAGGTGCTGGACGATATCGCCGACTTCTATCGCAAGCTGTGGGAAAGCGGTCCGGCCGGCACGACGATCAGACTGCGCATGGAACGCGACAACGATGCCTTCGAGGTCGCGGTCCGGTCGGGCGACCGGGGGAGCTATCACAAATACGGTCCCGACTGACGCTGCGGCCCCTAGCGCCTGTGGGCAGGCGGCCTGTGAATAGTCCGGCGCGACGCGCTTTGACTTGGGCCGCGCACGCTGCATAGGTTCCTGCGAACACAGAATGTGCAGGGGAGACACACGGATGGCCAAGGCCTTCGCCTCGCAAGCGGACATGGTGGACAAGAAGATCACCTTCAGCCGCCTGTCCGAGCACGCCTACGCCTTCACGGCCGAGGGCGATCCCAACACCGGGATCGTGGTCGGCGACGACGCGGTGATGGTGATCGATGCCCAGGCGACGCCGAAGATGGCAGAGCAGGTGATCGAGCGCATACGGACCGTCACCGACAAGCCGATCAAGTATGTGGTGCTGTCGCACTACCACGCAGTCCGCGTGCTGGGGGCCAGCGGCTACAGTCCCGAACACATCATCTGCAGCGAGGCGACGCGCGAGATGATCGTCGAGCGCGGCGCCCAGGACTACAAGTCCGAACTCCAGCGCTTCCCGCGCCTGTTCCAGGCCGCGGAGACCATCCCCGGCCTCACCTGGCCTACGATCACCTTCAACGACCGCATGACCCTGTGGCTGGGCAAGCTGCAGGTCGACATCATCCACGCCGGCCGCGGCCATACGAAGGGCGACACGATCGTTTGGCTGCCCGAGGAGCGCACCCTGTTCAGCGGCGACCTCGTCGAATACGGCGCCACGCCCTATGCCGGCGACGCACACTACAAGGATTGGCCCGAGACGTTGCAGAAGCTGCGTGACCTCAAGGCCGACGCGCTGGTGCCCGGCCGCGGCGACGCGCTGATGGGCGCGGGCGCCGTGGAAGAAGGCATTGCCGGCACCCAGGCGTTCCTGGCCGACCTCTACAAGGCCGTGTCGCAGAGCGCCGAGGCCGGGGATTCGCTGAAGCTCGCCTATGACAAGGCGATGGCCGCGCTGCAGCCGCGCTACGGCAACTGGGTAATCTTCGAGCATTGCATGCCGTTCGACGTGAGCCGCGCCTATGACGAGGCCAAGGGTCTCGACCATCCGCGCATCTGGACCGCCGAGCGCGACATCGAGATGTGGGCGGCGCTGGAAAAGGCCGACTGATCATGCTCTTCCGGTCCGGAAGACGATGAGCTCCTACGAATACCGACATTATCCCTATCAGCGGCCACCTGAACTCGACGGCAAGGGCAAGCGCCGGCCGGTCGTGATCGTTGGCGCGGGGCTTGCCGGCCCGACATTGGCGCTTGCGCTCGCGGTGCGTGGTGTGGCCTCGGTGCTGCTCGACGAAGACGACACGGTCAGTAACGGCAGCCGGTCGATCTGCCAGGCCCAGCATAGTCTCGAGACCTGGGACCGTTTCGGCATCGCCCAGCGCATGGTCGACAAGGGCATCACTTGGGAGCAGGGCGAAGTCTATCTCCACGACACCCCGATCTACCATTTCAACCTGGCGCCCGAGCCCGGCCACAAGTTTCCGGCCTTCGTGAATCTGCAGCAGTACTATGTCGAGGAATACCTGTTCGACCGCTGCCTTGCCGAGAAGCTGATCGACCTGCGCTTCCGCAACAAGGTGGTGGGCGTCCGGCCGGACTCCAAAGGTGTCGTGCTCGATGTCGAGACGCCGGATGGGCGCTACACGCTCGAAGCCGACTGGCTGGTCGCCTGCGACGGCGTCCGCAGCACGGTGCGTCACCTGCTCGGCCTGCCGTTCCCCGGCGAGGTCTTCCACGACCAGTTCCTGATCGCCGATATCCGCTTCACAAGCGACCTGCCGAAGGAAAGGCGCTTCTGGTTCTATCCGTCGTTTCATCCGACCAATTCCGTGCTGTTGCACCGCCAGGCCGACAATGTGCTGCGCGTCGACTTCCAGCTCGGCCGCGATGCTGATCCGGAGGAGGAGAAGAAGCCGGAGAATGTCGATCGCCGCCTGCGCCAGATGTTCGGCCCTGAGGCGACCTGGGAACATGAATGGTGCAGCGTCTACACCTTCACCTGCCGCATGATGGAGCGCTTCGTGCAGGGTCGCGTGATTTTTGCCGGCGATGCCGCCCACGTCGTCTCGCCATTCGGGGCGCGCGGCGGCAACGCGGCGGTGGCCGATGTCGACAATCTCGCCTGGAAGCTGGCGCGCGTGCTCGACGGAACGTCGCCGGCCTCGCTGCTGGAAAGCTACTGCAGCGAACGCCGCGCCGCGGCGCAAGAGAACATTCTGAATTCGACCCGCAGCACCGATTTCATCACGCCCAAGTTCCCGGCCTCGCGTGCCTTTCGCGATGCCACGCTGGCGCTGGCGCGGGAGTTCCCTTTCGCCCGGTCGCTCGTCAACAGTGGCCGGCTCTCGGTGCCGACAATCCAGCCGGGCTCATCCATCGATACGCCTGAAGGCGACACCGATTGGCTTCGGGGGCCGGCTCCGGGGACGGCGATGGTCGATGCGCCCGTCGTCAATGGCCGTGGCGGCTTCCTGGTCGATCATGTCGGGCCCGGTTTCACGCTGATCTCCTTTGCTGCCCGCGCCGTCGATCTGCCCGAGTTGCCGGCGGGAATGACGGGCGTGATGGTGGCGCGCGAGGGCTCGGCCCCCTCAGGCTGGACGGCGCTGCAGGACCGCGACGGGCTGTTGCGGCAGCGATACGACGGCCGCGCCGGCACGGCTTACCTGATTCGCCCGGATCGCTATGTCGCGGCGCGCTGGCGCCGGCCCGACGCCAGGGAGTTGGCGGCGGCGTTGCGGCGTGCGACGGGCCACGGTTGAGGGGGAAGGCAATGGCGGAAGCGGCAACAGGAGCGCTCCGGCGCACGCTCAATCTCAGGCGGCCCGACGAGGTCTACAACGCCATCATCGACGCGCACCGCGACCTGGATGACGACCAGTGCCGAGCCTTCGATGCCGGATTGATCCTCCTGCTTGCCAACCATGTCGGCGATGCCGATGTCATCGCCGAGGCTCTGGCCGCCGCCCGCCTGTCGTTGAATGGAGGCTCCCGTGCCGACTGAGCCGGCGCCTGTCGTCGTCCGCCCCGCCACCGTCGACGATGTCGATCTTCTTCATCGATTCTCGGTCGATCTTGCGACTTACGAGGACGAGCCTGACGCCGTCACCTCGACGCCCCAGACGCTGGCCCGCGACGGATTCGGCGCCGATCCCAAGTTCGCGGCCCTGATCGCCGAACGTGGCGGCGTGCCCGTCGGCTTCGCGATGTACACTTTCAATTACTCGGTCTGGACCGCGGCGCGCGGCATCTTCATCGAGGATATCTGGGTCGTGCCCGAGGAACGCCGTGGCGGCGTCGCCCGCGCGCTGATGGTGATGTTGGCCCGTGAGTGTGCCGCCAAAGGTTTTAAGCGCATCGATCTCAACGTGCTCGACTGGAATCCGGCACGCGGCTTCTACGAACGCATCGGTTTCCGCTGGATTCGCAACTGGCAGCCCTATCGCCTCAGCGGCGAGGCGCTGACGGCGCTCGCTGCTTCTTAGTCCGCTACTTCTTCTTCGAAAGACTCATGATTCGGCCGGCCTTGGCCGGCTTGGGCAGCAACTGGTGGGTTGCCCACAAAAGGTCCAGGCGCGCGGTCACCGGCACCGGCCAGGGCGCGGAGCGGCGCGAGGCGTAGTCGATGTTCATCACGATGGTTTCGTTGGTCGCCGCCAGGTAGCCCTGCTCGCCGTGGAACATCTCGTGGAAGAGATGGACCTTCTTGGCATCGCGCGCGAGAAGCTGGGTGGCAAAGCGCATGGGCGCGCCTTCCTTCATCTCGCGATCGTAGGTGACATGGGTTTCGAGCACGAACGTCATGCCGAGCTTGCCATCGACGTAGCGCCGGCCCAGCCCCATGTTGCGCATGAAGGCGCCCGAGGCCTGGTCGAAGGCCGTGACATAGAAGGCCACGTTCATGTGGCCGTTCCAGTCGACCCATTCCGGCAGCACGGTCGAGCGATGCGTGTCGAGTGGCGCTGAGGTGACGAGTTCCGGCAATTCGTAGGGCAGTGATTCGAGCATGGACACTACTTCTTCTTGATGCCGATGAGACGGCCGGCCTGTGAGGGCTTGGGCAGGGAGGCGTGTGCCGCCGCCAGTCGCTCGATACGTTCCATGGCGAAGTCGGGCCACGGCGCGGACCGGCGGCTCGCGTAGTCGATATTCATCAGCATGAGTTCGTTGGTGGCGGCGAGGTACCCCTCGTCGGCGTGATACATGGTGTGGATGTAGTGGATGCGCTTGGCATCGTGGTCGAGGATCTGAGTGGTGATCCTGAGCGCATCGCCCTCCTTGACCTCGCGGTCGTAGGTGACGTGCGCCTCGAGCACAAAAGTCATGCCGATTTTGTCGCGCGTGTATTCGAAACCACAGGCGAACTGCTGGCAGAGCGTGTCGGTCGCCTGATCGAAAGCCACGACGTAGTAGCCAACGTTCATGTGGCCGTTCCAGTCGATCCAGTCCGGCTTGACGGTGGCGCGGTGACGATCGAGCGGCGCGCTCAGATCGAGTTCGATCATGGGGTAGGGAGCTAATTTCATGCGGCGGGACCGTAGCGAAGAGCCCATGCGCACCGCAAGTTCTCTTCGTGCTCGTTTCAGGGAGTGTCGAGATGGCCAAGAAGCCGAAAGCCGCGGTCCTGGGTGTCGGAGCGGAACGCGGCGTGGGCGCGGGTCTCAGCCGCCGCTTTGCGAAAGAGGGATATCACGTGCTGGTCGCCGGGCGCACGGCGGCCAAGATCGAGAAGGTCGCCGAGACCATTCGTGCCTCAGGCGATTCTGCCACGGCCGTCGTAACCGACGGCACGAAGGAAGCTGACGTCATTGCGCTATTCGATCGCGCGATGACCGACGATGCCGAGGGGTCACCGGCCGACCTGCTGGTGTTCAACATGGGCAACAATCAGGCCGTCGATTTCCGCGAGTTGACGGCCCAGCATTTCGAGGACTCCTGGCGGGTCGGCTGCTTCGCCGGCTTTCTGTTCGCCCGCGAGGCGGCACGCCGGCTGGCGCCGCTCGGCCGTGGCACGGTGATCTTCACCGGCGCCTCGGGCTCGATGCGCGGCCGGCCGCGCTTCGCCGCCTTCAACGCCACCAAGGGCGGCTTGCGGCTCATGGTCCAGTCGATGGCGCGCGAGTTCGGGCCTCAGGGCATCCATGTCGCGCATGTCATCATCGACGGCGGCATCGAGGGTGACCGGCTGCTGTCGCGCATGCCCGACCGAGCGGAGAAGGCCGGCCCCGACGGGCTGCTGAAGGTCGATTCCGTCGTCGACAACTACTGGCATCTCCATCGCCAGCAGCGCAGCGCCTGGAGCCACGAGATCGACTTGCGGCCCTATAAAGAGACGTTCTAGGCGCTCGGCCGCCGCGCCCCTTCGTACCAGCGTGACATCAGCTCGATGGCGAACCAGGTCAGGATCGAGCAGCCAAGCAGCGCATAGAGCGAATTCTGCCAGCCGACGACGTCGACGATCAGCGCGAACAGCGTTGGTGCGAAGGCATTCACCAGCAGGATCGGCGTCGCGATCAGGCCCAGAACCGCGCCATAGCCTTCGGTGCCGAACAGGGCGAGCGGCACGGCGCCGCGCACGATGGTGATCACGCCCTGCGATGCGCCCAGCAGCAGGGCGAAGGTGACGAGCAGCCAGAACTCGCCGCGCGCCACCATGAGCAGGATCAACGCGGCCGGCAGCACGCCGATGGCGATGCGCGCCACCGTCATGGCCTTGAGGTTGCGGCCGAAGAAGATCTCGACCAGCCGCCCGCCGAACTGGCCGTGTCCCTTGAGCGACGCGACCCACACTGCCGTCGCGCCAGCCAGGCCGGCCGCCTCGAGCAGCGGCACGAGCTGCAGCGACACGACGCCGAACACGAAGCCGTTGAGCGACATGATGAGGGCGAAAAGCGCGATGCCGATGGTGCGCCGGCGACCCTGCAGCAGCGGCCCGTCCGGCGTCTTCTCGGCCGCCTTCGGCGCGGAAGCGGTGAACGCCGATTCGCGCCGTGACAGGCCGAACCAGTTGAGCGGCAGGCAGACCACGAGATTGACGGCCGCGAAGATCATCAGGGTCCCGCGCCAGCCGTAGGAAGCATTCAAGTAGTGGCCGATCACCCAGAAGACCGTCGAGGCGTAGGCGCCGTAGAGGGTGAGATAGGAGATGGCGGCGCGGCCCCGGCTCGGCACGGCCTGGACCACCGCGGCAAAGGCCGCGTCGTAGAGGCAGAAGCGCATGCCGACACCGAGCACGGCCCAGACGCCCAGGTACAGCGCGACGTCGTGGACCTGAGACAAGGCGAGGAGGCCGGCAGAGACGATGACGGTGCCGATCGACATCACTGCACGCGCGCCGATTCGGTCGATCAACCGTCCGACCCAGGTCGATATCAGGCCCATCACCACCAGCGCGACGCTGAAGCCCAGGAAGATGGTGCTGATGGCCCATCCGGTCTCGCTGGCGATCGGCTTGGCCAGGACGCCCAGGCAGTAATAGCTCGTGCCCCAGGCGGTGATCTGGGTGATGCCGAGCGCATTGACGGAGATGACCAGAGGGTCGCGCCGCCACTCCCGCCAGCCGGTCAACGTCGGCGCTCCGGTATCTCCGACAGGTCGCGGAAGATGCGCTTGCCGAGGCGCTGGCCGGTGGCGACCATGTCGTCGGCGCCGGCAGAGGGGCCGCCGATGCGCAGCACGGCGTCGCATTTGCCGATCAGCTCGCGCGCGATGGGATGGAAGATCTCGTCGAAGATGGCGTCGCCAATCTTCTTCGAGCCGGCGTGCTTCAGCAGCGGCAGGGCGAACCATTCGCCCAGCACCGGCAGATGGCCGCGGCGGAACACCGCCAGCGCCATGTCCTCCATCGCGTCGACATTGCGCTGGATCAGCACGGGATCGTCGTTGGTGCCGCCGCGATAGGGGCCGGCCACGAGGATCATCAACTGCTCGCTCATCGCGGGACCTCCAGAAGCTCGCGCGCCACCAGGTCCGGCGCGGAGAGGATGCAATTGTGTCCGGCCTCGATGGCGCGGTAGCGGACATGGGCCATGGCCTGCACCTTCTCATGCATGCCGGCCGAAACAGGATAGCGCGGCTTGGTGCAGGCGATGTAGGTCATCGGCCGGCCGTTGCCCGCAGGATGAAACAGCCGGATCGGCTTGGTATAGCAGGCGACCGGATGGGGCGTGAGCTGGCGGTGCGTCCAGGCCGCCAGCTCGGGATCGTCGATGATCAGGCTGCCCACCGGCGCGAAGGGCAGCACCTCGGTGCCGTTCACGATCTTCACCAGCTTCTTCCGCTTGGCCACGATCTCGGGCGGGATGCGGCCGAAGATCGACTGGCCATCCTGCGCGATGCCGCCGTCGATGATCACGAGATGGCCGATGC
Source organism: Alphaproteobacteria bacterium (assembly GCA_947473325.1). Classification (GTDB taxonomy): domain Bacteria; phylum Pseudomonadota; class Alphaproteobacteria; order SHVP01; family SHVP01; genus CANJEJ01. The sequence goes on along the minus strand of CANJEJ010000101.1, from coordinate 2,329 downwards.
GCTCCGCCGCGCGGTCGGTGACCAGCGTGGCGATCAGGCTGCCGAAGCTGTGGCCCACCAGCACGAAGTCCCGCAGGTCCTCCTGCTCGATATAGGCCAGCGTGTCGGCGAGGAAGACATCGTTGTCGAGGTCGGGCGCCAGCTCGGCTGCCCGCTCACCGACGCCGCGGAACGGGATCGCGCGGGCGTCATGGCCCGCGGCCCGCATCAGCTCCAGCACGAATTGCCACGTCCACGCGCCCATCCAGGCGCCGGGGAGACAGAGGTAGGTGCGCGAGCCGCTCATGCGGCGGTGTTGTTAGCATGAAATCCCCGCTTGGGGCGCGACTCCACGGATCTCTCGATCCAAGTAGCGACCGAAATAGGCCATCTATCCCGAAGCGCTTATGGTGGATCCATGGCCTCTATCTGCATCCGTCGGCGCTCTGCGCCCGTTTTTCTTTCATTTATTTAATGGGCAGGCCTGCCCGGGCCGCGTCCTTCTCTGCGGAATGGGCGCCCCCGCCGGATGGCACGGTTTGGCCATCTATGTGAGAATTGCGCCATGACCGACACGCCGAAGAAAGAACCCTCCGTTCCCCGTCCCGCCACCACCGTGCTGCTGCTGCGCCCGTCCAAGCCGGGCGATGCCGGCTCGCCGCTCGAAGTATTCATGGTGGTGCGCCATCACGCCATCGACTCCTTCTCCGGGGCGCTGGTGTTCCCGGGCGGAAAGCTGGAGGAGGCCGACGGCGATGCGCGGCTTGCGGCACGCTGCGGTGGGGCCGACAAGATCTCGCCCGAGGAACTGAAGTTCCGCGTCGCCGGCGTGCGCGAGGCCTTCGAGGAATGCGGCGTGCTGCTGGCGCGCAAGCGCGGCCAGCGCGCCGTGATCGCGGCGGCCGAGCTGAAGCCGATCGAGGACAAGTGGCGCGCCAAGCTCACCAAGGACGAGGCAAGCATCCTCGATCTCGTCGAGGCCGAGGATCTCGAGCTCGCCACCGACCTGATGACGCCCTATGCGCACTGGATCACGCCGGTCTTTGTCCCCAAGCGCTTCGACACCTGGTTCTTCCTGGCCGAGGCGCCGGAGGACCAGATCGCGCTGCACGACGGCTCTGAATCGACCGACTCGGTGTGGATCGGCGCGCAGCAGGCAATCGACGAGGCCGTCGCCGGCCGCCGCACGCTGGTGCACGCCACGACCAAGAATCTCGAGCTTCTGGCCGAGGGAAAGACCGTCGTCGGAGCCCTCAGCCAAGCCAGCGAGCGCAAGATCGTCACCGTCCAGCCCTGGGTCGAGGCGCGCGACGGCAAGAAGTTCCTGCACATCCCGGAAGGGGCGGGGTACCGCAACCTCGTGCGCGAGATGCCGCCGCCGGCGGCGGTTCCGCAAGTCGGAAGGTAGTTCCGTTTGCCCCTTTTGGGCGGGCGCGCTAAGAGAAAATGAACAAGCGTTCATAAGAGTTGGAGGAAGGACAAGATGGTCGGAATCGTGGCCTACGGCGCCTATGTGCCGCGACTGCGCCTCAACCGTCAGGCCGTGTACGACGCGAACAAGTGGTTCGCCGCCGGCCTGCGCGGCCTCGCCAAGGGCGAGCGCTCGATGGCGAACTGGGACGAGGACTCGATCACCATGGCGGTCGAGGCGTCGCGTGACTGCCTCACGAGCCACAAGGCCGAGGACGTCCGCAACATCTACTTCGCCTCGACGACGCATCCCTTCAAGGATCGCCAGAATGCCGGCGTCATCGGCACGGCGCTGAACGTCGAGCAGAACCTCTCGGCCACCGACGTCGGCGGCTCGCTGAAGGCCGGCACCTCGGCGCTGATCGCCGGGCTCAACGCCTCGAAGGGCGGCGCGCCGTCCCTGGTCGCCGCTGCCGACAAGCGCTTGACGCGCGTCGCCTCGTCGAACGAGCTGAACTACGGCGACGCCGCCGCGGCGCTGCTCTGTGGCACCGAGAACGTCATCGCGAAGCTTGTGGGTCACCATTCGGTGTCGATGGATTTCGTCGACCATTTCCGCGGCGACGAGAGCGACTTCGACTATGGCTGGGAAGAGCGCTGGATCCGCGACGAGGGCTATTCGAAGATCGTGCCGCCGGCGATCAAGGCCGGGCTCGCCGCCTGCAATCTCAAGGGCAGCGACATCACCCACTTCATCATGCCGAGCCTGATGCCGGCGGTGCCGAAGCAGATGGCCAAGGTCTGCGGCATCGCCGACGGCGCGGTGCGCGACCTGCTGGGCGCCAGCCTCGGCGACACCGGTGCCGCCCACGCGCTGGTCATGCTGGTCGATGCGCTGGAGACGGCCAAGGCCGGCGACAGGATCATGGTCGTGGCCTTC
>CANJEJ010000100.1 GCA_947473325.1 Alphaproteobacteria bacterium | reverse complement strand
GAGGGCATCATCGCCTCGCATGGCGCAGCGTCGCGCGCGGCGCACCGCGGCGCGGCGAATGTCGAGGAACGGGTCGAAAGCGACCGGCTGGGCCTGCTCACGCATCTGCGCCAGGCCTGCGACGGCGGCAAGCTGAGCCCGGGACAACTGGAATTGCTCGAGGCGGTGCTGGCGCCGTAACGCCGCGACCAGCCCTTTCAGGCCGCCGCCGGCGTCCCGCTGGCGCTGTCCCTCAGGCACTGCATGATGGCCGAGGGCGCATAGGGTTTGAGGAAGAAGACCGCGCGGTCGGGCATGTCGCCCTTCAGAACCCCGCGGTTGCCCGAGGCGATCAGGATGACGACGTCGGGCCAGCGTTCGCGCACCGCATGGGCCAGCTTGAGCCCGTTCATCGCCCCCGGCATCTCGATGTCGGCGAGCAGGATGCGGATGTCCGCATGACGTTCAAGCATGGTGATCGCGGTCGCGGCGTCGGGCGCGCCATAGACGGAAAGGCCGGAATCGGTCACCAGATCCATGGCATCCAGACGCACCAACGGCTCATCCTCGACGACGAGAACGGCACAATTGGAGAACATGACCCGCGGTGACATGTCAGGTTAACGGGCTCGATTGGGCAAGGTTCCGGCCTCTTCCATCGCTTCATCGGCCGCCAACCGCCCCTCGAGGGTGAAAACGACACCTGCGGTGTCGTAATCAATGCGGGCCCGGCCCGAGAAATACTCGGCGACGATGCGTTGGGTCAGGCGGGAGCCGAAGCCGCTGTGGCCCGGCGGCGCCACGGCAGGGCCGCCCGCCTCATGCCAGACGAAGCGGAAATCCTTCGCCTCGTTCACCGTCCAGCCGATCGATACACTGCCGCTGTCATTCGACAGCGCGCCATATTTGGCCGCGTTCGTCGCCAGTTCGTGGACGGCCAGCGACAGGCCGAGTGCCTGCCGCGCCGACATGCGGGCCGGCGGGCCGGCGATCGTGAAACGTGCGTCTTCGTCGCGATGCGGGGCGACGGCGTGTTCGACCACCGCCTCAACCTCGGCACTGATCCAGTCGGTCGCCGTCAGGATATCCTGCGCCCGCGACAGCACCATCAGCCGGCCGGCGATGGTGTCGCTGGCCTGCTGCAGGCTTTCGGCATGGCGCAGGCTTTGCGACACGATGGCCTGGACCATGGCGAGCGTGTTCTTCATGCGATGCGACAGTTCGCGCTGCAGGACATGCTGCTCTTCTTCCAGCACGCGCTGGGCTGCGATATGGCGCTGCGCGCCCGCGAAGCGCGTGTCGCTCGCGGCGGCGTGGCGCGCCTGCGTCGCGCGACCGTTCACCGCGCCCGTTGTCTCGGTCACGATGTTGAGCAGCCCGGCGATCCGGCCAGCGTCGTCGCATAGCGGGCTGTAGGAAAAGGTCCAGTAGGTCTGCTCGGAATAGCCGTTGCGCGTCATCAGGAGCGGCATGTCCTCGTTCCAGGTGCCTTCCCCGGCAAGCGCGCGGCGCACCAGCGGCAGCACATCCGGCCAGACATCGGGCCAGACATCCTTGAACGGCCGGCCCAGCGCGCGGTCGGCCCGGGCGCCAAGGATCGGCACATAGGCGTCGTTGTAGATCTTGGTCAGATGGGGCCCCCACCAGAAGCACATCGGCTGCTTCGAGGTGACGACGAGATGGGAAATCGACTTGAGCGAAGGCGGCCAGGCATCGCAGGGGCCAAGCGGCGTCGATGCCCAGTCGAAGGCGCGGATCGCCGATCCCAGCCGACCGCCACCGGACAGGAAATCGCCCGCGAGCAAGGGGGAAATGGAAATCCCCTGCCATGCCTCCGATGCGATCATGCTGTCCTTTCCGGCTGCGAAGAGCTATCTCAACCGCAACCTTGCCGGGTGATGGCGCGGCTTTCATACCCGGCCGATGGCCGGGCTTAACAGGCACTATCACGCCGCGCGGTCAGGCCGGGGCCGGCATGGCACTCTACGAACCACCCCTTCGCCCTGCTGTTCAATATTGAACGCGGCGTGGCGCGCCGACCGGAATAATATGTGTCGGCCGCGCGTCCCTGCGCAGCACGCAAACACACTGGTTGAACTGCACCCGGAGAGACGCGATTGCCGAATGCGATCAAGAAGCCCCGTTCGCGGAAGCCGGCGGCTCCGGCCGCCCGGCCGGCCAAGAAACGGGCGTCGAAGCCTCCCGCGCGAGAAGCGCGCAGCGGTGTCGCCTTCGACCCGCAAGCCTTCCTCGACACGGTCGGCGCCGGGCGCCTGATCAGCAAGCTGAAGAAAGGCGCGACGATCTTCCGCCAGGGTGATCGCGCGGATGCCGTCTTCTACATCCAGAAAGGCCGGGTGCAGATCACGATCGTTTCAAAGCAGGGCAAGGAAGGCGTGATCGCGCTGCTGGATGCCGGCGAATTTTTTGGCGAAGGCTGTCTCGCCGGCCAGCCGCAGCACATTGCCACCGCGTCGGCGGCGTCCGACTCGACCATTGTCCGCATCGAGAAGCAGACCATGATCCGCGTGTTGCACGAGGAGCCCGCGCTGTCGCGGGTGTTCATGACCTTCCTGCTGTCGCGCAACATCCAGGTCGAGGCCGACCTGATCGACCACCTGTTCAATTCGAGCGAGAAGCGGCTCGCCCGCATCCTGCTGCTGCTGGCCAATATCGGCCAGGAGGGCCAGATGAAAACCATCCCCAAGATCAATCAGGAAGTCCTTGCCGCCAAGGTCGGCACCACGCGCTCGCGCATCAACTTCTTCATGAACAAGTTCCGCAAGCTCGGCTTGATCGAATACAACGGCACGCTGAAGGTCCACAGCTCGCTGCTGAACGTGATCGTGCACGACTGACACCCTGCGCGAATCCGCGCCGGAAAGGCCGCGCAACAGAAACACCGCGCCTTCACGCGTGCCACGGCGGGCCGCCAGCCAGGCTGACACGTCAGCATCCGGCCAGCGCCGTACCGGCTATCGCCAGGGAATGGCGAGGTAGGTGCGCCAGCGGTGGGATTGCGCAAGCCGCGGCCGCGCAGCGCCCCGATAGGTGTGGAACAGGCGATCCCACCAATCGACGAGGACGCCGAAATTGTGCCCGCCCATGTCATGCACATGGTGCAGGTGATGCACCGGGCTCGCCATCCAGAACACCATATCGGCGTTGGCGTGCTGCAGCTGGTGAGAATAGGCCGCGAGCACGGCATAGAGGAGCAAGCCGGCCATCCAGCCCAGCCCGGCCGGCAGCGAGACGAGCAGGACCGGCCAGCACACCAGGAGGGCCGGCAGGCCATAGTCCATCAGGTCATGCGCAAAGGTCCGCGCTTCATTGCTCTGGTGATGCCGGCGATGGCCCCGCCCATACAGAAAACCCCAGTGCATCAGCCGATGGACGGTGTATTCGACAAGCGTGGTGAAGACGAACGCGGCAACCATCGCGGCGAGAAACGCGGCGACGTGCCAGGCGACACTCACGCGTCAGGCCCGACCGAGAGATCGACCCGCGTTGGCGCAAGAATCATCTGCTTCATGTCGAACCAACGCCAGAGGCCACGCCCCGCGCCTTTTTATTTTGTTGTCTGCAACAATCGGCCATCGATGGAGGCCGCTTTCCCGGGCTGACGCATTGCCTCGCCGCTGCTTCCGGGTCGCGTGCCCCAGGCACAGCAGGCCTGCCATGAACAAGCAAGTGGAAACCGGCAGGGAAAGGAGTGGTGGGCGCGACAGGGATCGAACCTGTGACCCCTACCATGTCAAGGTAGTGCTCTACCGCTGAGCTACGCGCCCGATCCATCGGGAATTTCCAGAGCAAGGGTCTGACAAGACCCGCGATCCGGCGGCAATCGGGGGGCACTCTTATCGGGAAGGCCCTGCCTTGGCAAGGGCAGGACCATCGACCATATCGCGATTTTTCCCTCGCCGGGCCCGGGCCCGGCGTCTACCTTCGTCGGGATCATGCCGCACCGCGAGGACATCGACACCGACGGCGCCACGTCCTTCCAGATTCGGGCCCCGCGGGAGCAGAAGCTGCCCTTTGTCTATGCCTCGCCGCATAGCGGCAACGCCTATCCGGCCGACTTCGTCGCCGAGGCGCGGCTCGACCCCGTGACGCTGCGCCGGTCGGAAGACAGTTTCGTCGACCAGATCTTCGGCGCCGCGCCCACCTTCGGCGCCCCCCTCATCCGCGCCCTGTTTCCGCGCGTCTATCTCGACCTCAACCGCGAGCCCTATGAGCTCGACCCGGCGATGTTCGACGACGCGCTGCCGCGCTTCGCCAACACGGCATCGGCGCGGGTTTCCGTCGGCCTCGGCACCATTGCCCGGGTCGTGTCGAGCGGGGCCGACATCTATCGCCGCAAGCTGAACTATGCCGAGGCGGACCGGCGCATCGAGACGCTGTATTTCCCCTATCACGCCGCGCTGAAGCAGCTGCTGGTGGCGACGCGGGCCAGGTTCGGCGGCGCCGTGCTGGTCGATTGCCACTCCATGCCGTCGACTGGCGGGCCGATGGACGACGATTCGGGCCGCTCGCGCTGCGACATCGTGCTGGGCGACCGCTTTGGCTCGAGTTGCGATCCCGCCATCACAGCGCTGGCGGAAAAGGTGCTGCGCGAGATGGGCTATCGCGTCACCCGCAACGACCCCTATGCCGGCGGCTTCGTGACGCAGAATTACGGCCGCCCGGCCGAGGGCTTCCATTCCCTGCAGATCGAGATCAACCGCGGGCTCTACATGGACGAGGCGCGCATCGCGCCGGCCTCGGGCCTGTCGCGGCTGCAGCGGGACATGACGGTGCTGATCCGCCGCCTCGGCCTGCTGGATCCCCGCATCCTGGCGCCGAGCGAACCCCTGCCCAACGCCGCGCAATAGCGCGGCGGGGCCATTCGGCGCATGCCCAACGCCGCGCAATTGCGCGGCCTGGCTTCGGTGCCGGAGAGCCAGGGAAGCTGGGCAGGAATCGCCACGGGAGCGGGTGGCGCAGTCCCCAAAAAAGGGGCCCTGCAAACCAAAAACGGCAGGGCCCGAGTTTAGGGAGGAAATACCCAGAAAGGGTATTCGGCGCCGTCGGCATGACCAGAGGGCGCCGCACCACCAAATATAGTAGGCTTTTCTTCATCAGCAACATGCTTATGACAAAATCGCGAGGTTTCCCGCGATCTGTGGCTTGTATACCACACAGGAAGACAAGCCTGTCCTCAAGCGATGTGCCGGCACCGCGGGCATTAACCACGTCTGGCACACCGATTGCTTCTCTCCAGCTGAATATCAACGGTTGCGAGGGAGAAGCCCATGTTTGGCGCGACCGCCTTGAAGCAGGAAGTGGTTCGTTTGGCCGGTTTTGTTGGCCTGGTGCTGGCGCTGGGAAGCGGCGCGGCCCAGGCCAATCCCGGTCCGTTTTCACCCCAGGTCGGCGAAATGTGCCGCCCGGCGCTGATCGCGCAGGAAGCCGCTTTCGGCATCCCGCCGCAGCTTCTGTCGGCGGTGTCGCTCGCCGAGTCGGGCCGCTGGCACCCGGTGGAGAAGGAGTCCTTCTCCTGGCCATGGACCGTCACCTCGGGCAAGGAATCCTGGTACCTGCCGACCAAGGTGCAGGCGATCCAGAAGGTGAAGCAGCTGCGGGCCGGCGGTGTGCGCAACATCGACGTCGGCTGCATGCAGATCAACCTGATGTATCACGGCGACGCCTTCGACAGCCTGGAGCAGGCCTTCGATCCGCAGGCCAATGTCGGCTACGCCGCCAAGTTCCTGCGCCAGCTTTATGACGAGACGCGCTCATGGCACCGCGCGGTCGAGCGCTATCACTCGGCGACGCCGGAGCTGCATGTGCCCTATCACCAGAAGGTGCAGAAGCTGTGGTCGGTGGAACGCAAGCGCGTGGCGGAGGAACGCCGCGTCGACGTCATCGCCGATTTCCACGAGGCCAAGGTCATGGATCGCCGCGGCCCCGCCGCGCAGATGACCGAGGAAGAACGCACCGCGCTGCGCGCCCAGGCGGACGAACGCCGCGCCAGGGTGATCGCCGAGTGGCATGAGCGCAAGGCCGCGCGCGAAACCGCCCGCGTTGTCCTGGCTGCCGACACGAAAAACTAAATCACCCTCACTCTCTCAGGGCGTGATTTGGACAAAGCCCCCGCCGCCTGGACAGCGGCGGGGGCTTTCATGTTCGTGCGAACACCGGCTGGTTGTGCTTAGGCCCGTCGCGATCGAAATCACGCAGCCGCACGGGCCGGCGCTTCGCGCCCCAGATGCCGGGCGGGCCGTCGATCACACCGGCCATCTTCTTGCCGCAGGCCGTGCAGTGCCCGTCCGCCGTCAGGTTCCAGTCCGACAGCACATACCAGTCGCGCCCGATCAGGATCTGGCCACATTGATGGCACACGGTGCTGCTGCCCTGCTTGTCGTGCACGTTTCCGACATAGACGTAGCGCAGCCCCGCCTTGCGGGCGATCGTTTGAGCCTTCTGAAGCGTGGACGCCGGCGTGCGTTCGCGGTCGCGCATCTTCCAGTCCGGATGATAGGCGGTGAAATGCAGCGGCACGCCAGGCCCAAGATTCTCGGCGAACCAGGCGCACATCGCTTCCAGCTCGGCGTCGGAATCGTTGAGGCCGGGGATGAGCAGCGTCGTCACCTCGAACCAGACATTCGTCTCGCGCTTCAGGTAGACGAGCGTGTCGAGCACCGGCTGCAGATGACCGCCACAGATGGTGCGGTAGAAGTCTTCGGTGAAACCCTTGAGGTCGATGTTGGCCGCGTCCATGTGGCGGTAGAATTCGGCGCGCGGCTCCGGTGTGATGTAGCCCGCCGAGACGGCGACGGACTTGATGCCCACGGACTTGCATGCGGCCGCGACATCGACCGCGTATTCGAGAAAGATCGTCGGATCGTTGTAGGTGAAGGCGATGGAGCGGCAGCCGAGATCCGTCGCGGCGCGCGCGAGCAATTGCGGCGAGGCCGCATCGGCCAGGCGGTCCATGTCGCGCGATTTGCTCATGTCCCAGTTCTGGCAGAATTTGCAGGTCAGGTTGCAGCCCGCCGTGCCGAAGGACAGGATCGCGCTGCCGGGCAGGAAATGGTTGAGCGGCTTCTTCTCGACCGGATCGACACAGAAGCCCGACGAGCGTCCATAGGACGTCAGCACCATGCCGTCTTCGGTCGCCGCGCGCGAAAAGCACAGCCCGCGCTGGCCCGCGTGCAGCTTGCAGAAGCGCGGGCACAGGTCGCATTGCACGCGGCCGTCGTCGAGCCGGTGCCAGTAGCGGCCTGGCACGGTGTGCGGCGAAGTCAGCGTGGCGTCGTCGAGGCTTTCGGCCATGCCGTGTATCTGGGCCGTTGCTGCGGGATTCTCAAGACGCGCCCCGAAGGCGCTACACTTGTCCTGGCGCATGGCGATGCAAATCTGCCCAGGCACGGAAGACGATGAGCATGACCAGTCCCCAGGATGTGCGGCCCGCCGCGGTGGCCGGCCAGTTCTACCCCGGCCAGCGGGCGGAACTCGCCGCCACGGTCGATGCCCTGCTGGCCGCCGCGCCACAGACGGCGCCGGCCGATCCGCCCTTCGCAATCATCGCACCGCATGCCGGCTACATCTATTCCGGCCCGGTCGCGGCCAGCGTCTATGCCCGGCTGAAGCCGTTTCGCGGCCGTATCGCCCGCGTCGCCATCCTGGGGCCCGCCCACCGGGTCGCGGTGCGCGGCATCGCCCTGTCGGGCGCGCGGGCCTTTGCCACCCCCTTGGGCGAGCTGCAGCAGGATGCCGCAGCGCTGGCCGCCTTGCGGGCCCTGCCCTTCGTCCAGGTGAATGACGAGGCCCACCGGCAGGAACATGCGCTCGAGGTCCAGTTGCCCTTCCTGCAGCGGGTGCTCGGCGATGTGCGGATCGTGCCGATGGTGGTGGGGCAGGCCTCCGCCGCCGAGGTGGCGCGCGCCATCGAGGCGGTGGCGGACGAGCAGACGCTGATCCTGATCAGCACCGATCTCAGCCACTATCACGACCAGGATACCGCGACGGCGATCGACACGGCGACCTGCGCCGCCATCGCGCAGGGCAATCCGGCGGGGATCGAAGATCATGGCGCCTGCGGCCGCATTCCGGTGAAGGGTTTGCTCGCCGTTCTGGCGAAACGTGGCTTGGGCCTCACGTTGCTCGACCGCCGGACATCAGGGGATACCGCGGGGTCACGCGACAGGGTGGTCGGCTATGCCGCTTTCGAGAGCGACCCGCGCCCGGGCAGGGAAGAAACCCGCACGATCTCCCCGGCGGACCAGGAGTTGCTACTCAGGCTGGTGGAAGAATCGTTGCGCCACGGACTGCGACATGGTGCCGCACCTCAGCTCCATACCGATGCCTTTGCGCCCGCCATCAAAGCCTTTGGGGCCTGTTTCGTCACGGTCACCAAGGGTGGGGTGTTGCGCGGATGCATCGGTTCGCTGGCGCCCCACCGGTCGCTTGGGATCGACACCTCCGCCAATGCCTTTGCCGCCGGGTTTGGCGACCCCCGCTTCCCCCCTTTGACCGCCGCGGAGTGGCCCGAACTGGCCATCAGCCTGTCGGTCCTGACCCCAGCCGAGCCCTTCCCGGTGCGTGACGAGGCGGACCTACTGGCCCGGCTGCGCCCCGGAATAGATGGACTTATCCTGCGCGACGGTACCCGCCGCGCCACCTTTCTGCCCCAGGTGTGGGAGCAGTTGCCCGACCCGAAGACCTTCCTCGCCCACCTCCGGCGCAAGGCCGGATTGGCCACCGATCACTGGTCGCCGACCCTGCAATTCGCCCGGTATTCGACGCAAAGTTTCGGCCGTCCCGTCACCCGGCCGCTGTGATTGTTGTGCAGCATGGCAACACCCTGTTACGGGGCTGCCACAGACCCTTCGCGGACGATATTCATGCGGTACTGAGGGGCGCCCTGCATCTCATTGATATTGCTATCGCTTGTTGACTTCCGGAGGGGTGCCAAGCATTTTCCCCGGGCACACGAAACCAAGCGCAGAGCAGTCGGGGGGACATGGGGGATCAGCAGCGTTTTGACATCGTAGAAACGCGCGCCGGCGAGACCGAGCAACCCTCCCGGACCCTTCCGCCCACCACCGTCTCCCTTCGCCGCCGCCGCTGGCTCGTGGGCGCTGCCGCCGTCATGGCCGGCGCCCTGATCGCCTACCCCATCCTGGATCCGGCCGATTCGCGCGCCCGCGAACGCCGCGTCGTCACCAGCACCCCGACAAACCCGCTGGCCGACCTGTCCAGCCTGTTCCGCGACATCACCATCCACGACACGATGGCGGTCGTCGGCCCCACCCTGCCGCCGCTGCCCGCCCTGCCTTCTGCGATCGAGCAGATCGTCAAGGTGAAGGCCGGCAGCACGGTGATGAATGCGCTGCTCGACGTCGGCTTCGAACGGTCGGACGCCCATAATGCGGTGTCGGCGCTGGCTTCGCTGTTCGACATGCGGGCGGTGCCCGCCGGCCAGCCGGTGACCGTGACCATGACCCCGAAGGTGGGCAAGGACGCCCCCTCGCTGATCGCCGTCTCGCTGAAGGTGAGCCCGGAGAAGGAAGTCATCGTCCGCCGCGGCACTGCCGAGGAAAACTTCATTCCCGAGACGGTCGAGACACCGCTGGAGCAGGGCTTCGCCCGCGCCGCCGGCACCATCGACGACAGCCTCTACATGGCCGCCCAGCGCGCCAACGTGCCGGAACTCGTGATCATGGAAATGATCAAGATGTTCTCCTGGGACGTCGACTTCCAGCGCGACATCCAACCCGGCGACAAGTTCGAGGTGATGTTCGAGCGCTATCACGACGACAGCGGCGATGCGGTGAAGCTCGGCCACATCCTGTTCGCCTCGCTGACCCTATCGGGCACCGACTACCGCCTCTATCGCCACACGATGAAGGACGGCACGCTCGACTACTTCAACCAGCACGGCGACAGCGTCAAGAAGGCGCTGCTGCGCACGCCGATCGACGGCGCCAAGCTGACCTCGGGCTTCGGCGCCCGCAAGCACCCGATCCTCGGCTACACCCGCATGCACCAGGGCGTCGACTTTGGCGCGCCGGCGGGCACGCCGATCATGGCGGCGGGCGACGGCATCATCGACAAGGCCGGCATCAACAGCGGCTACGGCAACTATGTCTCGATCCGCCACAACGGCCAGTTCAGCACCGCTTATGCCCATCTGTCGCGCTTCGGCAAGGGCATCAGCCCCGGCCGCCGCGTGCGCCAGGGCGACATCATCGGCTATGTCGGCGCGACCGGCCTCGCCACCGGCCCGCACCTCCACTACGAGGTGATGGAGAACAACAGGCAGGTCAATCCGACCGGCGTGAAGCTGCCGACCGGCGTCAAGCTCAAGGGCAGCGATCTCGCCTTCTTCGCCGCCGCGCGCGCCAAGCTCGAGCTGCAGATGGCGTCGACGCCGCTGCTCGCCACCAGGACGGCCCAGAACAATCGTCAGTAATCACTGTCACAGGTGCTGAGACGCAAACGGGCCGCCCTTCGGGACGGCCCGTTTCGTTTGGGGGTCGAGGCGGCGCTTAAGCCGCTTCCACCATCCGGCCGTTGATCGACAGGCCGCTGTCGCCCGCCGAGACGTTCACCGTGTCGCCGTCCTTGACCGCGCCTTCGAGCAGCAGGCCGGCGAGCGGGTTCTGCAGGTGCTTCTGGATCACCCGCCTCAAGGGACGCGCGCCATAGACGGGGTCATAGCCCTTGTCGGCGAGCCAGCGCTTCGCTGCGCCGTCGAGCGTGATGTCGACCTTGCGCGTCGCCAGCAGCTTGCGCAGCTTCTCGACCTGGATATCGACGATGTGGCTCATATGCGCGCGGCTCAGCCGGTGGAACAGGATGATCTCGTCGAGCCGGTTGAGGAATTCCGGCCGGAACGACGCGCGCACCACGTCCATCACCTTGTCGGCGACAGCGGATGAGTCTTCACCGTCGGGCTGGTTTGCCAGGTACTCGGCGCCAAGGTTCGATGTCAGGATGATCAGCGTGTTGGAGAAGTCGACCGTGCGGCCCTGGCCGTCGGTCAGGCGCCCGTCGTCGAGCACCTGCAGCAGCACGTTGAACACATCGGGGTGCGCTTTCTCGATCTCGTCGAACAGCACGACCTGATAGGGCCGGCGCCGCACCGCTTCGGTGAGCGCGCCGCCCTCTTCATAGCCGACATAGCCCGGCGGCGCGCCAATCAGGCGCGCGACCGAGTGCTTCTCCATGTATTCCGACATGTCCATGCGCACCATCGCCTGCTCGTCGTCGAACAGGAAGTTGGCGAGCGACTTGGTGAGCTCGGTCTTGCCGACGCCGGTGGGCCCGAGGAACATGAACGAGCCGATCGGCCGGTTCGGATCCTGCAGGCCTGCACGCGCCCGGCGCACCGCGTTGGACACGGCCGTGATGGCGTCTTCCTGGCCGATGACGCGGGCGCCGATGGACTTCTCCATGTGCAGCAGCTTGTCGCGCTCGCCTTCCAGCATCTTGTCGACGGGAATGCCGGTCCAGCGCGACACCACCGCGGCGATGTCGCTTTCGGTCACCGCCTCGTTCAGCATGTGGCCGGCGCCCTGCTTTTCGGCGTCAGCGAGCTTCTTTTCGAGGTCGGGGATGACGCCATAGGAGAGTTCGCCGGCGCGCGCGAGGTTGCCTTCGCGCTGCACGCGCGCGAGTTCGTTGCGCGCCGCCTCGAGCTGCTCCTTCACCTTCTGCGAACCGGCGAGCTTGTCCTTTTCCGCCTTCCACTCGGCGGTCAGTCCGGCCGAGTTCTCTTCGATGCCGGCAAGCTCTTCTTCCAGCTTCTTCAGCCGGTCGCGCGACGCCGTGTCGCTTTCCTTCTTCAGCGCCTCGCGCTCGATCTTGAGCTGCATGATGCGGCGGTCGAGCTCGTCGATATTCTCGGGCTTCGAGTCCACTTCCATGCGCAGCCGGCTCGCCGCCTCGTCGACCAGGTCGATCGCCTTGTCAGGCAGGAAGCGGTCGGTGATGTAGCGGTTCGACATGGTCGCCGCTGCCACGATGGCGCTGTCGGTGATGCGCACGCCGTGATGGACCTCATACTTCTCCTTCAGGCCGCGCAGGATCGAGATCGTGTCCTCGACCGTCGGTTCGGAGACAAACACGGACTGGAAGCGGCGGGCGAGCGCCGCGTCCTTCTCGATATGCTTGCGGTATTCGTTGAGCGTCGTGGCGCCGACACAATGCAGGTCGCCGCGCGCCAGCGCGGGCTTCAGCATGTTGGAGGCATCCATCGCG
>CANJEJ010000099.1 GCA_947473325.1 Alphaproteobacteria bacterium | reverse complement strand
GCTGCCCGTGGATCGGCGAGTGTCCGCGCCGTGCCTACGGCGACGCGCTGGGCGATAATCCCGGCAGGGAAGTCGGTCCGGGCTGTATCATCACTCAACCCGATCGTTGCTGGGTCCGCGCGCTGGCGGAGCGCCTTTACCAAAATGCGATGGCGTTTCACGACGCATCCCGATGACCCGCTCGGATCGTCACTGTGGCGTCCGGCAGCACGTCCGACCGGCCGGCGATCACCTGCGTGCAGGCGTAGATGAAGTTCCGCACGGCTGCCGCGACGGCCAGGAAGTTGCTTTCGCTGTCGAACGTCACAAACGACACCCGGTCCGCCAAGGTCAGATCAAAGGTCGGACCACCGCCCGGAAAGCCAAACCCAGCGGCGATGCCCGTCGCAATATCGGCCATCGCGCGCCGGGATATATCGTCACACCCATAGCAACCGTTGGGCGCGCCATCGCCAGACACCGTCAGTCCGCCACGCACCAGGGCGCGGGCCTGGTCGGCCAGGGTTATGACAGGCGACGCGGCGGACGGCATACCATCACTGTCGGGCACGATCCGATGCCCGGCTGCCTGCATCGCGAGCAGTTCAGCGTGGCGTTCCCGGGTGACCTCCCGGACATCGGCCGGCAGCACATAGGCGGCAAAGGCGGTGTCGTAGAAGCCGCCGGTTGATGGGGCAAAGTATAGTGGCCAGACGATGACCGGCTGGCCGTCATCACCGGACTGAAGCCTGCCGCCAGTGCCAATCGACGCTTCGATTTCCGCAAGCCGCTCGGCCGTCACCTCGACTTCCCCCGGCGCGGGCGGATCGGCGGGGATGAGAACGTCATCGACCATCCGGGCGGGCGCCACGGTTCGGAATGCACAGGTTGCCGCCTTGAAGTATACGGGCATGACTATCTCCCCAGCGCGAAGACATAGGCGTTGTTGATGTTGGTATTCAGGAAATCGAGCGCGACCTGTGAGGCGCTCAGCGTTCCGACCCACACGGTAAAGGCCAGGCTGTCGCCTGGTTGAATATAGGTCTTCATGGTGGGGTTCCTTGGTGGGGGAGGCACGGCTGTTCAACGCTGACGGCTGGGTTGGAGTGAGTCCGATCTGCAACACGTGCGGGACGAAGTGAAGCGCCTGATGAGAAAGGGGATTCGCGAATCGGCTGCAGTCTGACTCCTGGGTTGGCAACCACGTTGGAGGTTGCCGTGTCTGCGTTCGTGACGTTGCTCAACTTGCTGGCAGACGTTCCTGATCCTCGTCGTGGGCAGGGACAACTCTACAAATTGCCCCATGTGCTGCTGTTCTCCGTCCTTGCCATTGTGACCGGAGGCAATTCCTACCGCGGTGTCGAGACCTTCATCCATGTCCATCGCGACAGGCTGAACGCGGCGTTCGGACTGAGTTGGCGCCGGGCGCCGGCGCACACAGCGATCCGCTATATCCTCAAGGGGCTCGATCCGGTCGCCGTGGAAGCGGCTTTCCGCCGCCACGCCTCCTTGGTGCAGGCTGCGCGCGCGGTGCCGGGACAGAGCAGCATCGCGCTGGATGGCAAGACGCTGCGCGGCAGCTTTGACAATTTCCATGACCGTGCCGCCGCGCAGGTGCTGAGCGCGTTCGCCACCGATACAGCCCTGGTGCTCGCTCATGTCGATATCGCTGAGAAGTCCAACGAAATCCCAGATGCCCTGACGCTGCTGGCAGAACTCGGCGTTCCGGACGGCTCGATTGTCACGCTCGATGCGATGCACTGTCAAAAAAACATTTCGAGGTTGCAGCACAAGCCAACATTGCGCTGATCGTCCAGGTCAAGGACAACCAGCCCACCCTGCTCCAGCGGATCGGCGAAATCTCGGTTACCACCGAACCACTCGGGTCCGATCACAGCCATGACAAAGGGCGCAACCGCGACGAGCGCCGGACCGTGACCGTATTCGATCCCGCCAAGAAACTCGCCTACACGGACTGGCATTCTCACGTCGCCGCTATCATCCGGGTTCAACGCGAAGTCTTCACTCGTAACAGCAAGACCGGACTGCTGCACCATTCCGCCGAGACTGCCTTCTACGTCACCAATGTGCCGATCACCGCACCGCGCGCTGCCGCGGCTGTCCGTGGCCATTGGCGGATTGAGACCACATCCCACTACAGTCGCGACGTCACCATGGGTGAAGACCGCTCTCGCATCCGGAACAACCCCGGCGTGTTCGCTCGACTACGAAGTTTCGCCTTCAATATCCTCAAGGCCAACCGAACCAGCACGGTCACTCAGGACCGTTACCGTGCCGCTCTGGCAGGCATCGACAACCTGCTCAACCTACTCATGATTTCATAGCGTTGAACAGCCTTGAGTTCTGCCCTTGCTGGTGGTATATTTTGGAATTGGTTCTGGTGACGCTCGCGAACAGGGAACCCGTGCCGGGGGAGGGAGCGCGTGACCAGCGATGAGGTCAAATTTAGAACTCGGATTGAAGCAGCTCAAAGCGACGCAAACGAGCTTAAGAAACTGGCAATTGAATTGCAGGCAATCGACGCTGCGTGGGTTGGTCCGGTGCGGCGCCGTTTAATGGCAGCGCGCTTTAAGCTCTACCGGCCGCCGCTGGCGGCCGCGCCAACGTTGGTCACGAAAGTGCCCCCGAATTGGTTAGCCCGGTTCGGTCTGCCCATGCCCGACGGACGCCCACTGTACCGATATCGCCTTCCGCACGCAGCATTTGTTGCACTTGGCGAGCACCTTCGGAAGCGGGCGGCAATCATGCGTTTGCAAGTCATCGACTCCGATGCCGCATTGCTTGTTATCTGGTCAGCGGAATGGTTCCGGAGTGTTTATGAAGGCGGCGGCGAGAAATGGTCAAGTCTAGGTGCCGGGATTGGTCTGACCTGCGAACAAGCGCAGTGGCGTGCCCTCGCCGATTGCGGACTGAAATACTGGCAAATTCCAGTGCTCAGACTCAGAAATACGCATCACCGCCTGGTCGCGCTCGCACGACAAGGCGGTTTCCCGCTCGCCGCCCTCGGGAACAGCGGCGGCGGCGATGCTAAAGGATGGGCCGCGCAGTATCTTGGACGGCTAGTAGGCCTTCTTTTGAGCGAGCCCATCCTTGATGAGGCAAAAGCGCTTGCCCATGCACAGGCATTGACCGGGATCATTCCTGGGACCTGGGCAAATCCAGGAATGATCCAGGTCTGCGCCGAACTCGCGGGTGGCATCGTTCGACTCCGGCGCGACGCCGAAGCGGCAGGCGTCGGCGATGGTGCGCTGGCGCTCGCTTGGCTCGATGCGCAGCAGCCGGAGTGGCGATCGACGCTGCCGGTCGCGCTGGACGATGCGACGGCCCAACGGCTTCTCAGCGACTTAATGCGCACCCGGGCGATCCGCGGCGGCGGCGCTGCGATCGCGGTGCAGCGAATGCTGTCGTTTGATGGAAATACGCGTCGGGAACAGCTCGAGTTCCTACTCGAAGGCACCCTAGCGAGTGACGATCCGAGTCATCTGCGTAGCCTCGGCCAGGAGTGGAGTAGGCTACGGCTTTATCCGACAGGCGCACTCGCGCAGCATGTCGGCGGCGAACTCGGCGTCGCCGTCGCCGGCGACAGCTCGTCTTGGACGGTGCGGCCGTCAACCATACGAGCTGCCTTCGACGTGCCATTCTCGGTCCCAGCAGAAGTCGAGCTGCGCGGTGACGGCAAACGTGTTGCAGGGCCGTTCACCATGCCGCGGGGTGGCTCAGTCAGCGGCGGTTTGCTCGCGCTTAGGGAAGACGGCGACCGCTTTGTCGTCGAGGGGTCGGGAAGCGGCAGCTACCGTGCCGATGAGGTCCATCTCGACGCGCCACTCGATTGGCGCATCGAAACTGCCGACAGCGGCAGCTCGACCATTGTCAACGAGTGTATGGGGCGACGCCTGACGCGCGTCTCAGGCGATGTTCGTGTCCACACACGCGATGGCGACATCTATCTTATCCGGACCGGGCAGACGGCGGAGTGGCGCGATCGCCTGGTTGTCATGGGTGTCACGCCTGCGTCGTGTCAGGCGATGGACAACCTGCCGCTCGTCCGTGGCGCGCCGCAACTCCTCGTCGGCAGCGACGCCTCGCTCCGTGCCGCAAGCGGCGAGGGGTGGTGGCGGCCCGCGGGCGACAGGCATTGGCGCCCAGTAACTAGGCAAATGACAGCGGGACCAACTGACTTTGCGTGGCGGGATGCGGCGACCGGATGTATCCGGGCACGCGCATCGGCGTTCGTCCTGCCAGCAGAGTTCACGGTCGCGCGCCGCGTATTGGGCGACAGTATAGAGCTCTCCGTCAGCGGATGGCCGGGAACCGTGGCCAGCTCGACCGGTGTCGGGATTGGCGGCGACCGTTGGCGCGTGCCCGTAGTGCCGCGCGACAGGACGCCGGCAGTGCTCAGACTCAGTCTGCCGCAGGGGCCGCCGGCGCAGATTGCCGTAGCTCTACCGCAACGTGCATGGATCCACGAATGGCAGCAGGGGCCGACTGAACGGAATTCAGTCATCTCGTTGGCAATGCTGCATCGCTATGTGGCGCGCAGCGATGGCGGCTGTGACCTGATGGCAGACCTAATGGATCGCGACGGGAGATTGCTCAGTCAAGGGCAGGCGACTTGGATCGTCGAAGGGGAACTCGCGCTCGCTGCGATCCGCGACGACATTGCCGCGTTGCTTCGGCCGCTCGGCGACATTCGTGCGCGCGTTCGCCTCGACTTCAACGATGGGCATGACAACTACTGGTACGTAAGCGAGTTTGAGACTGAACTGCGCCAGGAAGTAGGCGGCTATGTGCCGACAAGTGCCGTCGTCGACGATGCCGTACGCATTACGGGCCGGCCACTGAGTAATCCCGCCGCCGAGCCGCGCGATATGGGCGCCTATTCGCTCCTTGGGCATCGTCCCATCGAGCTGCCGCGGCTGTACGGTGACTGGCTTATTTACCTGCGAAGCGACGATCGTGTGCTGAGTTGTCCCCACCTGCATCGCGGCGACCCGCTTACCGAGCCGCCGGCCAGTCTGTTGGGGAAGGCAATGGCGGTCAGTAATCGCGCCGGCAGGCTGAGCGCGTTAAGAACCCTCTGCGATGAGATCGCAGCGTCACCGCAAAAGATGCGCGAGACGATACGGGAAATTATCGACCTGGTACTGTCGCTAGACGGCTTGCCGCCTGCGACCTTCGACATTCTGGGTTTGATCCCGGAGCGCCCGCAGATTGGGGCACTGATCCTGTTTGTCGCCCGCCAAAGCGAGGTAGAGGCCGTAATGCGGCTATCGGATGGCCTACCCTTTGCTTGGCCGCTTATCCCACGCGAGACATGGGACATGGCCGCCGGGGCGCAGGCCGAAGCGATGTTTGCGGCAATGCCTGATGCGGCTGCAATCGTCGCCGAAGAGATCGGCACGCGACGCCGGCAGATCGCGGCACTTGATCCCGCATTGCGGCCTTTGCTGGACCTTCCCTTTGAGGTGCTTCCTCTGCTCAAGGCAGCGAATGACTTCCTCAACCGCTCGTACGACCAGATCAAGGAGCGCGCGCAAAACCCCTTTCGGCCAGAGCACGAGGCGGTACTCCCAGCTTGGGCCCTGTCAGATGGTTTCTGGCGAGCGCTCGACGCGCCAGTGGCGGCGGCTCTTGCAGCGCAGGGCCGCATCTCGCTCGACCCTGCGCTAGTGCGCTGCATCAAGGATGTCGCGCGCGCTCATCCGGTATGGTTTGCGCAGGGCTTTGCCTCTGCGCTCAATGAAGGCTGATAGAATGACAGAAGCGGAACTTCAACCGACCGCCGCAACACCGCTTGAGACGCACCGCCATTTGCGCGAGCGGCTGACTGAGGCGGTGATCTCACGGGCCGAGATCCGTCATCCTGCGCTCAACGCATTCCTTCGCTTACGTCTTGCGGGTTCCGATACTGATCGAGGCGCGCTGCTATCTGCCCCGGTCTTCGAGGGTGCCGCTCCATATCGCTCATCGGGAACGAAGCTTGACGCGCTGACGACCGTACAACTCAATCCGCGTCTGGTTGCGGCGCTCGAGGGCAAGTCGGGCGATACCTATCGTTTCGACTACCCGGCCTATGCGCATCAGGTTGAGGCGTGGGCCCACCTGCGATCTGTCGACCCACGCTCGGTCCTGGTGTCCAGTGGCACGGGCTCGGGCAAGACCGAATGTTTCCTCGTGCCGATGCTCGACGATCTGGCGTGTGAGGTCGATTCCGCCAAGGGAGCGGACAGCAAGCGGCTGAGCGGCGTGCGAGCGCTGATGCTCTATCCACTCAACGCCCTCATCGCCAGTCAGGAGCAGCGGCTGCAGCGATGGACCGCCCCGTTCGGCGGCGATATTCGTTTCGCGCTGTTCAATGGGTTGATGCTCGACAAACGCAAAAGCGACCGCGATGCCGATGAAACACGGACCCCCGAGCAGGTCCGCTACCGGACAACGCTGCGCAGCGATCCGCCGCCGATCCTCGTCACCAACACGACGATGCTCGAATACATGACGATCCGGCGCGAGGATCGGCCGATTCTCGCTAAATCGCAGGGTCTTCTACGCTGGATCGTGATCGACGAAGCGCACAGCTATATCGGCTCAGCGGCGGCCGAAATTTCGCTGCTGCTGCGGCGTGTAATGCAAGCGTTCGGCGTCACGGCGCGGCAGCTACGCTTCGTCGCGACCTCGGCGACGATCGGTCGTGACGACGTGGCAGGCCGTGCCGATTTGCAAAACTACCTCGCCGACCTCGCCGGCGTGCCTGCATCACAGGTCCATGTCGTGATGGGCAAGCGCGATCCCGTGACCATTCTACAGAGCAGCAGGATCGCGTCGCAGCCCGAGATGCATTCGCTCGTGCGAGCGCTCGAAGACCGTCCGCTTAACCTTGACGAGGTGTCGAGCCGTATTGCGTCCGCCGGCATGACCGCGGCCGATGCTCTTGCCTCAATCACCCACAAACCGGACGGCGATGCGCCGCTTCTGCCGCTGCGTGTTCACAACTTTGTACGCGCCGTGGGGGGACTCTGGTCATGCCTCAATTTCCGCTGCACGGGTGAAAAACCCGTAGATTGGCCTTTTGGCCGTCTCCACTTTGCTCAGCGGGATACGTGCGACACGTGCGCCGCCCCCGTGTTCGAGATCGTCAGCTGCCGCGAGTGCGGCGAGCCTTGGCTGCAGGCATTCGATCACGGCGGCCAGCTTAAACCTCGCGCCGCTGCGGGGGATCGCGACGACTTTGCGACAGCGCAGGCTCGTGAGGCGGACATCGAGGAACCCGGCGACGAAACGCCGACCGGCGATTTGCATCAAGAAGCCGTTCGAGCAATGGACGGCGTCCCCGTAATCGTTGCGACGAGACCGATTGCGGGCATGATAGCCCAGGCATTCGATCCTGCGACAGGACTGCTGCCAGACAAACGCAGTGAGAACAAGTTGTGGATGTCACATGACGCGAAGCGATGTGCACACTGCCGCGCATCCCCTTCGGCGAGCCACCCCTCACCGCTGCTGGCATTTCGGTTCGGGGCACCGTTCCTCTTACAGAACGCAACGCCAACTATGCTTGAGGGCGTCAGTCCCAGTGGTTTGACCGGGACGTCACGTCCCTTCGACGGTCGCCAGCTCCTGTCGTTCACTGACAGTCGTCAGGGTACCGCGCGCTTTGCCGCCAGCATCGAGACGCAGGCCGAGCGGGGATTCGTACGCGGCTTCGTCTATCACGCGGTCCAGAAAGCGGCCCAGGCAACAGGCAACGTGGATCGCGCGCGGCTGGAAGCTCAGCTCGCGAAGCTTAAGTTAGTCGATGCCGACCTGTTCGCCGATAAAATTACTAACATCGAGGCAGAACTGTCAGGCGGGGTCACTCCGCCGTCAGTTGCGTGGTCGAAAGCGGTCGCCGCGCTCGCCGCCGAGCCTGAACTCAGAATGATGGCCAAGGTGTGGGACCTTGATCGTGACGCGCAGTACGCGGACAACCCTGGCGCGCTCGCCGGGATGTTGATGCTCCGCGAACTTGCGAGGCGTCCGCGCCGCGCCAACGCGGTGGAAACACTTGGCCTCGCCACGTTCGTCGCTCCTGCCCTGGAAAGGCTGAATGCATCAAGCGTGCCGACAGAAATACTCCGCAACGGACACGGCCTTTACGAGTGGCGCAACTTTCTTTACTTCCTTGTCGACAGTGTAATTCGTCAGAACTTCGTGCTTGCTGTGAAGCCTGACGATGCACGCTGGTTGCTGCCAAAGAATGCGTTCCTCCGCCAAATCGTCGGTCCGGGTCGCGAAAAGCTGAACAAAAACGACCAGAGTTGGCCTCGTGCGAGCGCCGGCATGAAGACCAACGCTCAGCGCGTGCTCGAGCGGGTCCTCGGCCTCGACATACAGGAGGGTGGCGACCGCGCCATTGCCGACGACGTGCTCGGCATCGCGTTCGACCAGATCCGCCCGCTCCTTGATGGCGGGGGTTCGACGCTGGCTCTGCGGTTTGACCAGCTTGCGCTCGCGCCTGTCGGCGACGCTTGGTTGTGTCCGGTCACTAACCGCGTGCTGCCCCGCTTGCTGTTTGGTAGGACGTTCTACGGCCTGCGTGATCAGCCACCGGGCCACGACATCCCGCCGCAACCAATAAAATTCCCGAACCTGCCCTTGACGTTCCCGCGCGAGACTGGGGCGCGCGGCGTCCTTGCCGAATTCATAAACGCGGATCCCGCCATCGCCGCCCTGCGCACGCAGGGTATATGGGGCAACCTGCAGGACCGTGCCGCGACCTTCGCGCCCTACATTCGAGCCGAAGAGCATAGCGCACAGCAGCCGCCTTATCGGCTGCGCGCTTTCGAGGCCGAGTTCCAGCAGGGCGAGATCAACTTGTTAGCCTGCTCGACGACAATGGAGATGGGCGTGGACATTGGCTCGGTCGAGGCGGTGTTGAACACCAATGTGCCGCCGTCGATCGCCAATTACCGTCAGCGCGTCGGCCGGGCCGGGCGGCGCGCTCAGAGCTATGCATCGTCACTTACCTTTGCACGTGACATGCCGCTCGATCGTGAAGCGTTCCGCTCGCCCGTCACCTACTTAGGGCGCCAGCTGCGTGCACCGAGCATCCGTCTCGATTCGGATCGCATCGTTCAACGCCATGTCAACGCATTGCTGCTGGCGACTTGGTTGCGCGAGGCCGACGGTCAGTTGACGCGGATCAGAGCGGGCGACTTCTTCGGCTTCGCCCAGGAGGACGGATTGCATCTACCCGAGCCGTCCCCGGTGGCGCGTTTCCTCCAGTGGTTGCGTAACCCAAGCACCGCAACGCGCATGGCTCCGTCGATCGCTGCCCTCACCGCTGGCAGCCGCGTGACCAACATCGATTCGGCAATCGACGACACCCGCACCAAGTTCGAAGAGGCATGCCAAGGATTCGGTAAGGCGTGGAATGGCTTGAACCAGCAGAAGGCGGCGCTTGCGTTAGATGCGCGGAAAAGTGTTGAGCTGCAGATAAAGCGCATGTGCCGTGAGCCTTTGCTGAGCGAACTTGGCATGCGGTCGGTGCTGCCCAGCCATGGTTTCCCGACAGGAGTCATGCCGTTTATCACCAGCTGTGCCGCCACCCGCGACCGAACCCAATCCGACGATCCGAGTGAGACTTCGCGAAACCGGCGCTACGACTTCCCTAGTCGGCCAGGGCCGGTCGCGATCCGCGAGTATGCGCCAGGCGCTGAAGTGGTGATTGACGGGCTTGTCTGGACCTCGGCTGGTGTCACTCTCAACTGGCAGCGTCCCGCGCATCAGGAGGGTGCGCGGGAGATCCAGAGCATACGCTACGCTTGGTCATGCCGGGAATGCGGCGAGAGCGACTGCGGGCGCGAAGCCGCCGAAGCCTGCCGCGCCTGCGGGTCCGACGCACTCGAACACCAGCATTTTCTCGAGCCGGCGGGTTTTCGCGTCGACTGGTATGAGAAGCCGCATGCCGATACCAATGTACCTGTCTACATCGCTCCGGAACCGCCGCAGGTCAGCACACGCGGTGCGCGCTGGGAACCGCTGTTGGATCCGGCGCTCGGCCGCGGTCGGTCAACTGGCGACGGGTTGGTTTTTCACCATTCGCGCGGCGCAGCGCGAAATGGCTATCGCATCTGCCTTGACTGCGGTCGGGCGGCCGAAGACGGCACGACCGGACTAGATGATCACGATGCCCTGATGCCACCGAAGGGTGGCGCTGGTCATTGCTCTGGCAACACCAAGCAGTATGCTATTACCGGCGCGCTCGCGCTGGGTCATGAGACCCTGACCGATGTCACCGAGATTCAGCCGACCGCGCTCGTAGATCGAAGGGTCGCACTCGCACTGGGATCGGCGTTGCGGGAAGCCTTGTCACGCGCACTGGGCATTGAGACGCGCGAACTCGGCGTGACCATATCACAACGACCGAATTCGCTGGGAGCTGCGACACACTCTATTTTCATTTTCGACCAAAGTGCAGGCGGCGCCGGCTACGCGCCGCGTCTGTTCGACGACTTCCCAGCGATTCTCAGACGGACGCGTGAACAACTGGCTTGTCCGGTAAACTGCCCGTCGGCTTGCTCAGCCTGCGTACTCGTTGCAGACCTCTACGCCGACGCTGATGAATTTGACCGCGTCGGCGCGCTTGATCTCGTCGTGCGAATGCTGGCTGCTGTCGAGACGCCAGAGGCAATCGACATTGCCGGCCCCGACTCAGCAATCAGCCCATCCGTCGCAGATGCCATCGCGCGCAAGATGCGCAATGGCGACAGGATCACCGTCAATCTCCCCGCCGCCTTTGATCTTGCGGCGGTTGACGAGGCACCCCTGGCACAGCTGCTCAAGCTCATCAGTGCGAAGGGTGCCACAGCGACCATCGTCGTTCCGCTCCAACTCTTTGCGGCGTTGGATGACGCAGCACGGGCGGGCCTGCGCAATGCGTCGCACCGGCATGGCTTCATCGTTTCAACGGGCCCGGCTACGACGGGTGCCAATGGTGCGGTGCTGATTGCCGCGCTCGAAAGCAGCGGCCAATTCACGGGCTATTTTTCACGCGACGCCGATGCGGCGATGCCGGGGCCGCGGTGGGGCTCGGGCGTTGAGGCGGCAATCGTTTCGACACGGTTGCCCGGACCGCCGTCTTTCACCGTGGTGGCGGCAGGAGATCTCGAGTTCCAGCCGAGAGCAGGGAGCCGCGTCCGCTTCCTTGAGAACGACCCGGGCCGCCCGTTAGCGCAGTTTGGCCAGATGTTCGTCGCCAATGTCCTGCGCCCAGAACTGGAGGCGGCAGGCTTGTGGCGGCCGGGCGCGCTGACCGCATTGTCCTACTCCGATCGGTATCTTAAAGCGCCGCTCCCCGCGCTGCTCGCCCTTCGTACGCTGGCTGCGCTGAGGGACGCACTGCTCGGCAAGGGCAAAGCGTTGGACCTCGTCCTCACCACCGAACCCTTGAAGCGGGACCGCGACGCCGGCCAGCCGCGTTATATCGGGCATAACTGGGCAAACGATGACGATCGTGCCGAAACGATCGAAGCAGTTGCCGCACTGCTTTCGTTCAATTGCAACTACACCGACGAGGGCGCTCCGCACGGCCGCAAGATGGTCCTGGCCTACGGCGACGGGAGCACGGCAACGCTGCTCTTCGATCAAGGCTTCGGTTATTGGCGCGCGCGCGGCCACGATCAGCACAATTTCCGCAGTTTGCCCTCTATTCAGGCGAAGGCGCTGCTCGATACTCGGACCGTTGTAACCGGCTACGGCGACAGTTATATTGCGATCACTTCGTGATACGACCATGTCATACCAGCCGACCTTGGCGATGACCCTCGCGGCCTCCACCTCGTCATGCCGGGCGAGGCCTGGCACCCACGACTTTCTCTAGTCCAGAACAGCAAGGTCGTGTATGGTGGCCCTTCGGCCATCACGACGAATGAGCGCTGTTCGGAGAGTCAATGGTTACGCCGCCTGGTATCATACGCTTGGCCAAGTCGACCTCCCTTTGACGGATTCCGAGGCCCGAGCCGCTGGCAATTTCCAACTGAAACGGTCCGCTGACGAATGGTCTCGCTCCGAGGTGGAAGCAGGGCTGTTCAACGCTCTCAACTGAAGCACCACTTCAGAAGGGGATCAAGGCCCTGCAGAGCCGCGGCGTATCTGTCTTGACTGAAGGTAGCGGCGTATCTGTCTTGACTGAAGGTACTAGTCTTGTTTCGACGTAGGATATTGTAGGCAAAGCTGCGCAGTCTGGCGAACACACCCGGATTGTGACGAATACGCGATCGGTCCTCCTGGAAAGTGACGTCGCGGGTGTAGTGCAGGG
>CANJEJ010000098.1 GCA_947473325.1 Alphaproteobacteria bacterium | reverse complement strand
GGCGTGCTGAAGGTGGAGATGCACTTCCTGCCCGACATCTACGTGCCGTGCGACGTCTGCCACGGCAAGCGCTACAACCGCGAGACGCTCGAGATCACCTTCAAGGGCAAGTCGATCGCCGACGTGCTCGACATGACGGTGGACGACGCGGCGGATTTCTTCTCGGCCGTGCCGGTGATCCGCGACAAGCTGGTGACGCTGCAGCAGGTCGGCCTTGGCTATATCAAGGTCGGCCAGCAGGCGACGACACTGTCCGGTGGCGAGGCGCAGCGCATCAAGCTCGCCAAGGAGCTTTCCCGAAAAGCAACGGGCCAGACGCTCTACATCCTCGACGAACCGACCACCGGCCTGCATTTCGAGGACGTGCGCAAGCTGCTCGAAGTTCTGCAACAGCTCGTCGAAGCCGGCAACACGGTGCTGGTGATCGAGCACAATCTCGAGGTCATCAAGACCGCCGACTGGCTGGTCGACCTTGGCCCCGAAGGCGGCGACAAGGGCGGCCGCATCGTCGCCACCGGCACGCCGGAAGACGTCGCCGCCACGCCCGCGAGCTACACCGGCCAGTACCTGAAGCCGATCCTGAAGAAGAGCCCGAAGGTGGCGCAGCCAGAGCGCGAGGACGCACCGCGCAAGGCGAAACCGCGAATCAAATCGGCCGCCGTTGCAGCAACACCCAAGGAAACAAGGAAGAAGGCGAAGAAGCGGGGTTGAGAAAACTCAGCCCTGCCGCCACTGGAAAAACCGCAGCAGCATGCTGGCCAGCATGACCAGCATGCCACCGAGGATCATGAACCAGGCGATCGTGCCGATGAATTCATGGACCGACGGGCCGATGATCGCCCGGGCGAAATAGGCGCCGAAGGAAATCGTGAAGCCGAGGGCGAAAATCCCGAGCCCGCCCCAGCGCAGGCGAAGGACGAGCTTGCTGGGACCGGCGATCGGGCGGCCCCGGACGGGGGGCGGCGGTGATTCTGTCATGGCCGCAAACTAGTGTTCGGCCCCACCCCCTTGCAATCATCCATTCGTGGCGAAAAGGCACATTTGTGACAGTCCCCCGCGCGGCGTCGTGGGCGGAAACGGTTGCACGGGTGCAGGAAAACCCCCAGATTTGCCCCATGAGCTTTGCGCTGAAGTCAGGCGAACCCGTGGGGAACAGCGTTCGTCGGCTCGCGCTGCGCTCTATTGACCGCGCCCTGTCACAAATCCTCGATCTCGCGGGCGATCCGCACAAGGCGGTCCATGACGTGCGCCGGCGCTGCAACGAGGTGCGGGCGCTGCTGCGGCTCGTGCGCGGCAGCATCCCCCGCGACGTTTACCTGACGGAGAGCGAGCGCTTTCGCAGCCTGCGCCACCTTCTTGGCGGCGCCCGCGACAGCAGCGCCGCGCTGGAGGCCTTCGACCGGCTTGCGACCCTCGCCCCGCCCGACATCGATCGCACCATGCTGCTCAGCGTGCGCAAGAACCTGATCGCCTTGCGCGACCAGGCAGAGGAAGACGCCCCGCCCACCGCCGATCTTGCGGCCATCGGCGAAACCCTCACCAGGGCACAGGACACGTTCTCGGCCCTCGAGTTCCGCAAGGAGGGGTTCGAAGCGATAGCCGAGGGCCTGACCGCCACCTATCGCCGCGGCCGCAAGGCGTTGAAAGTCGCGCTCACCAGCGAGGATCCCGAAGCGCTCCACGAGTGGCGCAAGCAGGAAAAACACCTGCGCCAGCATTTGCGAATCCTGCGCCCGGTCTGGCCCGCCATCGTCAAGGCGATGGCACGGGAGGCATCGGTGCTGGCGGCGTTTCTGGGCGATGACCATGACCTCTTTGTCCTTGCGGCGCTGATCGACCGTGAAGGCAAGGCTGTGGCCGACCGGCCGACCCGCAAGCTTCTGCGCAAGATGATTGCCAACCGGCGCAAGGAACTGCAAGTCGAAGCCTTCGCGCTCGGCCACCGTCTCTATGCCGAGAAACCAGCCGCTTTCCGACGCCGCATGGCGGACTGGGTTGAAATCTGGCTCACCACGAAAGATGCGGTGGATGCACTTCACGGCATTGCGCCTGTCGAATCCCCGACCCGGAAATGATCGTATCGCGCCCCATCCATGTCATTGGCGGCGGCCTCGCCGGATCGGAAGCCGCCTGGCAGATCGCGCGCGCCGGCGTGCCGGTGGTGCTGCATGAGATGCGCCCTGTGCGGCAGACGGAAGCGCATCTCACCGAAAACCTCGCGGAGCTTGTCTGCTCCAACTCCTTCCGCTCTGACGATGCCGTCAACAACGCGGTCGGCCTGCTGCACGAAGAGATGCGGCGCGCGGGCTCGCTGATCCTGCGGGCCGGCGATGCACACAAGGTGCCGGCAGGTGGCGCCCTAGCCGTCGATCGCGTGGGTTTCTCGCAAGCGGTGCAGACAGCGCTCGAGAATGAGCCGCTCGTCACCATCGAACGCGGCGAGATCGACGGCCTGCCACCCGAGGAGTGGGACAGCGTCATCATCGCCACCGGTCCACTCACCTCGCCCGCGCTCGCCGATGCGGTGCGCCAGCTGACCGGTGAGGATTCTCTGGCCTTCTTCGATGCCATCGCGCCCATCGTGCATCGCGACAGCATCGACATGGACAAGGCCTGGTTCCAGTCGCGCTATGACAAGCCCGGTCCCGGCGGCACCGGCAAGGACTACATCAACTGCCCGCTAACGAAGGACGAGTATCACGCCTTCATTGCCGCCCTGCTCGCCGGCGACAAGACCGAGTTCAAGGAGTGGGAAAAGGACACGCCCTATTTCGAAGGTTGCCTGCCGATCGAGGTGATGGCGGAACGGGGCGTCGAGACGCTCGCCTTCGGCCCCATGAAGCCGGTCGGCCTCACCAATCCACACAACCCGACGGTGAAGGCACACGCGATCGTGCAGCTGCGCCAGGACAATGCGCTCGGCACGCTCTACAACATCGTCGGCTTCCAGACGAAGTTGAAATATGGCGAGCAGTCGCGCATCTTCCGCATGATCCCCGGGCTGGAAAAGGCCGAGTTCGCGCGGCTGGGCGGCATCCACCGCAACACCTTTCTCAATTCGCCGCGCCTGCTCGACGGCACGCTGCGGCTCAACCTGCGCCCGTCCTTGCGCTTCGCGGGCCAGGTGACCGGCGTCGAAGGCTATGTCGAGAGTTCGGCGATCGGACTGCTCGCCGGCCGCTTCGCCGCCGCCGAACGGTTAGGCCATGCCGTGCATGTGCCGCCGCCGACCACGGCGCTCGGCGCGCTGCTCAACCACCTGACCGGCGGCGCCAGCGCCGACACGTTCCAGCCGATGAACGTCAACTTCGGCCTGTTCCCGCCGCTCGACACGCGGGTGAAGCGCCACGACCGCAAGCCTGCCATGAGCCAGCGCGCGCTCAGCGATCTCGATGCCTGGCTTGGGCTGCGCGCCGCCGCGGAGTAGACGCTAGACGCCGAGCCAGAACGCCCGGCCGAGCACCAGCGCGCGACGCAGCGGCGAAACCTGTGTCTCCACCTTGAAAGGGTCGTGTCCGGACGCCGCAAGCCGGCGCGCTTGCGCCAATGCCAACGGCGCCGGCAGCACGGCGGGTCGCAGCGCGCGCGACAGGCTGCCGGGAGATGGCGCGATCTCCGCCGCGCGCGCCGTCATCGCCGAAAGCACGCGGCCAAGCTCCGGCGTGAAGCGCCCAAGCGCCGTTGCCTCGCGATCAACGCCCTGCACCCGCAGCAGATCGTCCGGCAGCAGCCAGCGTCCCTGGCCAGCATGGAACGGCGCGGCACGCGCGAGGCCGACGAGTCCGAAAGCCGCGCCCGCACGCCGCGCGAGATCCTGCGCCGATGCGTCGCCGCCCAGCAGCGCCGTCATCGCTGCACCCAGCGCGCCGGAACTTTCGCTTACGTAAACTTCCAAGTCGGCGAGGGTGGCGAAAGGGGTGTCGTCGAAATCCCGCTCCCGTCCGTCGATCAGCGCTTCCAGCAGCGCACGGGGCATCACGTGACGCGCGACCGCATCGGCCAGCGCCATGGCGACTGGCTGGACGCGCGGCTTGCCGGCGTAGATGGCGTCGAGCCCGTCGCGCCACCATTGCAGTCGCATGGCGCCGAGCATTGGCTCACGCACATGATCGCGCAGCCGGGCAAGCTCCAGGTTGAAGGCGAGCAGAGCGACCAGCCCGCGTCGCGCGGCCGGCGGCGCGAACAGCGCGCAGGCAAGGCGGTCGCCGTCGTAGCGGCGCGCTTCCCCGGCGCAGTGGTGATAGGCGTCGTCGAGCGCCACGATTGCGTGATCCGTCGAAGAGGCTAATATCCGGGCTGCGGCCTTCGTGCGGCGCAGGCCACAAAGTGGGGAGACCGGCGCAGGATTTGCGCTGGCCAGCGCCGTGTATACACAATATATTGTTTAGACGACCTATCCAGGGGGTAATGGACCGATATGGCGAAGATTCTCGAGAAACTTGGCTCCACGGTGGTGGCCGGCATCGTGCTGGCGATCATCCTGGTGATCGTTGTGTACGTCTGGCACATGCAGGGCCTCGCGCTCGACACCGGCTGGTGGGCCTTCGCCTTCCGCTGGCTGCATGTGCTGAGCGGCATCATGTGGATCGGCCATCTGTGGTACTTCAACTTCACCCAGATTCCGACCATGCCGAAAGTCCCGGCCGAGTTGAAGCCGGGCGTGAGCAAGTATATCGCGCCGGCGGCGCTCTTCTGGTTCCGCTGGGGTGCGATGGCGACCATCGTCACCGGCATCATCCTCGCGCTGCTCAACGGCTACTTCATCAACGCCGTCACCATCGGCCTCATCGATGGCGTGCCGAAGCACACGATGATCGGCATCGGCATGTGGCTTGGCACCATCATGTGGTTCAACGTCTGGTTCGTGATCTGGCCGAACCAGCAGAAGGCGCTTGGCCTCGTGCCGGCGGACGACGCCACCAAGGCGAAGTCGGCCCGCACCGCCATGCTCTTCTCGCGGACCAACACGATGCTGTCGATCCCGATGCTCTACGCGATGGTCGCGGCCCAGAACATCTTCTGAGCCGTCTCCTTCGGGAACACTGCAAGACTGGGAAAGGGGCCTTCGGGCCCCTTTTCTTTTTGTGCCTAGACCGCCACCAGCAAGGCGGCGACGCGGCGGTCTTCCGCCATCAGCACGTTATAGGTGCGGCAGGCGGCGCCGCTGTCCATCAACTCAAGGCCGATGCGGCGTTCGCGCAGGGCAGCACGGATGGCTGGCTGCGGCGGCGCGATGGCCGCGCCGGTGCCGAACAGCACCAACTCAACCGCCGGCGTGGCGGCAAAAATCTCGCTCAGGTGATCGAGGGTTAGCGCCGCGGCCGACGGCAGGTCGATGGTCAGCGTGCGGTCGGGAAAGACCAGCACCGATCCTTCGAAGCGTTGCCCAGTGATACGAAAGCCGCCGTCGCCATAGCCGTTGATGACCTGGCGGCCGGCGGGAACGAGCGGGGAAACATCCATCGCCATGGCGAACCCCCGCCGTTGCCGCCGGTCAGATCGGCAGCGTGGACGGCCGCGTCTGGCGGAACCAGAACAGGATGATGATCCGCGACAGGGTCACGGCCGTGTACATCGAGGCAATCAGGCCGATGGTCAGTGTCACCGCAAAGCCGCGAACCGGCCCGGACCCGAACTGGTAGAGCAGGATGGTGGCGATCAGCGTCGTCAGGTTGGCGTCGAGAATGGCGGAAAGCGCCCGGCTGTAACCCGCATCGATCGCGGCCAGCGGCGACTTGCCGGCCCGCACCTCCTCGCGCATTCGTTCGAAGATCAGCACGTTGGCATCGACCGCCATGCCCATGGTCAGCACAATGCCGGCGATGCCGGGAAGGGTCAGCGTTGCACCCATCGCCGATGTCGCGGCGAGAATCAGCAGGACGTTGAAGACGAGGGCGAGATTCGCGAACACGCCGAACAGACCGTAGCTGGCGATCATGAAGATGACGACAAGCACTGCCGCGATGGTCAGCGACAGCATGCCCGCCCGGATCGAGTCGGCGCCCAGGTCGGGGCCGATCGTCCGCTCTTCCAGAATATTGAGTGGTGCCGGCAAGGCGCCAGCCCGCAGCAGCACGGAGAGGTCGTTGGCCTCCTGCACGCTGAAGCCACCGGAAATCTGTCCCGAGCCGCCGATGATGGCCTGGCGAATGACCGGTGCACTGATGACCTTGCCATCGAGCACGATGGCGAAGGGCTTTCCCACATTCTCCGTCGTCACCTGGCCGAAACGGCGGCCGCCGGCGGAATCGAAGCGGAAGTTCACGACCGGCTGGCCGCTTTGCTGGTCGAAGCCAGGCTGCGCATCGACGAGATTCTCGCCGCTGACCATGATCTGGCGGCGCACGGCGATCTGCTGCGGGCCTGCGCCTGTGCCGCCTGCCGCGCGCGCATCTGTGGGCAGCAGTTCCGAACCGGGCGCCACCGGCGCGCCCGGCACCGCCGAGGTGTCGACGAGGCGGAAGGTCAGCTTGGCGGTCTGCCCCAACAGGCGTTTGATATGCTCGGGGTCCTGCTCGCCCGGCAGCTGGACCAGGATGCGGTTGGTGCCCTGGCGCTGGATCGTCGGTTCCTTGGTGCCGGTCTCGTCGACGCGGCGGCGCACGATTTCGAGCGACTGATCGACGGCCGCGGACCGCCGCGCCTCAATCGCCTCGGGCGACAGGGTCAGGCGGGCCTGGCCGTCGTCGGTCAGTTCGACATTGACGTCGCGCGCGGAGGTGCCCAGAACGGCATTGGTCAGCGGTCGTGACAGCGGCCGCAGCGCCTCGCGCGTCTTCGCCACATCGGCGGCCTCGCGCAGGCGGAAACGCACGCTGTCGCCGTCAACGCCGAGGTTGGTGTAGCCGATGCGCGTCTCGCGCATCACGTTGCGAACCTCGTCGAGCAGGGCTTCCAGGCGCTCCCGGGTAACCGCCGCCACATCCACTTCGAGCAGCAGATGCGCGCCGCCCTGCAGGTCGAGGCCAAGATTGGCCTGCTTGCTCGGCACCCAGGAGGGCCAGGTGTCGAGCGTCGCCCGTGAAAACACGTTGGGCATCGAAAACACGATCGACGCCAGCACCACCACAACGGCGACAACGATCTTCCAGGGCGCGATATAGATCATGGAGCAGTCCTTGGCCGGATCAGGCAGGCTTCTCGTCGTCCTTCACCGGCTCGCCGCGAACCAGAACATCAGCGATCGTGGCGCGCACGATATCGACCTTCACATTCGGGGCAATCTCGACCTGGACCTTCTGCTCGTCGAGCACCTTGGTGACCTTGCCGATGATACCGCCCGAGGTGACGATCTGGTCGCCGCGCTTCACCGCGGTGATCATCTCGCGGTGCGCCTTGGCCTTCTTCTGCTGCGGGCGGATGAGCAGGAAATAGAAGACCACGAAGATCAGCACCAGCGGCGCGAACTGCATGATGTCCAGGCCGGCCGGAGCGGCGGCACCCTGGGCGTAAGCCGGTGAAATCAGCATGGAATCTCCGCGTTTTGGGTCTTGTCGAGGTTGGCCGGACTATAGCCGCCAGGCCCCGTATTGCAAGCCGGGCCGGGTCAGATTGCGGTGACCGACAACGGAATCTAGTCTCAGGGACCACATTGCCGATTGCCCCTCGGGCGTCGATATCGTTTACAACTGCGCCCCGGCTTCCCTCCCCTTCGGTCACGCCATGGACAGCGCCTCCCTTCAGCCCCTGCTCGCCCGCATCGCCGATGCGCTGGAGCGTCTCGCCCCGCCGGCCGACGCCGCGCTGGAACTGACGGCCGACGCCTATGTCTGGCATCCTGAGGGCGCGCAGCTGGAGCCCATTCCGAGCGTCAACCGGGTCGCCTTCGACCTTCTGGTCGGCATCGACCGGGCGCGCGACATCCTGCTCGAGAACACGCGCGCCTTTGCCAAGGGCTTCGCCGCCAACAACGCGCTGCTGTGGGGCGCGCGCGGCATGGGCAAGAGCTCCATCGTCAAGGCGGTCCACGCCAAGGTGAATGAAGAGGTGGGCGGCACGCTGATCCTGGTGGAGATCCATCGCGAGGACATCCCAACCCTGCCCCGCCTGCTGCAGCGGCTGAAGGACGTGCCGCGGCGCTGCATCCTGTTCTGCGACGACCTGTCCTTCGACCAGTCGGACCAGAGCTACAAGTCACTGAAAGCCGTGCTCGACGGCGGCATCGAAGGCCGACCTGCGAACGTCCTCTTCTACGCGACGTCGAACCGCCGGCACCTGATGCCGCGTGACATGATCGACAACGAACGCTCCACCGCGATCAACCCGTCGGAAGCGGTGGAAGAAAAGGTGTCACTGTCCGACCGCTTCGGCCTGTGGCTCGGCTTCCACAATTGCAGCCAGGAAGACTATTTCGCCATGGTCGAAGGCTATGCCAGGGCCTATCGCCTGTCCGTGCCGGAGGACGACTTGCGGCACCAGGCCAACGAATGGGCGATCACCCGCGGCGGGCGCTCGGGCCGCGTCGCCTGGCAGTTCATTCAGGATCTGGCGGGCCGGATGGGCCGGGCGATCGAGACGCGCTAGTTCCGCGCCGTCTGCGTTTCCAGAAAGTCGACCGGGTTTACCGGCTTGGTGCCGCGGCGCACCTCGAAATGCAATTGCGGCATGTTGACGTTGCCAGAGCTGCCGGCCTGGGCGATCACCTCGCCGCGCTTGACGACGTCGCCGCGCTTCACGCTGATCTTGTCGGCATGGGCATAGGCCGTGACCCAGCCGCCGTCATGACGCAGCAGCAGCAGGTTGCCGAGGCCTTTCAGTTCGTTGCCGGTGTAGACCACGACTCCAGCCTCGGCGGCGCGAACGGCCGCACCCTTGGCGGCGCGGATGTTGATGCCGTCATTGTGTTGGCCGGCGCCGCGCGGACCGAAATCCTCGATGATGTCGCCGCGCAGCGGCCAGCTGAAGCGCGTGCCCGTGCGGGACGGCGGTTTCAGCCCCGAGACTGAGACAGCGACCGGCTGCGCGCGATCGGGCGCTGCAAGCAAGGGCGCGCTGTCCACACTCAATGCTAGCGTCTGGCCCGGCGTCACCGTGAACGGCGGCTCGAGCCCGTT
The DNA here is from genome assembly GCA_947473325.1 of Alphaproteobacteria bacterium. Taxonomy (GTDB): domain Bacteria; phylum Pseudomonadota; class Alphaproteobacteria; order SHVP01; family SHVP01; genus CANJEJ01. The sequence goes on along the minus strand of CANJEJ010000098.1, from coordinate 3,276 downwards.
GAGTTCGATGAGGTCGCGCACCGTAACGCCGGTGCGGCGCGCGATCGCGTGCACGGTGTCACCCGGCATGACGGTGGCGAGGCCACCGGCGGGCATCGGGGCCGGCGCGCTGGCCGCCGCCTTTGCCGTTTCGGCCGCGGGCGGCGCAATGCTGGAGACACGGACGTTGGAATTGGCGGGCGCAGGCGCGGCCTGGGTCCGGGCGGACGCCGGTGCGGGAGTCGCCCGTGTGGCGCTGGTGGCACCCGGATCATCAAGCGTGCGGCTTTCGACCGCGTCGCGCGGCGCGGCGGGCACCGTGGGCATGTCGGCCCGGGACGACGACCGGCTGACGGAACTCGCGGAGGCCGAAGACGTCGCGCCAGCGGCGGGTGGAGTTTGCGGCGGAACATGCGCCCCAACCATCTGGAACACTGGCGCGTTGCCGACGACGCCTGAACAGGCACCCAGCAGCAAGGCCATACCCATGGCAAAAAAAGCGCGTCCTCGACTCATCATGCCAAGCACGATAGCAAAGACGGATTCGCCAATCAAGATTCTCTCAGCAGAGTCAGTGCTTAAGAGGAGAGTCCTGATAAAGAGTCTGAGAGGTAGCGGGCAACCTCAGCCTTCCGGGTTATCCTGCGCCTCGCGGGCGATGCCCGGCAGCAGGGGCACGAAGCGGACCGGCAGCAGGTTCTCCTCGATGAACTGGTCACCCTGACGGCGGATGCGCAGCAGCGATTGCGACACCGGGTCCCGGCCCACCGGGATGACCAGGATGCCGCCGTCCTTCAACTGCGCCTTGAGGGCATCGGGGACCGTTTCCGCGGCCGCCGTCACGATGATGCGGTCGAAGGGTGCCTGTTCGGGCCAGCCCAGCATGCCGTCGCCCAGCTTGGTGACGACATTGTTGACGCCAATACGCTTCAGCGCCGCCTCCGCCTCGCGATAGAGCGAGCGGTATCGTTCGATGGTGAAGACGCGGCGCACCAGCTTCGACAGCACCGCCGCCTGGTAGCCTGAGCCGGTGCCGATCTCCAGCACCTTGAGGTTGCTGCTGGTGAGTCCCAGTGCCTGGGTCATGAAGGCGACGACATAAGGCTGGCTGATCGTCTGGCCCTGGTGGATCGGCAGGGCGGTGTTCTCATAGGCCTGGTCGGCGAAGGAGGGCAGCACGAAATTGTCGCGCGGCACGCGTTCCACCGCCGACAGCACGTTGGTCGCCGTCACGCCGCCGCGGCGCAGTTCCATCAGCAGCCGGATCTTGCGCGCCTCGTCACTCACGGCAGGACCTTGCGCAGCGTGCGCAGGGTCGGCTCATGGGTGAGATCGACCTTGAGCGGCGTGACCGAGATGGCGCCGCGCGCCATGGCGGCGAGGTCGGTGGTTTCGCCCGGCGTGCCCACCTGGCGGCGGAAGCCAAGCCAGTAGTAGGGATTGCCACGCGGGTCCTCGCGCGTGTGCAACACGATGCTGCCGATGTCGCGCCGGCCCTGCACGGTTACCTCCGTGCCGGTCACCCTGTCCGCAGTCACCGGCGGGAAGTTGATGTTGATCAGTACGTCCTGCGGCCAGCCCGTCTTTACCAGCAGGCGAACCAGTTCAGGCGCATGCGTCTCGGCCGTGCTCCAGTGCACCGGGTCGGGCACGCGATAGGCCTGCGACAGCGCGATCGCCGGCAGGCCAAGCAGCGCGCCCTCCATAGCAGCCGCCACGGTGCCGGAGTAGGTGACGTCTTCAGCCAGATTGCCGCCGCGATTGACGCCGGACAGCACGAGGTCGGGCCTGCGTCCGGTTATGACCTGGTTGATCCCCATCACCACGGCATCGGTCGGCGTGCCGCGCACAGCGTAGCGACGGGCCGAAATCTTCCGCAGCCGCAGCGGCTCATGCAACGTCAACGCATGAGCGGCACCACTCTGCTCCACCTCGGGCGCAACGATCCACACATCGTCGGACAGCGCCTTGGCAATTCGCTCCAGTACCTTGAGGCCGGGCGCGTTGATCCCATCATCATTGGCGACAAGGATACGCAACCCTTGCGAGGAGGCCTTCTTCCTGGCGCTCACCGCCCACCTGCCTGGATGACGTTGAGCCCACCGAGATAGGGCCGCAGCGCCTCGGGAATTTCGATCGTGCCGTCGGCCTGCTGGTAGTTCTCGAGCACCGCCACCAGCGTGCGGCCGACCGCGAGACCCGAGCCGTTCAGCGTGTGGACGAAGCGCGTGCCCTTCTCGCCCTCGGGCCGAAAGCGCGCGTTCATGCGCCGCGCCTGGAAGTCGCCGAAGTTGGAGCAGGAGGAAATCTCGCGATAGCGATCCTGCCCCGGCAGCCAGACCTCGATGTCATAGGTCTTCTGCGAGGCAAATCCCATGTCGCCCGTGCAAAGCGCCATGACCCGGTAATGCAGGTTGAGCCGCTTCAGGATATCTTCAGCGCAGCCCGTCAGCCGTTCATGTTCCTGCGCCGACTCATCCGGCACCACGATCGAGACGATCTCCACCTTCATGAACTGGTGCTGGCGGATCATGCCGCGCGTGTCCTTGCCCGCCGATCCCGCCTCTGCGCGGAAGCAGGGCGTCAGCGCGCAGACTCGCATCGGCAGATCCCCGGGGCTCAATATCTGTTCGCGCACCATGTTGGTGAGCGGGACTTCGGCGGTCGGAATAAGCCAGAAATCATCACCGGCATGGAACAGGTCTTCGCGGAATTTCGGCAACTGCCCCGTGCCAAAGGCGGCGTCGTCGCGCACCAGCAGCGGCGGGTTGATTTCCTCGTAGCCATGCTCGCGCTGCACATCGAGCATGAAGGCGCCGAGTGCGCGTTCGAGCCGGGCGAGCGCGCCGCGCAGCACGACGAAGCGGGCGCCGGACATGCGCGCCGCCGCCTCGAAGTCCATCAGCTTGAGAGCCTCGCCAAGGTCGAAATGTTCCCTGGGCGCAAAGGTGAAGGCCGGCTTCCGGCCCCAGCTGCGAATCTCCTGGTTGCCGTGCTCGTCCTGGCCTTCGGGCACGTCGGCCGCGGGCAGGTTGGGGATGCCGGCGAGCAGCGCATCAAGTTCGACAGCAATCGCGCGCTCCTTTTCTTCGTTCGACTGGAGTTCCCCCTTCAGGCTGTCGGTCTCCTGGCGCAGACGCTCGAATTCGGCGTCGTCCTTTTTCGCCTTGGCCTGGCCGATCGCCTTGGCCGTGTCGTTGCGCTTCTTCTGCAGCTCCTGCATCGCGGTCTGCGCGGCGCGGCGGGCGGCATCTAGGTCGAGCACCTTGGGCGACAGAGCCTCGAGCCCCCGCCGCT
>CANJEJ010000097.1 GCA_947473325.1 Alphaproteobacteria bacterium | reverse complement strand
GGCGGTGGACAAGAGCTACACGGAAACGCTCCTAAACAACTACACCAAGCCGTCAGGCCAGCCGGCGGCGCGCACCGTCAACGGCTACCAGGCCGACATCAACCCCTATCCCCACGATCCGGCCAAGGCCAAGGCACTGCTGGAGGAAGCGGGCTTCGGCAACGGCCTCAAGTCGACGATGGAGGTGGTGACCAGCAACGCCGACCTCGCCAACGTGCTGCAGCGCGTGGCGCAGGACCTGAGCAAGGTGGGCATTGCGGCGGATCTCAAGATCATCACCGGCCCCGACCTGAGTGCCAGGAACGCCGGCACGAAGCCTTACGAAGGCGAGATGATCATCGCCAACTATGGGTCCAACCCGGCGATGGACATGATGCGGCCGATCAACGCCTTCCACGCCTGCAACTTCCCGCGCAAGTGGAAGTGCTTCCCGGAGATCGAACCGGTCATCGCGGCGGCGAACACCGAGATGGATTTCAACAAGCGCAACGCCCTGCTGCGCCAGATCGCGCTCTTCTATCACGAGAAAGCGCCCGACCTGTTCCTCTACGACCAGATCGAGCTCGACGCCACACAGGCGCGGGTGAAGAACTACAAGAACGAGAACTGGCGCATCAACTGGGCCGATGTCGAAATGACGCGCTAGCGCATCGCTTCTTTCAAGGCTGTGCAAAGAAGTCGCGGATCATGTCCGCGACTTCTTTCGTTTTGACCTCGGTCAGCCACAGGCGTGCGGGCGTCATATCGACAACCCGGCCACGTTTCAGCAGGTCGCCGGCCCGCTTCGTCGCCTCATAGATGTCGTCGCGAACGTTGAACACCAGCGTCGGCTGCTCGACGAGCGGCAGCCGCGTGCGCAGGTCATGCGCAAACACGCCCTGCAGCGCCCAGGTGGCGCGGCTGCGGTCGCGCAGGCAGTCCGAGATATAGCGATCGATCATCTCGTCGGTGACGCCCTCCCAGCGAAACTGCGACCAGTTGTTCCAGGTCACCTGCAGGTGCTCGCCCTTCGACCCTTCGGTGTGCTTGAAGGAATCGTCGTTCCAGGCGCGCTGCTTTTCCCGTTCTTCGTCGGTGTAGACGGAGCAGCCGATGAAGCTGAGATGCTTCACCTGCTTCGGGCGCTGGATCGCAAGCTCGGTCGCCATGCGGGCGCCGGTGTGCGTACCAATCATGTCGATCTCGCCGTATCCCAGCGCATCGACGATCTCGCCATGGCTGCTGGCATAGTCGACAATGCTGGCCGGTGCCGGCGGCGGGTCGGATTCGCCATAGCCCGGCGTGTCGATGGCGACGACGCGGCGGTCCTGGCCAAGCTCCCGCATCAAGGCCTCGTAAGTGCGGCTCGACAGCGGGCTCTGGTGCAGGCAGACGACGGGACGCGCGGTCTCACGGTCCGGTTCAGCCACGCGCATATGCACCTGGCCCCAGCGTCCGTCGATGTAGCGTTTGCGTAGGCGCATGCTGTGCTCCCGTCAGCCCTGAGGCCGTTGTTGGCGGGAACCATACGCAGGGTGAGGCAGGAAAACGAAGGGGCCACAGGCATGGATTTTCTTGGTGTCTGCCATGGTTTTTTCTGGTCGATTGACCTGATAGCCCGGACACCTCCCATGCCCTTGAATTGCGCCGCAGGGAACAAGAGGGAGAACTGGCGCATCAACTGGGACGAGATCGCGCTCGGGCGCTGAACCTTCCGACGCGCTCGGCTAACTCGCGGTCCAGCGCAGCGGAAACAGCGGGTGATCGCTGGGGCGTCCACCGGCGGGCATCGCCTGGAAGGGGGCTTCCGGGTGGCCTTTCTCGCATTCGGGACGCGGGTCCCAGCGGATGTCGTCGCCATACCACCAGGTGGCGAGCGCGACACGGCGTTGCGGCGTCTTGTTGCCGCGGCTGAAATGCGGCGTGTAGGGATGCAGCACCAGCACATCGCCGGGCTCCATCTCCCAGCCCAGAAACCGCAAAACCGGATCATCGCGCCGTGTCTCGAAATCGGGGCAGAGCGGGCGTTCGGCCGGTCGTGCGTTGGCATAGGCGGTGGAACGCGGCCAGTACATCGTTCTGTTCAAGTGCTGGCCGGCCAGGCATTCGAGCCCGTTCTCCGGCGTCACCGCCATCAGCGGCGTCCAGCTGTTCGGCAGTTGAAGGCCACGCACGGCGCTGGCGCCCGCGTCCGAGTGCCAGCCCGTCGGCGTGCCGCGCCAGGCGTCCTTGGCGAAGACCGTGTCCCAGTAATGGCCGATGGATTTTGAACCAACGAGCTCACCGAGCAGCGCCGCCATCGGCGAGGTCTCGAGGAAGCGGCGGAAGGCCGGCACATGATGACTGGCGCGCGGCACCGCATAGGTCCCGGTGCCGAGTGTCGGCTGGTCCACGCCGCGCGGGTTCAGGCCATAGGTGTCGGGATGGGCCACAGCCTCGTCCCAGGCGGCCAGCAGACCGGCAATGGTGGCGCGGTCATACACGCCGCGCAGGCAGACGACGCCGTCGCGCTCCCAGATGGCGCGTTCTTCGGGGGTAATGCGTCGGGGCGTCGGGTCAGCCATGCAAAATCCTCAAGTGGTGACTCTACTCGGGAATTGTCGTGTCAGGACAGTGGTTTAGGAAAATAGAAGACGGCGGCACGACCGTATTAACACCAATAAATGTGTATCTAAGATGAATTGACATGATTGACAGAGTGTTTATGTATTCACCCATCGAACCCGATGGAGATTTCCATGCGCAAGGGCCTTGCTGCTCTCTTTACGATCCTCTTCCTGGGCACCGCCGTTGGCGCGGCCGAGGCGAAACGCCTGACCGACCAGCCGCTCGTCGACGCGGCCTGGCTGAAGCAGAACCTCAACAACCCCGACCTCGTCGTCATCGACATCCGCACCAAGGATGAGGGCGGTGCAGCCGAAGGCTTTGCCGCCGGCCACATCCCCGGCGCGGTCTTCGCCGACTACAACCTGGCCGGCTGGCGCACGGAAGTGGCGGGCGTGCCCGCCATGCTGCCGCCGCAGGCGCAGATCGATAAGCTGATCGGCAGCCTGGGCATCGACAGCAACAAGCACGTCGTCGTCATCCCGGCCGGCAAGAACTCGTCGGATTTCGGCAACGCGACGCGCGTCTACTGGACCTTCAAGGTACTGGGCCATGACGCGGTGTCGGTGCTCGACGGCGGCTATCGCGCCTGGACAGCCGATGCCTCCTATCCGGTCGCGACCGGCGCGGTGACGCCGAAGGAGGCGACATTCAACGGCAAGTTGCGCCCGGAAATCCTCGCCACGCTGACCGAGGTGGAAACCGCCCGCAAGCAGAGCGTGCCGCTGGTCGACGCGCGCCCGAACGAACAGTATCTCGGCAAGACCAAGAGCCCGGTGGTGAAGCGCTTCGGCACCATCCCCGCCGCGGTCAACATCGAGAACGCCAAGTTCTACGACGATAAGGCCGGCAAGTTCGCCTCCAAGGACGTGGTGGCGCAGCTGCTCGACCTTGCTGGCGTGAAGAAGGACGGCGACATCGTTGCCTTCTGCAACACCGGCCACTGGGCGTCGGTTGCCTGGTTTGGCATCAGCGAGGTCTATGGCAACAAGAAGACCACGCTGTATGACGGCTCGATGGCCGAATGGGCGCAGGACGACGCGCGCCCGGTCGACCGCAAGGCCACCCCGTAAGTCTTCACCTTTCGTCGAACGGGCGGGCCGGGTTTGTTGACCCGGCCCGTTCTGTTTTGAGAGTCTTCCGTCATGTCGATGGCCACCGCCACCCTTCCGTCTTCCACCGTCCCCACGCCCGCGGTTGACCGCGGGCCGATCCTGATCGCCGCGCTCGCCTTCCTCGCCGGCGCGGTGCTGCTCACCGATCTCGTCGGCCTGCGCCAGGCCGGCCTGTTCCTGATCGGCGGGCTCTGCGGCGTCGCGCTCTATCACGCCGCCTTTGGCTTCACCGCCGGCTGGCGCCGCTTTGTCACCGACCGCCGCGGCGCCGGCATGCGCGCCCAGTTGCTGATGGTCGGGATTGCCGCTCTTGCCATCATCCCGCTGCTCAGCCTCGGCACCGTCTTTGGCAAGCCGCTCGCCGGTGCCATCGCGCCGGTGGGCATTTCTGTGCTGATCGGCGCGGCGCTGTTCGGACTCGGCATGCAGCTCGGCGGCGGCTGTGGCTCGGGCACGCTGTTCACCGTCGGTGGCGGCAGCGCCCGCATGTTGGTGACGCTTGCCTTCTTCATCGCCGGCGCCGTCATCGGCACGGCGCAACTGCCCTGGTGGCTCGAGCAGCCGGCCTGGCAGCCGATCGCGCTGGGCAGCGAATTCGGTGTCGCGGGCGGCATTGCCGTCACGCTCATCGGCCTTGCGCTGCTCGCGCTGGTCACCGTCTGGTTCGAACGCCGCCGCCATGGCGGGCTGGAGGCGGCCAAGCCCGCGCCGCGCCGCGGGATCGAGCGCGTGCTGCATGGTCCGTGGCCGCTGCTGTGGGGCGCGGTGGCGCTCGCGCTCCTCAACATTGCGACGTTGATCGTCGCCGGCCATCCCTGGTCGATCACCTATGCTTTCGGGCTGTGGGGCGCGAAGGCGATCCAGGCGGTGGGCGTGCCGGTGGAGACGTGGACCTTCTGGTCCTGGCCCGCGCAGGCCCGCGCACTGAACCGCAGTGTGCTTTTCGACACCACGTCGGTGATGGATTTCGGCCTGATCCTGGGCGCCGGCATTGCCGCCGCGCTGACCGGAAAGTTTGCGCCCAGGGCGAAGCTGCCCTGGCGTTCGCTGCTAGCCGCGGCCCTCGGCGGCTTGTTGATGGGATATGGCGCGCGGCTGTCCTTCGGTTGCAACATCGGGGCGCTGTTCTCCGGCATTGCGTCGGGCAGCGTGCATGGCTGGCTGTGGTTTGCCGCCGCCTTTGCGGGAAGCTGGCTCGGCGTGAAGCTGCGGCCCGCCTTCCGGCTGGAATGAGAGGCGCGCCATGAACGATCGCAACACGCTTCTGTTCGGCACCGTCTTCGTGCTCGCCACCGCCGGCATCGTCGCCGACCATGTGACGCACACGCCGTCTTCGCTGCCGCCTGTCGTGGCGGGGCCCGTGACGGCGGGCGGCAACCCCTGTGCCGCCGGTGGCAATCCCTGTGCCGCCGGGGGAAACCCCTGCGCCGCAGGCAACCCCTGTTCGGCGGGCAACCCCTGCAGTGCCGGCAACCCGTGCGCGGCCGCGAACCCGTGCAGCGCGGGTAACCCCTGCGCGGCCAGGCCGATGTGATGGACGATGCGGCGCGCCAGCAGGCAGTGCGCGAGGCGCTGTATTGCGAGCGCGTGCTGGCCAAGTCGCGCAGCGGCGTCGTCGCCGCCGTGCTTGCGGGCGCTGCGCCGGTGACGGCGATGGCGCATTATCCGCCCGGCGACATCTTCGATCCCGACAGCGGCGCCCAGGCCTATTACCACGCGCATGGTGAAGACGGCGGTGATGAGCATGGCCATTTCCACTGCTTCCTGCGGCCGGCTGGATTGACGGGGCCGATCCATCACCTGGTCGCGCTTGGCATCAACCGGTCCGGGCAGCTCGCGCGTCTCTTCACTGTCAACCGCTGGGTCACCGGCGATGACTGGCGGCCCGCCGCCGATCTCATCGCATTGCTGCCGCGCTTCGACCTGCAACTGGCGAAGCCGGACTATCTTGCCAACCGCTGGCTAACCGCGGTGATCACGCTCTACCGCGATGAGATCGAAGCGCTGCTGCGCGAGCGCGACGGGGCAATCGACGCGACGCAGCTGGAAGACCGCAGCCTGGAAATTCTCAGCAGCCGCGCCGTCGATCTGGCGGCGACGGCGAAAGTGCTCGGCGTCTAGTTGCCGGCCGCGCGTTTCGCGGCTTCTTCGGCCATGCGCTTGCGGCGGAACTCGACCGCTTCCCTCGCCATCCAGTCGAGCGCCTGGGCGCAATGCGGGTTGACGCGGATGTTGGCCCACCAGGCGTCAATCTTCGGAAAACCGGCGAAGGGCGTGGCGATGCCGAGCTCGGGCAGCGAGCGGTTGAGCATGAAGCCCATCGGCACCATGGCGCAGTCGGCGAGCGTCGGCGTGCTGTCGAGGGCGAAGGGGCCGGCGCCGGCGAATTGTTCGAGCGCCGCCAGGCCCTTGCGAATCTTCTGCCAGCCGTCCTGGATAAGCCCGGGGTCATGCTCGGCCTTCGGCCGCCGCGTCTGCGGCAGCAGCGCCGAGAGCGGCGGCAGCACATACATGTCGACCGTGCGGTTGATGAGCCGCACCTGGGCCCGTCCGGCCGCGTCCGTGGGCAGCAGCGGCGTCGCCGGAAATTTCTCCTCGAGATATTCGCAGATGATCTCGGATTCCGGGACGATGGTGCCGTTGTCGTCGAGCGCCGGAATCTTGCCGACCGGATTGAGTCGGCGGTATTCGGTCGAGCCCATGCCGCCCGGCACGGGGGCGAATTCGATCTGGTTCAGCCCCTTGAACAGTGTCTGCAGCCAGACGCGGGCCACATAGGGCGACAGGCGCGAGCCGTAGATTTTCATGGTCATGGCTATTCCCGCACCGCGCCGCAGAAGAGATAGGCGCCGTTCAGGTTGTAGTCGTTCGATTTCGCCGTGCCCTGCAGCTTGAGCCGTTCGGGGAATCGCACCGGCGTACCTTCGAACAGATTCTGTTTCCTGAATCCGGCGTCCAGGATGAGCTGCGGCAGGTCGAGTTCGTGCAGCGCGTCGATGAAGGGCTCGGCGTTGTAATGCGTGTCCCAGCCGGTGACGAACTGCTCATAGGGATCCATGCCGTGATACTGCAGGCCGCCGCCATGCATCATCACGCCGCCCTTCGCGAGCAGGCGGTGGCTTTCCCGGAAGATCGCGCGCAGCGCCCTGTTCGACGTCTCATGCGTCACGCCATAGGACAGGATGAGGTCGAAGTGGCCATCGGGAAAATCGGTCGCTTCCGCGTTCTGCTGCGAGAAGTGGATGGGATAGCCAAGGCTTTCCGCCCGCGCATGGGCATAGCGCAGCATCGGCGCGCCAATATCGATGCCATGGACCTCAGCCTCGGGAAACGCCTTGGCGAAGGCGCCGGTCGAATGGCCGACCGAGCAGCCCATGTCGAGGATGCGGCGCGGTTTCAGGTTCGGGAACTGATCGCGCAGGAAGCGCAGCGTGAATTCGCCCGCGCCTTCGTTGACCCCCACCTTCGGTCGCATGCCGAAAATGTGGACGCCGCGGTCATAGATGGCGCCGGCGAAGACATCGTCGTCCATGAGGTCGGTGTGATAGTTGCCGGGCATCAGATGGATATCGACCGCACTGATGTAACGCGGCACCGTCATGGCAGGGTCAAGCCGCAGCGAACCCTTCTTGCGGTTGCCGCCGGCGATATTGCGATAGCGCTGCGCGAGGTTGTCCTGCTGGCGCGTCACGACCTCATGCGTCGAATCCCACATCATTTCCTGGGCGTTGCGCTTGAGGGCGGATGTCATCTGCCAGAACGGCTCGCGCTTCATCGCCTTGTGGATTTCCTCACGCCGGGGCGCGCGGGCGAGCGCCTTGTGCAGGGCGGGCTTCACCCGGCTTTCGTAGACCGTGTGGTTGCCGCCGGAAATCCGGCTGGTGATATGCGCCTTCCAGGTGGCGACGAAATCCATCCGCGCGTGTTCGTCATGGCTTTCATCGACCAGCATGGCGTGGGCTTTATCCTGCATGGCGCACTCCTGATTGTATGGCCAACGCTAGCAGCCGGCCGTCGCCGCCGCACGGCATTTTGCCGAAGCAAAGCCGAGGACAGGGCCTGAATCAAAGACTTATTACCCCGATACCGCGCGCCATTGCGCATCTACCGACCTGATTATGCTCAGGCAGAGTATACGCAATATGTGTATGGTCTACCGCGATGTCAAGGTCGGAGAGCGGACCTACAGCCCCTTCACCTTGGGCAGCACGCGGTCGCGGAACAGGGTCATGGCATTGGTGATGTAGGGATCGGGGACGTTGCCGATCTTCATCGAGACCATGGTGGTGCCAAAGGGGATTTCGGCGCGCACACGCTTCAGCTGTTCGACCACCATTTCCGGCGTGCCGCACAGGATGGCGCCTTCGTCGACCAGGCTCTTCACGGTTGGCGCCGCGGCCTTGCCCATGTCGACGAACTTGTTGCGCGTCTCGTCGCTGTAGAAGCGCGTCTTCTGCAGCACGATGCGCTGCGCCGTGCGGGTGCCACCGGCGAGGATTTGGGTGAAGAAGCGGCGGCCTTCGGTCAGCACCGCATCGGCCTCGCCCGCGTCTTCCGAAATGCTGCAGGGGAAGCCGAGGATGATGTCGTCGGGCGTCGGCGTCCAGCCGGTGTCCTTGGCGCTGCGCATATAGGCATCGATGAGCTGGCGCGTGTGCGGCATGCTGATGATGTTGGACAGGCCCAGCACGGCGCCGAGCCGGCCGGCGAGTTCGGCCGAGGGAATCGAACTGCCCGACATCACGATCGGCGGATGCGGCTGCCGCACCGGGCGCGGCCAGATCGAAATGGCGCGGAACTGGTAGTGCTCGCCTTCCCAGCCGAACGGTTCCGTTTCCGTCCAGCATTTCTTGATCAGGCGGACGGCTTCCTCGACGCGGCCATAGGATTCGTCGGGCGGTACGTTGTAGGCGACATATTCGTGCGGGATGCCGCGCATCAGGCCGGCGACCACCTTGCCGCCGCTCATCACGTCGAGCATGGCGAACTCTTCCGCCACGCGCAGCGGGTTCAGCAGCGGCAGCAGGTTGCCGAGCACGGCGAAGCCGATCTTCGGCGCCTTGGCCATGACATGGGCGGCGACCAGGTTCGGGTTCGCCATCAGCCCATAGGGGCTCATGTGGTGCTCGTTGACGCCGACATAGTCGAAGCCGCAGGCCTCGGCATAGGTCAGGTTGTCGATGTAGTCGCGGTAGAATTTCTGCCCGCGCTCGCTGTCCCAGCGGCGATTGGCGACCGGCCAGTCCGAGCCCGTTTCCTTGAGGTCGGTGTAGGGCATGAGGTTGAAATAGACGAATTTCATCAGAATCCTCCCGGGGCGGCCGGCTGCGCCCGTGTCATGCCATTTCGTATACCAGAAGATTTCGCGACCACGCCATAGAGCGTTTCGTCAGGCTTGGGGATAAAACTGGTATACGAAAATCGGTAAATCTGTCGAGCCTTGCCGCGGCCGGATCGGGTAGCCTGTCAGGCAATTCCTGGAGAGGAAAAACCCTCTCTCTTTTCCGGGTCCGCTTCATGAAAGCAGCGCAATACAGCCGGCACGGCGAACCCGAAGACGTGCTCGAAATTGTCGACATGCCGGCCGAAGCGCCGCGCGACGGCGAAGTCGTGATCGACGTGGAGGCCGTCTCGTTCTGGCCGCAGGATCTCTACGCGATGCAGGGCGCCAAGGGGGACGAGGTCTTTCCCCGGATTCCCGGCAACAAATGTGTCGGCATAGTCCGCGCGATTGGCCGGAACGTCAGCGGCATGCGCCCGGGCGACCGGGTCAATGTCGGCGGTCTCGCCGCCGGCACATGGCGCCAGCAGGTCTGCCTGGGCGCGGAGAACCTGTTTCCCGTCCGCCATGGCGTCGATGCGGCCCAATACGCGCTGATCGCCAACATGCTGACCGCCTATTACGCGCTCGTTGATCTCGTGGCGCTGAAGCCGGGTGACTGGATCATCCAGAACGGCGCCAATTCGTCCTGCGGCCAGTTCATCATCCAAATGGCGAAGCATCGTGGCCTGCACACGGTGAATGTCGTGCGTCGCGAAGCGGCGAAACCCTATCTGCGCGGTATCGGCGCCGATGTCGTGCTCGTCGATGGACCGGACCTCGCGCGCGATGTCGCCGCGGCCACCGGCAACGCGAAGATCGGGCTCGCCATCGACATGGTCGCGGGATCGGCGACGGAGCGCCTCGGCTCCTGCCTAGCGCCCGGTGGCACGGTGGCCTGCTATGGCCACATGAGCAATGAGTCGGCCCATGTCGCCGTGAGCGACCTGCTGTTTCGCGACATCAGGCTGGTCGGCTATTTCATGGGCAAGTCGCGCCGCCAGCGCAGCATCGCGGAATTCGCCCGCGTCCATGACGAGGTTGTCGGCCTGGCGGCGGACGGCGTGCTGTTCGCCCAGATCGCCGGCAACTATAGCCTCGACCAGGTGCGCGAGGCGGTTCTTCATGAATGGAAGGACACCGCGCCGCGGCCCGGCAAGATCATCCTCTGGCCGAACGGCGTCCGCGCGCTGTAACCATCTGCTTTTCCGGAGTTGCCCATGACGATCCCGCCCAATCCGCCGCTTGTCACCGCCCTTGGCTGCGTCACGATCAGTTGTCCGGAACCGGCGCGCCTGGTTGCCTTTCTGCGCGAGGGTCTGGACTGGGCGGTGGCGACGCAGGGCCCTATCGATTCCGCGCTCGAACGCCTGTGGGGCATTGCCGCGGGCAGCGCCGGCAAGGCGCACTGGGTGCTGCACGCGGCGAAGTCGGATTTTGGCATGATCCGCGTGGTGCAGGGCGCGGACCGCTATCCCACCCGGCCGATCGGCACACGCTGGACCGGCTGCGAGATCGTCGTGATGGAGGACATCGACGGGCTGCACCAGCGGCTGGTGGCCTTCCCCGGCTACACCCATATGCGCCCGCCGCATGATGTCGACTTCACGTCGGTCGGATCCAACATCCACCGCGTGTTCACCGGGCGCGCGCCCGGCGGCACGCATTTCGGCTTCACTATGGCGGTGACGCAGCCCAAGGGCCGCCCCTTCCCCTCGGCGCTGACGCCCGTCGGCCACATCTTCGCCGCGCATCTCGTTTCGTCCGACTACGCGAAGAGCCATGCCTTCTACAGCGACGGGCTTGGCATGGTGCAGTATTTCAAGGCGCACATGACCGAAGGCGGCTGGCACACGAGCTGGAAACTGCCCGCCGGCACGCCGGTCGACCTCGGCCTGTTCCGTGGCGACGGGCCGAACAGCGCCGCGGTGGGCAGCCTGGAGATGCAGGGTTACGACAACGTGCATGTCGATGCCGTACCCTGGGTGCGCGACCGCCTCGATGGTGGCGCCTGCATCGGCACCTTCACCACGCGCGACATCGACGCGGCCTTTGCCGCGGTGCGCGGATCTGGCGTGGCGACGATCCTGTCCGAGCCGCAGGCCGTCAAAATGGCGCCGTATGGCGGCGGCCGGGCCTTCTGTTTCCTGGGCCCGAGCGGCGAGCGTGTCGAGATCGCCGAGCGTTTCGCGCCCTGACCTTTGGCGAAATTCCCTCGCGGGGCGGCGGCTGCGGGCGATAAGGTCGGGGACGCCCGACCATTGGAGTTGCCATGACGACCGCCCCGCTGACCAACACACTCGCCTGCGTCACCATCAGCAACCCGGCGCCTGAGAGGCAGGCGGATCTGCTGCGCCTGATCGGCTGGCGGCAGGCCGCCGAAGGCGCCATCGACGCCAGCCTGGAAAAACTGTGGGGTATCGGGCCGGGCAATGCCGGCAAGCGCTTCAGTGTCTGGCATTCGCCGGGGTCGGACTGGGGCATGATCCGCGTGGTGCAGGGACCCGACCGCTATCCGACGCGCCAGATCGGCGCGCGCTGGAGCGGCATCGAGATCATCGTCATGAAGGACATCGACGGGCTCTACGAGAAGCTGCAGAAGAGCGGCCTGTTCAAGGTCTTCGTACCGCCGACCAACTATGACTTCACCCATGTCGGCTCCAACATCCACCGCGCCATGGTGGGCCGCATGCCGGGCGGCACGCATATCGTATTCACCATGGCAGTGACGGCGCCCAAGGGCCGCGCCTTCCCGTCTTCGCCGAATGATGTGGGCCACATCTTCGCCGTGCATCTGGTGGCGAAGGACTTCAAGCCGAGCTTCGCCTTCTATCGCGAGGACCTCGGCATGCCGCCCTATCTCGAAGATCATCTGGAACATGGCCTGTGGCATGACACCTGGTCGCTGCCCGACGGCACGCCGGTCGACCTCGGGACGGTGCGCGGCAATGTGCCGGGCACGGGCCGCGGCGCCATCGAGATGCAGGGCTATCCCGATACGGTGATCGATCCCATCGCCATCACGCGCGACAAGCTGGATGGCGGCAGCTGCATCGCCACCTACACGGCCGATGACATCGACGCGACCTTCAAGGTGGTGAAAGGGAACAAGCAGGCCACCGTGCTGTCGGAACCGATGGCGATGGCAGGTGCGCCCTACAACGGCGGTCGCGCCTTCTGCTTCCTCGGGCCGAGCGGCGAGCGCTTCGAGGTCGCCGAGCGCTTCGTGCCGTGAAAATTGCCGTCGTCGGCTGCGGCGCGATGGGCTCGGTCTATGCCGGCCTGCTCGCCAGTGCTGGCAACGAGGTCTGGGCGATCAGCCGGCCCGGCGCCCATCGCGATGCGATGGCGCGCGACGGGTTGCGCGTGACCG
>CANJEJ010000096.1 GCA_947473325.1 Alphaproteobacteria bacterium | reverse complement strand
TTTCGGCGACGTCGAGCAGGATCGTCATGTCGAGCTGATCCCAGATCCGCGCGGCGTCTTTGGGCTTCATGGTCTCGTAGACCTTGACCAGACTGCGCAGCTTCTCGGCCTCCTGCTCGTCGTGCTTCTTGAGCAGATCGGCGATGCGCGCCTCGACTTCCTTCAGGCCTACCACCTTCTCTTCAATGCGCTTCTCGGCCGCGGCCAGCAGGTTTTCACGGATGTCCAGCTCACGCGCCCGCGCGTCGAGCTGATCGCGGCGCTGCGCCAGGCTTTGCAGCATATCGACTTCGGCGCGGGTAAAGAGTGGCGCGGCACCCGCTGCCCCGCCTTGCGGCGACGTCGCGACACCACCGAACGGATCCGGCTCGGCGCCGGGCGCCGGGGCCGCCGCCTGACTGGCAGGCGGACGCGCGGGCGCCTGCTGCGCCCTCGCCTCGCTGAACTTCAAGCCGCTCTGCAGCCAGCCGCCGCCCAGCGTCATGTCGGCGACGCGGACACCGAGCACAAGGGCACCAATTCCGATCACCACCGGGAGCAGGCGAAGTCGCTTCAGCATGGCCGTTTCTCCTGGAGCCTACGATGGCTCTCGTTCCTGTAGGCTCTAGCGGGCGCGCTGTAGGACCTGCATCAGGTCGCGTTCGCTTTCAGAGCGGCGTGCGGTTTGCTGCGGCGCCTTGGACGCGTTGGGCTTGACGGCGCCAGCGACCATTCCCGCTGAACGCAGGTCGGCCTTGGCACGGCCCTCGCCGATTGCGCGGTCCAGCTTGTCGGCCACCTTGTTGGCGGCCTCATTGATGAAGCGCAGCTCGTCGGCCATCGCCCGACCCTTCTCGATACGTTCGGCCAACACGCCGGAAAGCTCCGTACCCGTCGTCTTGATCGAGAGCAGGCCGGCCTGGGCGCGTTCCGTCGCGGCGCCAAATTCGCCGATCAGCTTCTTCATCGAAGCCTGCGCTGTGCGCAACTCTGCCAGCCGCCGGTAGAGCAGCGTGCAGTAGCCGAGGGTCGCGGCGAGCAGGACGATCAGCGTGCCGTCGAGAATTGTTCCAGCCGTCATTCGTCATCCCCTTTTTTGACGCGGTCCTTGATCTTGATCGCCACGGTGTTGCCGATGCGGCCCATATTGCCGGTCATCAGGCCCACGCCGCCGCAACGCAACTCAACATCCGAGTCCTTTGTGCTGTTGAACATCACGGTCGAGCCGATCTCGAGCTTCATCACGTCGCCGAGCAGCATGACCTTCTCGTCGAGAACGGCTTCAAGATCGACCTCGGTCGCCCACAGCTCGGTTGCTAGATGGCTCTCCCAGATCGAGTCGCGGCCGAACTTCTCGCCCATGAACATCTGCAGCAGCAGTTCGCGTACCGGCTCCAGCGTGGCATAGGGCAGCAGCAGTTCGACGCGGCCCCCGCGGTCTTCCATGTCCACGCGCAGGCGGATCAGGATGGCGGCGTTGGCCGGGCGCGCGATGGTGGCGAAGCGCGGGTTGGTTTCCAGGCGGTCGAAATTGAAGCGAACCGGCGAAAGCGGTTCGAAAGCGGTGCCGAGGTCGGCGAGCACGACCGCGATCATCGTTTCAACCAGTGTGCGCTCGATCGTCGTGTAGGGACGGCCCTCGATGCGCATCGCAGCGGTGCCGCGGCGGCCGCCAAGCAGCACGTCGACAATGGAATAGATCAGCGACGAATCAACGGTCAGAAGACCGTAGTTGTCCCATTCGACGGCGCGGAACACGCCGAGGATCGCGGGCAGCGGGATCGAGTTCAGGTAGTCACCAAACCGGATCGAGGTGATGTTGTCGAGCGAGACTTCGACGTTGTCCGAAGTGAAGTTGCGCAGGGACGTCGTCATCAACCGCACCAGGCGATCGAACACGACTTCCAGCATCGGCAGGCGTTCATAGGACACCAGCGCCGAATTGACGATCGCGCGGATGCCGCTGCGTTCTGAATCGTCGCCGCCACCCGTGTCAAAGCCGAGCAGGCTGTCGATTTCTTCCTGGTTGAGAACGCGGCTCGACTGCGCGGAACTGTCCTCCTCGCCCGGCGAATCGCCCTTCGCCCCGGCCCCGCCCCACTGCTTGGCGAGCGCCGCGTCGTCGGCCGCCTTTTCCGCTTCGAGGTTTTTCTGCCACTCGGCGGCAATATCGTCGTCTGCGTTGGTATCCGTCATGATCCCGGACTCACTGGACGAGTAGTTCGCGGAAAAGGATGTCTTTCACCTGGACCGGCTGTACCGCAATGTTGACCCGGCGCAGAAGCTCTTCCTTCAGGCGGAACATGCCCGCCGAGCCATTGAGGTCGTCGAGCCGCAATTCACGCATGTAGACCTGGAAATTGTCGATCACGCGCGGCATCATCGCCGTCACGCGCTCCGTCGTCACCGGGCTCTTGTCCGTCAGCTCAAGCGACACCGCCATCTTGATGAAGCTGGTCTTGGTGCCGTCGGTCTGCAGGTTCACCAGCATTTCCGGCAGATCGACGAAATGGGTACCGGGCGCGGCGGCGACGGCTTCCTTGAGCGCCTCTTCCTCGGCCGCTGCGTCATGCTCGTCATCGGCACCGCCGCCGAAAGGGCCGAGGCCCATCACGAACATCACTACCACCGCGATGACGATGAGAAGCACCGGCGCCGCAATGATGATGAGCTTCTTCTTGCTCTTCTTCTTGGGTGGCGCTCCGCCTTCGCCGCCGGCATCACCGGCAGGGGAGGAATCTTGGTCTTCGTCGCCTGTATTGCTCATGCACCTGACCTGCGGGCGGAAGCCGGGCCTCCGGTAAGGCCTATTCTTTCGCCACTATGGTTAACAACCAGTTAGGGCCACCCGGTTTTCCACAACCGAGCGCCCGTTGGTCGAAAATACCTCAAAAGGGCGTCGAAAAGCCCGCCAAGGCTAAACAAAGAAGGTTAATAACAGCCTTGTGGGCCTACAGTCCGAGCCGTTCGCCCGCCCCCAGCAGGGTCAGGACGCCCAAAAAGGCAAAGATCGCGGCAGCGACGCCGTGAATCAGCCGTGCCGGCAACGCCAGCGCAATGCGCTCGCCCAGGAAAACCGCCGGAATGTTGGCGATCATCATGCCTGCCGTCGTCCCGAGCACCACAGCCACCAGTGCCTGGTACTTCGCGGCCAGCGCCACGGTGGCGATCTGCGTCTTGTCCCCCATCTCGGCCAGGAAGAAGCAGATGAGAGTCGTCAGGAAGACGCCATGGCGGGGCACCACCGCTGCGTCATCCATCTTGTCGGGAATGACGATCCAGACGGCCATGGCAAGGAACGACAGGCCGAGGATCCATCTCAGGCTGTCCGGCCCGATCAGGGTCGTTAGCCAGGCGCCAAGTGCCGCCGCCGCCGCGTGATTGGCGAGGGTCGCGACCAGAATGCCCGCAATGATCGGCCATGGCCGGCGGAACCGTGCCGCCAGCACAAGGGCCAGCAGCTGGGTCTTGTCGCCGACTTCGGCCAGCGCAACGATGCCGGTCGCTACGAGAAAGGCTTCCATGAAGGGTCCCCGAGGGCCGGGTTTGCGAAACACCATGACGCGGCGCCCCGCCCGGCCCAAACAATGGAACGGTTCGCCACGTCAAAGGTCTCGCCAAACAACCTGTCGGATGCGCCATGGCCGAACCATGCGGTTCGCCCAAGTCTGTTGACGCATCCCCCTCTGAAGACGAGGGCGGCTACTCCCCATTGACTGGGCTCGGACAATAAGGCGGTCGCCGGTCGTTGCAAACGCGGCGAAATGTCCACCCGGGCAGGGCAAAAGTTTCCGGCCCCGGCCCCCGTTCCCTCAACCCGCTCCTGCGCCGCCGCGCCGGAAGGCCAGCATTTCCGCCCTTCGCCGCGGTGGCACAGCCCGTGCAACAGGAGACCTGCCTGCAGCAATGCAGGTCCTTCGTACGTAACGGGGCGGCCAAAGTGCCGCTTCTCCTGGCAAGGGACAGAAGGAAATGGAAAACGCGTCCTATGTTGGCTTGTCCTATCAGGTGGCTCTCGCCCGCCAGATGGATGTCGTCTCCAACAACATTGCGAACCTGAACACTGCGGGCTTCCGCGGCGAGCGGGAAATCTTCGAGGAAGTGCTTGAGAAGGCCACCAACGGTCGCAAGATTTCCTTTGTGCAGGATCGCGGCATTTGGCGCGACACGCGCGAAGGACCGATCACGCACACCGGCCGCACCTATGACGTGGCGCTGAACGGCAACGCCTATTTCGTCGTCGACACGCCGGAAGGCCAGCGCTACACCCGCGACGGCCGCTTCCAGCTCGGCCAGCAGGGCCAGTTGATCACCGCGACCGGCGACACCGTGCTCGACGCCCGGAACAATCCCATCGTCGTCGACGGGGCCGATGGCGAGATCACGATCGGCCAGGACGGCACGGTCAACTCGCAGCTCGGCCAGATCGGCCGCTTCCAGCTCGTGCGCTTCGCCAACGAGCAGCAGATGCAGAAGGCTGGCGACGGCCTCTACACCACCAATCAGCCGGCCCAGCCCGCCAATGACGACGTGCGCGTCATCCAGGGTTCGGTCGAAGGCTCGAACGTCCAGGGCGTGGTCGAAGTGACCCGCATGATGGACATCTCGCGCCGCTACCAATCCACGGCTCGCATGATCGAATCGAGCCATGACCTGATGCGCCGGTCGATCGAACGGCTGGGCAAGGTGGCGTCGGCCTGATGGCCCGCCACCGTATTTGAGAGGAACACGAAATGAGATCCTTGAGCATCGCGTCGACGGGCATGCTGGCCCAGCAGCTCAATGTCGAAGTCATCTCGAACAACATCGCCAACCTGCAGACGACGGGCTTCAAGCGCCAGCGCGCCGAGTTCCAGGACCTGATCTACCAGAACGAGCAGCGCATGGGCGCCACCTCGTCGGACCAGGGCACCATCGTGCCGACCGGTATCCAGATCGGCTCGGGCGTCAGCGCCGGCGCGGTGTACCGCATCACCGACCAGGGCTCGCTTGTCCAGACCGGCAACACCTATGACGTTGCCATCCAGGGCAAGGGCTACTTCCAGATCCAGCTGCCGAACGGCGACACGGCCTATTCCCGCGCCGGTTCGTTCCAGCTGAGCCCGACCGGTCAGCTCGTGACCCAGGAAGGCTACACGGTCAACCCGGGCATCACGGTGCCGCCCAATGCAATCGAGGTCTCGATCAACCCCTCGGGCGAAGTGCAGGTGAAGACGCCGGGCGCAGTGACGCCACAGAACGTCGGCCAGCTTGAGCTCGCCACCTTCTCGAACGAGGCGGGCCTCGAGAGCGTCGGCGACAACCTCTTCCTGGAAACGCCGGCATCGGGCGCCGCGACCACCAACGTGCCGGGCACGGAAGCGGTCGGCACCATCCTGCAGGGCTTCCTCGAAACCTCGAATGTCAATCCGGTGGCGGAAATCACCACGCTGATCACCGCCCAGCGCGCCTATGAAATGAATTCGCGCGTCATCACAGCCTCCGACGAAATGCTGCGCACGGTTGCCGCCCTCAGAAGCTAGGGAGCAGACTCATGAAGCATCTTCTGACCGCCACCGTTGTTGCCTTGGGCATGCTTGCGTCCACCGCTGCGATGGCCGAACTTCGCCTGAAGTCGCGCATCGTCGTTACCGACAGCCACATTACGCTGGGCGATGTGTTCGATGGCGCCGGAGCGGCCGCCGGCGCCAATCTCGGCCCGGCGCCGGAACCGGGCCAGAAGATCGCACTGCGCGTCCCCAGCATCGTCGCCTTCGTCCAGGCGCAGGGCCTCACCTGGGTTCCCGGTCCGGCGGTGGGAGTCATCCAGGTCGAGCGGGCTAGCCAGACCATCGGCGCTGCCGATGTGATGCCGTTGATCGAGCGCGCCCTGCGCAAGGCCGGCGTCGATGGCCTATTTGCCGCTGAGCTGCGCCAGCGCGAACTGTCCATCGAACTGCCGGTCGGCAAGTCCTATGATCTGTCCATTACCGCGATGAACTACGACGACGCGTCGGGCCGCTTCGATGCGACCCTCGCGATCACGGCCGGCAACGCGGCCAGCCGCCGTATTCCGGTCGGCGGCATGGTGACCCGCCGCCTCGAAATTCCCGTGCTGGCGCGCACCGTGGCGCGCGGCGAGACCATCCGCAAGAATGACATCCGCTGGATCGAGGCCGATCGCAGCGACGCACGCCATGACGTCGTGCTCGACGCCGACCTGCTCATCGGCCAGCAGGCCAAGCGCACGATGCAGGCCGACCGCATGGTCCGCGTGTCGGACCTGCAGAAGCCGGTGCTGATCCAGAAGAACGATCTCGTCACGATGATTGTCGCCAGCGCCAACATGACACTGGTGATGACCGGCGTTGCCCAGGAAGAGGGCGCGGCGGGCGAAACCGTCCGCCTGCTGAATCCGAAAAGCAAGAAGACCGTGCAAGGCGTCGTCACCGGCGTGAAGGAAGTCCGCATCCCCTCCGGCACGCCGCTCCAGGTCGCCAGAAACTAGGCCGTATCGCCACCCCGTATCGACAGGTCCCAAGTCATGCCCCTCACCCGCTCCTCGCCTGCCCGCCTTGGCCTCTGCCTTGGCCTCGTGCTCGCGCTCGGCGCCTGCAACGCGGTCAACCGGCTTGCCACCATCGGCACGCCGCCGCCGCTGTCGCCGGTCACCAACCCGACGCAGCAGCCCGGCTATCGCACCGTCAGCCTGCCGATGCCCGATCCGGAAGAACCGACCCACATGGCCAACAGCCTGTGGCGCCAGGGCGCCCGCGCCTTCTTCAAGGACCAGCGCGCCGCCCGTATCGGCGACATCCTGACCGTGCAGATCGCCATCGACGACAAGGCCAACTTCGACAACGCGACTGAGCGCACGCGCACCAGCACCGAAAACAACGGCATCACCAACCTGCTCGGCTATGAAGGCAGCCTGGGACGCATCCTGCCGCAGGCAGTCAACCCGGCGTCGCTGCTCAACATGAACGGTAACTCGGCGCAGACCGGCGAAGGCAAGATCGAGCGCAATGAATCGATCAACGTGACGGTCGCCGCCATCATCACGCAGGTGCTGCCGAACGGAAACCTGGTGATCCAGGGCCGCCAGGAAGTGCGCGTGAATTTCGAGGTGCGTGAATTCCTGATCACCGGCATCGTCCGGCCGGAGGACATCAGTTCGACCAACATCGTCCGACACACCCAGATCGCCGAGGCACGGATTTCGTACGGCGGACGCGGGCAGATCACCGACTACCAGCAGCCCCGCTACGGGCAGCAGGTTCTCGACGTGCTCTTCCCCTTCTAAGCGTCCGTCCTTGCCAGAGAAAAGGCCGGTCCAGAACGGACCGGCCTTTTCCTATTATGGGCCTGGCGTGAACGACGGTGATCAGTCGTCGCGGTATACGCGCTCGCGGCGCTCGTGGCGTTCCTGGGCTTCGATGCTGAGTGTGGCGATCGGCCGGGCCATCAGGCGCTTGATGCCGATCGGCTCTTCCGTCTCTTCACAATAGCCATAGCTGCCGTCGGCGATGCGCTGCAGCGCCGAATCGATCTTGCCGATCAGCTTGCGTTCGCGGTCGCGCGTGCGCAGCTCCAGCGCGCGGTCTGTTTCGGTCGAGGCCCGATCGGTAAGATCCGGCTCGGCCACGCTGTGCTCCTGCAGGTGCATCAACGTCTGCGAGGATTCGCGCAACAGTTCGTCGCGCCAGTCGAGCAGGCGGTTCTTGAAATAGGCAAGCTGCTTGACGCTCATAAAGGGCTCGGTCTCGGCCGGCACGTAACCGTTTGGCAGTTTTTCACGGACGTAAAGGTTGGCGCGCAGGCTGGCGACCGCATCCTTCTCCGACTTGGTGCGCTTCGGTTCTGGCGCCCTGACCGGAACTTTGACGGCCGGGACAGACGGCATCGGCGCCGGCGCCGCCTTGGGAGCGGGAACCGGCTTCAGCATGGGCTTCGCGACAGCCTTGGGGGCGGCTGCCTTCGGAGCGGCGGCCTTCGGCTTCGGGGCAGCGACCGGCTTCTTCGGCGGCTTGCCGTCCTTCTTGGCCGGCTTGGCGGCCGCCTTGGGCGGGCTCGCCTTGGACGCGGCCTTCTTTGGCTTCGGAACGGGTTTGGCGGGCTTCGACTTCGGTGCGGCCTTGGGCCGGGCAACTGACTTCTTTTTTGCCACCGGTGATTTCGTCCGACTGGAGTGACTGGGCTTCTGCTTTGCCTTCTTCGGTTTCGTTGCCATCAAAGTCCTCAACTCATCGGGCACTCAACTTGGTAACGGCAGAACATACAAAGGCCCCCGCGCTTGGGGCGCCGCAGTATAAGAATCCGACCACCCCCCAGCAAGGCCGGCGGCGGATAATCTAACCTATTGAAATATTAAGGTTTTGTTGCCCGGTCAGGGCATGCGGTCGAGTTTCGCCAGGTCCACGGCGGCGCGAAGCTCGATCTCGTCGAGGATTTCAGCCAGGCGCGGATCATCGACATGGTCGCGCTGGCTGCGCACGGCGGTAAGCAGGCTTTCGAGCTTCGAGACCGGAATGGCACCCTGCAGCAGGCCATGCCGGACATCATCCAGCAGGTCGAGCATGCGGCCGCCGCGGGAAAGACCCTTGGAGCGGCCCTGGGTACTGGTGCCCGCTTCCTGCACCGCCAGCAAGGCGTCGAGCGGCGTCAGCGGCGTGGCGGCGGAGACACCACCGGTGGAGGTTGTCGTCTCCTCGCCGCGAATCTGGTCGGAAAACTTCGCTCCCTCCCCTTCGCCGCCGCGGCGCGCGCGCCGCACGGTGCCTGAGGATTGAGTCGAACCCGGCCCGGAGACCTTCATGAACCGCCTGCTCTGAAACTGATCTTGACCAACGGACCGTACCATCGGCGCGTCATGGTTAACACGTCCTTAAGCCTCTGGCCGATAGGCTTCTTCCTGCACTGACGTATCGCCGCAGGGTCCTAGGCAGGACTTGCCGGAGCCCGGTCAAGTCGACCGGCCAGAACCGGCTCGAGGCCTCCCCGCCCTTATTTTTATTGCGCTGTGTCAATGCTTTAGACGAGGGCTGTGTTGGCACGGCGCTCGCATTGGTTGGGAGGAAGTAACCATGTCTGTGCAAAAGCGCATGATCCTCAACACCGCACCCACTGCCCACGACCGCCGCGCCGACTGGATGCGTCGCATTGGCTGGCCCGCCCTGCTGCTGGCCGCCGCGATGACCCTGCTTTCGGCCGTTCTCACCCCCGTCGACGCCGCCTCGCGCATCAAGGATGTCGTCGTGGTCGAAGGCGTCCGCGACAACCTGCTGATCGGCTATGGCCTTGTGGTCGGCCTCAACGGCACCGGCGACTCGCTGCGAAACTCGCCCTTCACGCGCCAGAGCCTCGAGGGCATGCTGGAGCGGCTCGGCGTCAACACCCGTGGCGCCAACCTAAACTCACGCAATGTCGCCGCCGTCATGGTGTCGGCCAACCTGCCGGCCTTCGCCCGCCAGGGCACGCGCCATGACGTCAATGTCAGCGCACTTGGCGATGCCAAGAACCTGCTCGGCGGCACCCTTCTGGTCACGCCGCTGATCGGCGCCGACGGCCAGGTCTATTCGGTGGCACAAGGCTCGCTCGTCGTCGGCGGCTTTTCCGCCCAGGGCGATGCCGCCAGCATCGTGAAGGGCGTGCCGACTTCCGGCCGTATCCCAAACGGGGCAATTATCGAACGCGAACTTGGCTTCGAACTCGCCAACCTGAGCCGCTTGCGCCTTGCACTGCGCAACCCCGACCTGACCACCGCCCGCCGCATCGCCACGGCGATCAACGCGTTCCTCGGCGTCGATGCCGCGATCGCGCTCGATCCCACCACCATTTCGCTTGCCGCCCCGGCCGCCTATGCCAACGACATGGTCGGCCTGCTCTCCGACATCGAGCAACTGCGCGTCGAGACGGACCAGGTTGCCCGGATCATCATCGACGAGACCACGGGCGTCATTGTCATGGGCGACCAGGTGCGGGTCGACACCGTCGCCATCGCTCAGGGCAATCTGACAATCCGCATCACCGAAACGCCGCAGGTCTCCCAACCAGCGCCTTTTGCCCAGGCCGGCCAGACCGTGGTGGTACCGCGTACCGACATCCAGGTCGAGGAAACCGGCACAAAGAAGCTCGCCGTCGTCGGCGGCGCCGTGACGCTGCAGGAGCTGGTTGACGGGCTCAACTCGCTCGGCATCGGTCCGCGCGACATGATCTCCATCTTGCAGGCGCTGAAGGCGGCGGGCGCACTGCAGGCCGACATCCAGGTGATGTGATGACGACGCCCATTGCGTTCCCCGCGCACCCCACCGCCATCCGCAGCGCGAAGGCCGCCGATCCGCAGGCCGCCGCCAAGGACAATGAAAAGGCGCGTGAGGTCTCCAAGCAGTTCGAAAGCGTCTTCCTCATGCAGGTGCTGGAAAACATGTCGTCCGGCCTCGACACCGACCCGATGTTCGGGGGCGGCGCGGGCGACGAGATCTACCGATCGATGTTCAACGAACAGACCGCCGGCGCGATCGCCAACAAGGGCGGCGTCGGAATCGCCGACTCGGTCTATCGCAGCATTCTCCAGATGCAGGAGGCCCGCCGGTGAGTTCGCCCAATCGTATCGCCCTACTGGTCGATGTGACGCGCAAGCTGGGCACCCTGATCGCCAACGAAACCGAGCTTCTGCGCCGGCGGCGGCCGCGGGAACTCGCCGTGCTGCAGCCCGAGAAGGAACGGCTGACCAAGATCTATGACAATGAGATGCGAGTCCTGCGCGAGAACCCGGGTCTTGCTGCGGCTTCGCCGCCCAAGGAGCTCGACATTCTGCGCAGCGTGATCAACTGGTTTGCCAAGGTTCTTGAGGACCATCACCGCGCCCTGATGGTGGCAAAGACGGTGACGGAGCGCCTGGTCAAGGCCGTGTCCGAGGAAGTGTCGGCACGCAGCGGCGTCGTGACCGGCTACAGCAAGTATGCAACGACCGCCCATCCGACCGTCCGCAAGGCCCGGCCCGTCTCGCTGGCAGTCAACCAGGTGGTCTAGCGCCGCATGCGGCGAACGCAAAAACTCCCGTCTGCGCTCCATCATCGGGAGCGCATCGACGGCTAACTTTCACGCAAGCGTCAGCTCAGTTCGTCGATAAACGAACCGCGCAACTCGCGCAGCAGCGCGGAACGGCGCAGCTCCGATTCGCTCGGATACTGGCGCTCAACCTCCTTGGTCACCACATTCAGGCCTCGGTAGACAAACCGTTTCGAGGCTGCGTCCTGCAGAATGCTGAGCCGTGTGCTGTCGAGTGCGAGGGCGTCCAACTGGGGCGCCTGTCGATCTTTCTCGCTCTCTCTTTGCTCACGTTCAGCAGCAGCTTTCTGCTCCTGGCTTGCCAACGACGACTCAAACGCCGTGGCCTCCGCTGCTTTCTGCTGTTCCTGGGCCGGGGCGGCGGTCTTCTCCGACGCGCCTGGCTTGCGATTGGCAGAGCCTGCGGGGGTTATCGTTCCGAATGAAACAACTTCTGTAACCATTGTCCCGTTCGTGTCGCACTCACCCGGGTTTCTCCGGACTTGTGCGTCAGCTCCTCTGTTAAGTCTCTTCGTCCTCAATTACCCATCAAAGCGCCCCGTGACCTACCACTGCACTGTGGTCTGAAGCGGCAACGTTCGGTCCCCACGCCCGGTGTTGCCGTCCGGTTACCAAAACAACCTGCCGCCCATCCCGGCAGGCACTTGTACCCATCTCTAGGCTGCCACCTGCTTGGCTTCGGCCTCGGCACCTTCCGGCACCGCGATGAAGTTCAGCCTGGACTCCTCGAAGGGCATCAGCTTCTTGCAGGACATCAGCGCGCGGTAATAGTGCTTGGCGCTGACCTCCTCCAGGATCGTTCCACAACGGGCAAGAGCCTCGCGGTCCGAGAGCACACCCATGAATTCCTTCAGGCGGCGTGTGAACTCGCCGAAGTAGACGCCCTCATTCGACTCATCCAGGTAAAGCATCTGGATCGCGAAGTAGATTCGCCGCACCGGCGTCTTCGCGTCCTGCTGCTGCATCACGTCCTTTTCGCGAAGGATCGCAACGTTGTTCTGGATCAGCAGATGGGCCCGGCGGTCGCCATTGACCACCACCGCGCCGTTGATCACGAACTTTTCGCCGGGTTTCAGCGTGAGCTTGAGTGCCATGGCCTACCCCTTCGTCCGTTCGTGTTGCGCCTGCTTCGTGTAAACCTGAGCCTTTTGCATCGTCCGTCTCCTCGTTCTAAGGCGACTGCAGCTTCACCAAATCCGGTTAACTGCGTCTTAAGAGGGCCTCCCCAAAAGGCCCAAGCTGTCTTCCCTGCCCTTACCCGAACAGGTTCAGAATGGTCTGCGGGCCGGCGTTGGCGATGGCGAGCGACTGGACGCCAAGCTGCTGCTGGATCTGCAGCGACTGGAGTTTCGCGCTCTCTTCCGCCAGGTCGGC
>CANJEJ010000095.1 GCA_947473325.1 Alphaproteobacteria bacterium | reverse complement strand
CTTCGCCGAGACGTACAGGTCCTTGGTCGATTCGCCCGGCAGCGCGTAATAAACCCAGATGTCACCCTGCGGCGTGGTCGGGATTTCAAACGACTGCGGTCGCGACTGGATGGCGACGAACTGGATACCTGCCGTGGTCACGCGGGTGAACGCCGGCGTCCGCGGACCGGTCGAGACACGGAACATCTCCACGATCAGCGACGGGAATATGCGTTCCTGCACGCGCAGAATCGCGGGCGCGCGGCGCACGATGCCGTCGGGGTCCGGCTCCACGGTAATCATGCCGAGGCCCGGCGCCGCCCGCTCAAAGTCCTGCAGGTTGCGAACGACGCTAAGATGCTTCTTGATGT
Organism: Alphaproteobacteria bacterium; assembly: GCA_947473325.1. Taxonomy (GTDB): domain Bacteria; phylum Pseudomonadota; class Alphaproteobacteria; order SHVP01; family SHVP01; genus CANJEJ01. Next base: position 12,252 of record CANJEJ010000095.1, on the reverse strand, counting down.
AGTCCGTCGCCTTGAGACCGGGATCGGCGCGCGTGCCCCAGGGTCCACCCGGTGGCAGCCTTTCCCCGCCTTCCAGCACCTCGCCATAGGCCGACTGACCAAGGACGGCTTTGCTCTGCTTCAGCGAATTGGCAAAGACAAGGTCGTTGCTGGGCAAGGCCCTCAGTTCGGCGAGCACCGCGTCACTCAGGCCACGCTGTGCGGCGCGGTCGGCCACCAGCGAAACAGACAGACGATCAGGCTCGGCGAACACAATGTCGAAGCCCACCGACAGCACGCCCAGCTTGGTCAGGTTGTCGAGCATCTGGGCGAGCGTGTCGCGCGGCCAAGGCCATTGACCAATTTCCTTCAGGCTAGCCTCGTCGATATCGACGATGACCACCGGACGCGGATTGGGCGGCACGCGCGGCTTGATGTTCTGGTAGACGTCAAACGCGCGCAGACGCAGCGCCTGCACGGGGCCCGGCTCATACAAGCGCACGACCGCCAGAACGAGCAGCACGACGAGAGCGATGAACCGCCCGCCCTTCCACCAGTCGAGGAAACGCCGGTAGAACGGCTTGCCCTTACGCTTGGCCTTGTCCGCCGCAGGCGCGTTGGCTGGCATAGTCACGCTTTGTTCAGACATCGATGCTAAAACCCCAGAAGCCCGATTTCCAAGCTACCACAGGCGGTTAGGGGAAGTCAGGACCACCCTGCGGGCAAACCCTGCCGTCGCGGCTGTTGCCGGGCCTCATGTTTCAGGTAAGTTAGGGCAGCTATGGCGTGGCGGGACATAGCTTTCTTGGGATTCATCGGCGCTGTATCGGGGGGCGGCGCCCTGTGTGTGGAACGCATGGGCGGCATCGGACCTTGGCTTGCACGAAGGGGCACCAGCGCCGGCCTGATCGCCGGCACGCTGGGCGTCTGCCTGTCGGCCGCCGCGCCTGCCCCGGCGATGACGTTGGAAGAAGCGCTCACCCAGCTCATCGACAGCCACCCCGCCATTCGCCTCGACGAGGAAAAGCTCAACTCGGCCAACCAGCGCCTGCGTGGCGCGGCCTCGGGCTTTTTGCCCCGCGTCAGCCTGACCGGCGACTACGGCGCCGAACGCATCGATTCACCGGCCCGCCGCAACGTGCCGCCCAACGACCCGTCGCAAGCGATGCGCGAAAGCGTCACCCTTTCGGTGACCCAGACGCTGTATGACGGCGCCAATCGCGACTTCAACCTGCGCGGCGCTGAGTACGATCGCGAGGCGCAGGAATTCACCCTCGAAACGACCCGACAGAACATCCTGTTCGAAGGCGTGCAGGCCTTTGTCGAAGTCCTGCGCCAGTCCGAGCTGATGGAACTGGTGCGTGTCAACGAAGCGGCGGCGGAACGCCAGTTCGGCCTGGAGCAACAACGCCTGACCTCGGGACAGGGCGTCGCCATCGACCTGCTGCTCGCCCGTTCGCGGCTGCAGCTTGCCAAGGAACGCCGCGTCGTCTTCAACGGCAACCTGCAGAATTCCTATTCGCGTTTCCGCCAGGTCTATGGCACACCGGCCAATCCGGAAGACCTCGTCGTGCCGCAATTGCCGCTCGCGCTGCTGCCCACGTCGCTGGACACCAGCACGCGGACGGCGCGGGTGATGAACCCGCTGATTTCCAGCACCACAAGCCAGGTCGATGCGACCCGCGCCCGCCAGCAGGCCGCGCAGTCGCAGGTGCTGCCACGCCTCGATCTGGTCGGCAGCACCGGCTATCGCGAAGGGGCTTCCGCCGAACCCGGCACCCGCCGCGAGGCTTCGGTGCTGCTGCGCGCGACCTGGGACCTGTTCACCGGTTTCGCCGTCCAGGCCAATGCCGCAGCCGCCGCCTTCGACCATGCCGCGGCGATCAACCAGTTGCACGTCATCAACCGCCGCGTCGAGGAAGAAGTCCGCAACACCTGGCAGAACCTGCAGACGCAGTGCGAACGCCGCTTCCTGCTCGAGAACGCGCTCGGCATCTCGCTCGAGGTGCTGGAATCCCGCCGCACACTGGCCGCCGCCGGCCGCGAAACGGCGCTGCGCGTGCTCGACGCCGAGACCGAAGTGACCAACGCCCAGATCAACCTGGCGGCCACGGTGTTCGACGAGATGATCGCCAGCTACCGCATGCTGCTGGTGACGGGCCAGCTGGATCCACCCGTGCTGCAGCGCGCGGGCGCGGCCCAGCGGCGCGAAGGCGCCCTGCCGACACTGGTGGAATGGTGCCGGCAGCATGCCAGCCTGGAACTGCGCCGCGACGATCCGTTCCGCGTGCCGGGCGCCCCCACCTCGCCCGACATCAACCGCGATGTGCTGCGCGACGGCGAGGCACGCCGAGACAGCAATCCCTTCGCGGCGCCGGGCGACGACACGGAAAGCGAAGATGGCGATCCGTTTGCCTCCCCTCCCGGGCAGACGCGCAACGCGCTGCCGTTCGAGGATCCCGACGCGCGCGCGCCCTCGCCGCCAGCGTCCCCGCTGCCGCCTGTGATGACGCTGCCTGGTGTCAATGCACGGTCCGGGACCTTCGAGCCGGGCGATGAGGAAGAACTCGACCCCTTCGACCGCCGCGGCCAGCAGCCCCTGCCCGCGCCGCTGCAACCGCAGCCGCGGCCGCGGGCCGACAATTTCCAGACCGATGACAGCATCTCCGCGCCACGCAGCCGCCCGGCCACCACCGCGGCCACCCGCGCCGCACCGCCCGTTGCCCCGCCCGCCGCCACCGCGCGCGCGGCTCCTGCACAGGGCAACAGCGGCTTCGACTTCGACGACGACATCCAGGGCGGCAACCGGCGCTGACATGAGCACGGCGATCCTCAGGATGGCGTTGTGGGCCGCGCTGCTTCTGCTTGGCGCCCTTCCCGCAGCGGCGCAACCAGCCCCCGTCCCGGGCTTCAAGGACTGTCCGGAATGTCCCGAGATGGTGGCGATTCCACCCGGTACCTTCACGCTCGGCGATGCGGCGGGCGTGGCCAGCGAGCAGCCGGTGCGGGCTGTGCTTATCCGCAAGAAGCTCGCGTTCAGCCGCACCGAAATCACCTGGGACCAGTGGCTTGCCTGCGTCGAAGGTGGCGGCTGCACGCGGCTTCCGGATGACCACAAGTGGGGCAAAGGCAACCGGCCGATCATCAACATCACATGGGAAGACGCCACAGCCTTCGCCGCCTGGCTGGCCAAGCGCACGGGCAAGCCCTATCGCTTGCCCAGCGAAGCGGAGTGGGAATATGCCGGCAAGGCCGGGACGGCCACCCGCTTCTGGTGGGGCGGCGAGGCCGGCAAGATGATGGCCAACTGCCGTTTCTGCGGCTCGCCCTTCGACGGCAAGGAAAGCGCACCCGTCGCCAGTTTCCCGGCGAATCCCTGGGGCCTGCACGATATGAACGGCAACATCTGGGAGTGGGTCGGCGACTGCTGGAATCCCAACCACGCCGGCGCTTCGGCCGGCGGCGGCGTGCGGGAAGACGGCAACTGCGACCGCCGGGTGGTGAAAAGCGGATCGTGGTATTACATCGCGCGACTGATGGGCGCAGCGTCGCGCGACAGCTTCCCGCGCGACCAGTTCAGCTACAACATCGGCATCCGCGTCATCCGCGAGATGGAATAGAGCCGAGCGCTACTGCGCGGCATCCGGCAGGTCGAAGCGCCGCCATTGCTGCTTGCCCTCGCGGTTCTCGAGCGCATTGAGCAGCGCAAAGACGGCCTTGCGATCGAACATCTTGCCCGCCTGCGAGCCCAGCGCATCGGCTGCCTGCTCGAACGTCATGCCCTCCTTGCGATAGGACCGCGGGCGCACCATCGCCACGAAGGCGTTGGCCACCGCCAGCACGCGGGCGCCCACCAGGATGTCCTCGCCCTTCAGCTGCTCCGGACGGCCCGTGCCATCGACGTTTTCCTGGGCCTGGCGGATGATGTCGGGAACCGGGCCATCGAACTCCACGTCGTTCAACAGGTCGGCACCGCGCAGCATGGCCTCACGCACCACCTGCAATTCGTCGGACGTCAGCGGGCCTTCGCGGGTCAGCAGCTCCTGCGGCACGAAGGTTTTGCCGAGATTCATAAGCTGGCCGGCGATTTCGATACTGCGGACCTCGTTCTCGTTCAGCGCCATCTCGCGGGCAATGGTGCCCGCGACCTGCGACACGCGCGTCGCGTGGTCGGCCGAGTAGGGGTCGCGCTGGCCGACGATATTGACCAGCATCTCGATCAGTTCCTGGAAGATGCGCTCGCGCCGCTCGCGCTCGGTCATCAGGTCGGTGATGTCGTCCAGGATCATCAGCACGGCGGGCGGGTGGTCGCGGTCGCCACGCAGCGGAAAATGGGTCGAACGCACCAGATTGCCGGTGCCATCTTCATTGCGAAAGGTGTGGATGTGCTGGATCCGCTTGCCCGCGGCGATGATCTCCTCGGTCCGGGCGATGATGCCCTTGTTCAGGTCCTCGAAGATCTTGGCGCGCGCCGGCCCCAGCACCTGGGCCATCGTCTTGCCTATCATGTCCTCCGGCGCGAGCTTGACGGCATCGGCCGCCGTCTTGTTGGCAAAGGTGTAGACACCCTTGTCCGTCACCGCGACCACCTCGGCCGGCTGGCTGTCGCTGACCACGCGCAGGAACTTGCCGAGGTTCTGGAAACGCTCGGCGGCGATGCGGAAGCGTTCCGCCGCCGCCGTGGCGCGCACCGACGTGCCATGGCGCCACACCGCGACGATGACCACGCTGGTGATGACGATGACGAGCAGGAACACGATCAGCATCGTGGTCTGGCGCGATTCGGCGGGCGCCAGCGCCTCGGCCCGTGTCACCTGACGCACGAGAACCCAAGGCGTGGCAGCGACCGGGCGGCCGGTAACCAGCACCTCCTGGTTGTCATGCGCCGTGCGGATGCCGAAACCGCCCGCGTTCTGCAGCACATAGGCCGGCGCCAGGTTGGGCGTGTCGAGCGCCAGCGACCGGCGCAGCGGCGGGGTGCCGTCGCGCAGCGGCGAAAGGAAGTCCACATTCGGGCCGTTGCGGCGCACGAGGTAGGAATCGCCGGTCTTCTCGGTTTCGCCCGGCTGGGCTAGCCGGCTGAAGAGGTCGGGGCCGATGAGCCGCACGCCCACCACCATGCCGATCACTTCGCTCGCCCGGCGGTTCGACTGCACGCCATAGACCGGCATCAGGAAGGCCATGGCAGGCTGGTCGTTGGGCGCGAGAAACATGTCGAGGAGCCCGCGCTCGCCCGGCGGCACGTTTTCGACGAATTCCTTCAGCCGGCCGGCGATGGGCGGCATGGTCGGCGTTGCGACCAGCACCTTGCCAGTGCGGTCGGTGAGCGCGATGCCGGCAAGGCCGGCGCGTTCGATGTTGGCGGCAACTTCCGAACGGTCGGGTGGCTGCGAAAACCCTGTGCGCTCGGCGGTGGCGACGAGCAGGTTGCGCAGGTAGCCGGTTTCACCGGAATCGTCGCTGCTGGCCGCGTCGCCCAGCAGCGACAGCTCGGTCATGTAGAGCTGGAGCGAGGCGTTGTCGGCGAGTTCGCGCATGGTCGAGAACTGGAGTTCCACCCATTCCTTGACGGCAGCGGTGCGGCTGTCGGCGACAATGCCCATGCGGATCTGCCACTGCTGCAGCTCGCGGACCCGTTCGCTCTCGATAAAGCGGAAGACCAGGAACACGCCGATGATGGCAACGGCGAGCAGGGCAATGCCGGCGCCGACAACCATCTTGTTGACGCCGCGCGGGACATCATCTTCGGGCATTTCCACCATGGTGTGCGTCTTCCCCCCAAAGGATCGCGGGCCGTCCGGCCGTTGGCGGCAACTTTAGGCGAAGGCGCGAAACAGCAACAGGCCCTCCCCCGCCCATTCAGGCTGACCCTAGGCCGGGGCCGGCATTTGCGGCACAATGGCAGCCACCTTTGCGAGATCATCCGCCCCACCGCATGCGCCGGTTCCGCGTCCTTCCTGCCCTGGCCCTGACAGGCGCCCTGTTCGCCAGCCCCATTGCCTGGGCGCAGGACGACAACAAGCCTGTGCCGAGCTTCTTCGGCAGCACCGAGATCCGCAAGACGGACTTGAAGCCCTTTCCGAAGTGGACCGACATGCTGGCTGCCTTCGAGAAAGAGCATGCCGCCAAGGCCGGCGAGTGCAAGGTGACGGCGGAAGAGAAGTGCTACTACCGGGCATGGACCAAGTTCATCGCCGGCCTCAAGGGCGCCGCGCCCGCCGAGCAGCTGGAGAAGGTCAACGCCTATATGAACCAGGCGAAATATGTCGTCGACCAGGTCAACTACCAGGTCGATGACTATTGGGCCACGCCCGGCCAGTTCTTCGCCAAGATGGGCGACTGCGAGGACTACGCCATCGCCAAATACCTGACCCTGCTGGCGCTGGGCTGGGATTCCGCCAAGCTGCGGGTCGTCGCCGTGCAGGACATGAACCTGAAGATCCCCCACGCGGTGCTCGCCATCACCCAGGGTGACGAGGTCTTCATCCTCGACAACCAGATCCAGCAGGTGATGGCGGCCGAGAAGATCAAGCACTACCGGCCCATCTATTCGGTCAACGACAAGTCCTGGTGGCTCCACAAGGTGCCGCCGCCGAAGACCAGCTAGCGCCACCGACACATCGATCAACGAAGAAGGGCCCCGTCTTGCGACGGGGCCCTTTTCGTTTTCCGGTTCGACCGCGGGATCAGATGATCTCGATGTCGTTGGCCGTCACCGTGCCGCTCTCGATCGTGGCAATGGTCTGGTACCCCTGACCGGTGCCCGACTGATAGGACAGCGTGTCCTCGCTTGCGTCATAGAACAGGTTGGCGCCGCCCGAGCCGATGATCTTGAAGTCGCCGTTGTTCATGTTCTGGGTCGTCGTGCTGCCGCCCATACCCGTCAGGTTGTCACCTTCGAACACAAAGGTGTCCTTGCCGGTCTGGAAGTCGGTGATCGTATCGCCGCCTTCGGCCGCCGAGTTGTACATGAAGATGTCGTCACCAGAGCCGCCGGTCATGCGGTCGGCACCGATGCCGCCGACGATGATGTCATTGCCATCGTCGCCCTTCAGTCTGTCATCGCCGTCACCGCCGTAGATCTTGTCATCGCCGGAGTCGCCTTCGATGTAGTCGTTGCCGGCGCCGCCATAGATCATGTCGTTGCCGTTGCCGCCATACATCGTGTCGACACCATCCTCGCCATAAAGCTGGTCGTCGCCGTCGCCACCCTTCACCAAGTCGTCGCCAGCGCCGGCATAGAGCTTGTCCTGGCCCGTGCCACCGTCCATGTCGTCGACGCCGTCACCGCCAAAGAGCTGGTCGTCGCCGTCATCACCGCGCAGCTTGTCGTTGCCGGCGCCACCATAGAGCAGGTCCTGGCCCGTGCCGCCGTAAAGCTCGTCGGTGCCGTCCTCGCCATGAAGCTGGTCGTCGCCGTCTTCGCCATACAGCTTGTCGTTACCGATGCCGCCATACAGGACGTCCTGCGCCGTGCCACCCTTGAGCTGGTCGTTGCCGGCACCGCCATACACGAGGTCGTTGCCGTCGCCACCGCGCAGGTCGTCGTTGCCAGCCTCGCCATGCAGCGTGTCGTTGCCGCTGTCGCCCTGGACATAGTCGTCATCGGCGCCGGCATAGACCGTGTCGTTGCCGTCACCGCCATAGAGGGAGTCCTCGCCGCCATACGTGTCGTAGTTGGCGCCAGACGCACCGGCCACCGGGATCTCATCCACGATGTTGGAGTCGAGCAGGGTGGCGCCCGATTCACCCGTCATCACCTTGAGGATGACGTCGTTGAAGTCGTTGTCGCCCAGGTTCCACAGGTCTTCGAAGCTGACCTGGACGTTGCCTTCGCTGTCCATCGTCGCACGGGTATGGATGCGATCATCCGGGTTCAGAGCGATATTGCCCTCATCCGCCATGCCGGCGGCCGAATGATAGATGTTGCCCGTCAACTGGACAGCCGAGCCGCTGTTCGGGATGAACCACAACGCCGGCGCCGTGCTGTAGATCGTTGCCGGCGTGCCGTTGGCATTGCGGAACTCGAGGTGGCCCTGGCTCAGGTTGATGTTGCTGAAGCTGTTGTTGACGTTGTAGCCGTCGGCCACGATGAACACGCCGAACGTACCGTTCGTGCCCGCTGTTGCCGCGCCGCTGCTTGCGCCAGCCTCAAGGTTGCCACCACTGCCCGTCTGGCTGGCATTCGTAAAGACGAAGCTCACGTTTGTAATGTTGCCGTTGGCGTCGACTTCATAGCTGCCGACCGTGTTGCGATAGCCTGCGCTTTCGCCCTGGAAGATGACCTCGGTCGGGTCGGGCGCGGTCGGCGTCGTGACCGGCTTGTCGTCGCCATAGATCACGTCATCGCTGTTGCCGCCATAGATCCGGTCGTCGTCCTGGCCGCCGATCAGCGTGTCGGTGTTGTCGCCGCCGGTGATGTAGTCCTCACCCGCCTTGCCATAGATCTCATCCGAGGCATTGGTGCCATACAGGTTGTCGTCGCAGTTGGTCCCGACGATCAGGTTGCCGTCAGCCGAGCCCGAGATGGTCACCGTCAGCGTGTTCATGCTGGTGGCGCCATGCTGGTCCGTTACCTTGTAGCTGAAGGTTTCGGTCACCGTCTGGCCGGCATTCAGCGACTGCGCGTTCTGGCTGATGGTGAACGTGTAGCCACCGTTGGCATTGACCGTCAGGTTGCCCCACTGGCTCTGGCCGTCTTCACCCGGGGCGAAGGCGAAGGTCAGGGTCGAGTTCTGATCGACGTCCGTCGCGACCAGGTTGCCGGTCACCAGCGCCGCGTCTTCATGCGTGCTGAGCGTGGCGGCCTGGGCCACCGGCGCGTCGTTGGCGCCGGTCAGATTGACCGTAATGGTCGCCTGCGACGTGCCGCCCTGCGGGTCGGTCACGGTGTAGGTGAAGGACTGCTGCGCGGTCTGGCCCTGGGCCAGCGTTTGCGCCGCCGCGTTGGGCGTGAAGGTGTAGGAGCCGTTGGCGTTCACCACCAGCGTGCCGTACTGGCCCGCTCCGGTGCCGGCAGGCAGGCTGAAGGTCAGGCCCGTCGAGTCGATGTCCGTCGCCGACAGCGTGCCGGTCAGGCTCGCCGCGTCTTCCGAACCAGAAACCGTCGCCGCCGCCGCCACCGGGGCGTCATTGGCGCCGGTCAGCGAGATGGTGATGGTCTGCTGGCTGACACCGCCCTGCGTGTCGGTTGCCGTGAAGGTGAACGGCTGGTTCACCGTCTGCCCGGCCTGCAGGCCCTGTGCCGCCGCGTTCGGCACGAAGCTGTAGGTGCCGTTGGAATTCACCACCAGCGTGCCGTATTGCGATGTACCCGAACCAGAGAGGGCGAAGGTGATGGTCTGCGATTCCGCGTCGGTTGCCGTCAGCGTGCCGGTGATGCTCGCCGCGTCTTCCGAACCGGACTTGGTTGCCGCCTGGGCCACCGGCGTATCGTTCGAGCCGGTGACCGTGACCGTGATGGTCGAGTTGGTGGTGCCGCCCTGCGGATCCGTCACGGTGTAGGTGAAGGACTGGGTGCCTGTCTGGCCATTGCCCAGCGCCTGCGCCGCCTGGTTGGGCACGAAGCTGTAGGTGCCGTTCGGGTTCACCGTCAGTGTGCCGTACTGGCCAGTACCGGTACCCGCCGGCAGGCCGAAGGTCAGGCCCGTTGAGTCGACGTCGGTCGCCGTCAGCTGGCCGGTCAGGTTGATGGCATCTTCCGAGCCCGACACCGTTGCCGCCACCGCGACCGGCGCATCGTTGGCGCCGTTCAGGGTGATGGTGATGGTCTGCTGGCTGACGCCACCCTGCGTGTCGGTCGCCGTGTAGGTGTACTGCTGGCTCCACGACTGGCCAGCCTGCATGGTCTGCGCGGCCGCATTGGGCGTGAAGGCGTAGGTGCCGTTCGAGTTGATGACCAGCGTGCCGTACTGGGCCGTGCCGGTGGCACTGCTCAGCGCGAAGGTCACCGCCTGGCTTTCGGCGTCTGTCGCCGTCAGCGTGCCGGTGATGCTGCTCGCATCTTCGGAACCCGCCTTGGTCACCGCCTGGATCACCGGCGCGTCGTTCTGGCCGACCAACGTGACAGTGATGGTGTTCTGCGACGTGCCACCCTGCGGATCGGTCACGGTGTAGGTGAAGGACTGCTGCGCCATCTGGCCGTTGCCCAGCGCCTGCGCCGCCGCGTTCGGCACGAAGCTGTACGAGCCGTCGGCGTTGACCGTCATCGTGCCATAGGTCGTCTGGCTGGCGCTGCTGAGCGCATAGGTCAGGTTGGTCGAGTCGACGTCGGTCGCGACCAGCATGCCGCTGAGCGAGGTCGAGTCTTCACCGCCACGGACCGTGGCAGCCTGGGCCACCGGTGCGTCATTCGCGCCGGTGAGGTTGATGGTGATGGTGTTCTGCGACGTGGCACCCTGCGGATCCGTCACGGTGTAAGTGAAGGACTGCGTCGCCGTCTGGCCGTCCTGCAGGCCCTGCGCCGCCGCGTTGGGGGTGAAGGTGTAGGCGCCGTTGGAACCCACAACCAGCGTGCCATAGGTGCTCTGGCCCGTGCCGCTGAGGGCATAGGTCAGCGTCGAGCCCTGGTCCACGTCGGTGGCGACGAGGTTGCCGGTGAGCGACGGTGCGTCTTCAGAACCCGTGACGGTGGTGGCCTGGGCCACCGGGCCATCATTCGAGCCGGTCAGCGTGACCGAGATCGTGTTCTGCGCCGTGCCGCCCTGCGGGTCGGTCACGGTGTAGGTGAAGGACTGTTGCGCGGTCTGGCCCGCGGCCAGGGTTTGCGCCGCCGCGTTCGGGGTGAAGGTGTAGGAGCCGTTGGCGTTCACCACCAGCGTGCCGTACTGGCCCGCACCAGTGCCCGCCGGCAGGCTGAAGGTCAGGCCCGTCGAGTCCACGTCGGTCGCCACCAGCTGGCCAGTGAGGGAGGCCGCGTCTTCCGAACCCGAGACCGTCGCCGCCTGGGCCACCGGCGCATCATTGCTGCCGGTCAGCGTGACCGTGATGGTCTGCGTCGAGATTGCGCCCTGGGTGTCTGTAACCTTGTAGCTAAAGGTCTGCGTCGCCGTCTGGCCGTCCTGCAGGCCCTGCGCCGCCGCGTTCGGCGTGAAGGTGTAGGTGCCGTTCGAGTTGACGACGATGGAGCCGTAGGTGCCGGTGTTCGTGCCGACCAGTGCAAAAGTCAGCGTCGCCGAATCGACATCGGTCGCATCAAGCTGGCCGGTCAGGGTCGGGGCGTTTTCCGAACCCGACACCACCTCGGCCTGGGCCACCGGCGAGTCGTTCGAGCCGGTCAGCTTGATCGTGATGGTGTTCTGCGACGTGGCGCCCTGCGGATCCGTAACCGTGAAGGTAAAGGACTGCTGGCCGGTCTGGCCGACATTCAATGTCTGGGCATTGGCGTTCGGCACGAAGCTGTAGGACCCGTTGGGGTTCACGACCAGCGTGCCGTATGTGCCCGCCCCGCTGCCGTTCAGGCTATAGGTCAGTGTGTTGCTGGCGTTGTCCACGTCGGTCGCCGACAGGTTGCCGGTCAGGCTGGCGGCGTCTTCCGTGCCTGTCTTGATCGTCGCATTTGCTACCGGCGCGTCGTTGGAGCCGGTGATGTTGACCTTGATGGTCGAGAAGCTCGACGCACCCTGCTCGTCCGTCACCTTGTAGGTGAAGGTCTGCTGCACAGTGGTCCCGGCCTGCAGACCCTGGGCGGCCGCGTTCATCGTGAAGACATAGGTGCCGTCCGGGTTCACCGCGATCGAGCCGTAGGTGCTCGTGGCGGAGCCGGAGATGGCATAGGTCAGCGTATCGGAGTCGACATCGGTCGCTTCGAGCGTGCCCGTTAGCGTGCCGGCATCTTCCGAACCCGCCACCACTTCAGCCACCGCCACCGGGCCGTCGTTCGAACCCGTCAGCGTCACCGTAATGGTGTTCTGCGAGACCGCGCCCTGCGGGTCGGTGACCGTGTAGGTGTAGGTCTGCACCGCCGTTTCGCCGTTGTTCAGCGTCTGGGCGTTGGGGCTCGGCGTGAAGGTGTAGGTGCCGTTGCCGTTGACCACAATGGAGCCGTAGTCGCCGCCCGAGTTGCCGACGAGCGCGAAGACCAGATTGGTCGAGTCGACGTCGGTCGCATCGAGCGAGCCGGTCAGCGAGGTCGCGTTCTCGGTGCCGGTCACCGTCTCGGCGAGCGCCACGGGGGCATCGTTCGCCCCCGTCAGCGTCACGACGATCGTGTTCTGCGATGTGGCGCCGTTCTCGTCCGTCACCGTATAGGTGAAGGGCTGCTGCACCGTCTGG
>CANJEJ010000094.1 GCA_947473325.1 Alphaproteobacteria bacterium | reverse complement strand
TTCGCCTTGTCGGCTTCGCTGGCGTTCTTCGGCACCTCGCCGGAAACCAGTTTCTTCACGAGCCCCAGAGCCTCGTCCTTGTAGACGGCGAGCGGATCGGCAGCGGTGTAAATCATCATAGTCTGCTGAGTCAGCAGCGGCAGGCGCGCGGCCTTTGGATAGCGGAATGAGGCGCGATAACCGAGATGATAGGAGGTGATCGACTTCAGCACCTCCATGACATTGGCATGCAGATGTTCGGGGCTCACCAGACCTTGCATGCGCTGGTGTTCGACGTCGCGCTTGTACCAAGGGAAGAAGAACTGTTGGTCGCGGACAAAGTGCCAGGCCCAGTTGAACTGGCTGCCGAAGGCATCGGGTTTGATCTCCGGCGTGTAGTTCGCGAGCATGTCCTTCTTGGTCTCTTCGCTGTAGAGACCAATACCGTCGATGATCACCTTGCGCACGAGGTTCGGATTGTTGATGGCAAGCTCCATCGCCACGCCGCCGCCCGTGTGGGTGCCATAGACGTCGACCTGCTTGTGGCCCAGCACCTCGATCTGGCGGCGCACCGCGTCGGCGTAGTCGGCCATCTCGGGCTGCGCCATGGTCATCTTGCAGGAATCGCCATTGCCCAGCGTGTCGGGGGCATACAGGGGCTGCGAGCCGGCAAGCGCCTCCATCAGCGGCACAAGATTGATAGACGAGGCGGGCGAGGCGTGGATCAGCACGAGCGGCCGGCCGCCGCCCTTGATGTCGCCATGGCTGCGGTAATGCACCTGCCCTTCACTGATGCGAAGGAATCCACGTTCGATCTCGGCGGCCATCTGTCTCTCCCGGTTTTGCGATCCGTCTATCTTGCCGTGAAGCAGACAAAAAGAAAGGCCCCTGAAACAGGGGCCTTTCTAAAATCGGGTCTTGATTCAGAATTCAGTGCAGCTTGCGCCCCACATCGGCGATGGTCTGATCGACCAGTGCCTCCGCCTTCTGTGCATCGAGGTGCGACTGGATCAGCTTTTCCGCCGCTGCTACCGCAACATCCGCCGCCGTGTTGCGCACGTCCTGCAGCGCCTGGGCCTCGGCGCGTGCGATCTTGTCCATCGCCTGCTGGGTGCGCCGGGACACCATGTCTTCCAGCGACCTGGCGGCTTCCGCCTTCAGCCGGGTCGCCTCGTCGCGCGCCGAGGCGACGATATCGTCGGCTTCCGCCATCGCCTCGCGTTGCTTGCGCTGGTAGGTGGCAAGCAGGGCCTGGGCTTCTTCGCGCAGGCGCCGGGCTTCGTCGATTTCCGCCTTGATGCGCTCGGCTCGGGCGTCGAGGCCGGCCGTGATCTTGCCCCAGGCCGCCTTCAGAAGGACGGCCATGAAGATCACGAAGGCAACGGCAACCCAGAATTCCGGTTCGCTGAACAAGTGGCTCATTTGCTTCCCCGATCGACGCCAGCAACCGCGGCCTTGGCTGCGTCCGCGCTGACCGGCGAACCGATCAGGCGCGAAGCAATGGCCTGGGCCGCTTCGGTGGCGATGCCAGCCACCTCGCCTTGTGCCCTGGCCGCCATCTCGCGGATGCGGCGGTCAGCGTCTTCCGTCTGCGTGGCGAGCTGTTTTTCCAGCTCGGCATTGCGGGCGGCCGCTTCACCTTGCGCCTTCTGCTTCGCGTCTCCCGCCAGTACCTGCGCCTTGGCGCGGGCGTCGGCGAGCGCCGCGTCATAGGTCCTGATCGCTTCTTCCGATTCGCGACGGAGGCGGTCGGCCTCCTCGATGTCGCGGGCAATGCGGCTCTGCCGCTCTTCCAGGACATCGCCGATGCGCGGGAGTGCAACCCGCGACATCAACACGTAGAGCAGGATGAAGGTGATCGCCAGCCAGACGAGCTGCGGTGCGAACGAACCGATGTCTAACTGTGGCATGGGCCTACCGTCAGAAAGGCGAGGGGGAGCACCCCAGGCCTTACGAGAACAGGATCAGCAGCGCGATGACGAGCGCGAACAGGCCGGTCGCTTCCGTCAGCGCGAAGCCGAGGAAGAGGTTGGCCGTCATCTTCGGCGCGCCGCCCGGATTGCGAATGCCCGCCGACAGGAAGTTGGCGAAGATCATGCCGATGCCGATGCCGGCGCCGGCGAGACCCATGGTGGCGAGACCCGCGCCGATGTACTTGGCTGCTTCAGCTTCCATAACGCAATTCCTTCTTCTGGAGAGTGTGTAAGACGTTCAAAGGAGAACGCGCCCAAACCGCCTAGTGCAGGTTGAGCGCGTCGTTCAGGTAAAGCGAGGTCAGGATGGCGAACACATAGGCCTGCAGCACCGCGACCAGCAGCTCAAGGCCGTAGATCGCGCTGGTGACCACGAGCGGCACCACGCCGAAAAGACCCAGCGCGACGACGAAGCCCGCGATCACTTTGATCAGCGTGTGGCCCGCCATCATGTTGGCGAAGAGACGCATCGACAGCGTCACCGGCCGCACGAGGTAGGAGATGAGTTCGATCACCACCAGCAGCGGCGCCAGCGCGATCGGAATGCCCTTGGGCAGGAACAGCGAGAAGAAATGCAGGCCATGCTTGGCGATGCCGATCACGGTCACGCCGATCCACACCATGGCGGCAAGAGCGAAGGTGACGATGATGTGGCTCGTCACCGTGAAGCTGTAGGGGATCAGCCCGAACAGGTTCGAGAACAGGACAAAGATGAAGATGGTGAAGATGAACGGGAAATAGGGGCGGCCGGCGGAGCCGACATTGTCGCGCACGACGCCGGAGACCAGTTCATAGGTCATCTCCGCCATCGACTGCAGGCGGCCCGGCACCATGGCGCGGCGCTGCATGCCGAGCGTCAGGAACAGCGTGGCGCCGGCGATCACGAGCACCATCCAGAGCGCCGAGTTGGTGAACGAAACGTCCACCCCGCCCACTTCCATTGGAATCAGGCGATTGATCTGGAACTGTTCAAGCGGGCTGTGGCCTTCGGCCGCGTGCGCCTGGGATATGAAAAGACCCACCGTCGTTCCTCTTTCGAGACCGGCCCCTGGGACCCGTCCTCGCCCTTCGCTGCCATCAGTTTGGCGGCAGAGTAGGCACCTTTGACACCGGCCGCGAGGCCGAACAGCAGCATCACCAGGAGCAGGATGGGTTCTGTGCCGAGCCAGCGGTCCAGAAACCAGCCGATCCCGCCACCGACGGCGAGCGCGGCAGCCATCTCGGTGCCGACCCGCATTCCCATCCCAAGACCGAAGGAATTCCCCATCCGCCCAGGCTGGGCCTCTGGGTCGCGCGCGCGCGCGGCCTCCTGCGCCTTCTTCAACCGGGCGTCCAGTTTCGCGAGATCCAATGGCCGATCTTCGCCCGTCACAGGATAGCCTCCTCGGACAAAGGGCCCCGGCGCCCGAAAATACTGGAATTCTGCCGAAAAACCGCGCGGAACCTACTTGGCGGCGGGGGCCCTGTCAAGCCACATCGGCCCCCCGCTAAAGCCTTGGTGGACTTGCGAAAATTGCCTATGCCGCGGTGTCTACCGCAAGCCCGTCGCGGATGCGTTCGGCGCGGCTCAAATCGACCGAAACCAGCTGTGAAACACCCCGTTCCGGCATCGTTACGCCATACAGGCGGTCCATGCGGGCCATGGTGATGCTGTTGTGGGTGATGATGAGGAAGCGGGTCGACAGCGACTTGGCCATGCTGTCGACGAGGTCGCAGAAGCGGCCGACGTTCGACTCATCGAGCGGGGCGTCCACCTCGTCCAGCACGCAGATCGGCGCCGGATTGACCATGAATACCGCGAAGAGGAGGCAAAGCGCGGTCAGAGCCTGCTCGCCACCCGACAGGAGCGACATGGTCTGCAACCGCTTGCCCGGCGGGCTCGCCATGATTTCGAGCCCGGCTTCCAGTGGATCCTCGGCGTCGATCAGCTGCAGATGCGCCTGGCCGCCGCCAAACAGCTTCTGGAACAGCTCGCGGAAATTGGTGTCGACCTTCTGGAACGCCTCAAGCAGGCGTTCGCGGCCTTCCTTGTTGAGGCCCGAGATGCCCTGGCGCAGCCGCGCGATGGCGGCGACCAGGTCGTCGCGCTCCTTGGTCAGCGTCTCGACCTGCTCGCCGATCTCCTGCGCTTCCTGTTCGGCCAGCAGGTTCACGGCGCCCATGCGCTCGCGCTCCTTCTTCAGGCGGTCGAGCTTCTGTTCGGTGACGTCGAGCGGGGGCAGTGGGTCGCTTTCGTCGTGCTCGGCCTTGGCAAGCGCCTCTTCCGGCGTGCAGTCGAGCACCTCGCGAACCTGGCCGACCACCGTCTTCATGAACTCGTCCGCCTGTTCCACGCCACCCTGATAGCGCACGCGTTCCTCGCGCGCCGTCGACAGCGCGGCCTGCGCTTCCTTCAGCGCGCCGTCGCGTTCGCTCAGCAGGGCCTCGGCAGTGGCGAGTGCGTCGGCCGCGGCCTTGCGTGCCGCGTCCGCCGTTTCCAGCCGCGTGAGCAAATTGCTGCGCAGGCCGGCGATCTCGGCGGGAATGGCGGCGACGGCCGCGATCTCCTTGGTCAACTGGCCCTGCCGCTCGGTCAGTGCCGCCATCTGGCGTTCAGCGGCCTCGGACCGTCCCTGCCATGACCGGCGTTCGTTGCCGATGGCGACGACACGGCTGGCACGGCTGCGGGCCGTGTCGGTCAGCCGCGCCCGTTCGGCCTCTGCTGCGGCGAGCAGGCGGCGTTCTTCTGACAACAAATTGCGCAGCGATTCGATGCGCTGCTGCGCCTCCTGCGCAGGCGGCAAGGTTTCGAGTTCAGCTTCTGTCGCCTGCAGCCGGGTGGCGGTTTCGTCGCGATCGACGGTGGTCTGCGTTGCGCTGTCCTTCTGCGACTGCAGCTTCGACAGCCGGTCCGCGTTGCGGCGCATGGTTTCCGCCTCGGCCTGGCGCGCCCGCGTCAGGTCGTCATCGGCCTTCTTCAGTGCACTGCGCGCTTCGTTTTCCTGCTGCACCGTCGTGGCAGCCGTCTGGTGTGCGGCCTCGAACACGCCTTTGGCGGCACTCGCCTTGGCCTCGGCGTCCTGTAACTGCGCCCGCAGATCCTTCAGGCGGTTGCGCTGGTTGAGGCGCGTCGCCGCGGTGGTGGCAACGTTGGCGCCGGCGGTTAAGCCGTCCCAGCGCCACAGCGCGCCATCGCGGGTAACAAGGCGTTGGCCCTGTAGCAACTGCGCCGCCAAGGCCGGGCCCTTTTCCGCATCCACCAGGCCGATCTGCGACAGGCGGCGCTGCAGAACTGCGGGCGCGCGCACGAAATTGCCCATCGGCACCACGCCATCAGGCAGCGGCAGCGTCTCGTCATAGGGCGGCAGATTGCGCCAATGGACCGGCGCGCCGGAGTCGGTGGCAACGTTCAGGTCGTCACCCAGCGCGGCGCCCAGCGCCGCCTCGTAGCCTGGCTCCACCGTCACGGCGTCGATCAACGGCGGCCACAGGTCATCTTCGTTGACGGCGAGCAGATCGGCGAGCGCATCAGCCTCGGCGCGCAGCCGGGTGGCGGCCTGGTCCGTGCTTCGGAATGTCTCGCGCGTGGATTGTTCTTCGGTCGCCGTGCTGCGGCGCGCGATCTCGGCCGCTTCAAAGGCCTGGCGCGCGGCCTGGGCCGCCGCCTGCAGGCCCGGAATATCGGCCCCCTGTGGCTCGTCGGCGGGGGCAAGCGCTTCCAGCCGGGCGATTTCGCGCGCCGTGTCGGCCAGCCTTTGCTCCAGCCGGGCGAGGCGGTTGCGCGATTCATCAGCCTGGCGCCGCAACGAGGTGCGTCGCGCCTCGGTGGCGGCCGCGGCGCTGTTCTCGCGCTGAAGGTCGCTGTCGAGCGCGCTGACCTTGCCGCCGCGCTCGGTGGCGGCGGCAGTGGCGGCGGCCATCGCCGCGCCTTCGCCGGCCTGTGCCGAGGTGATGTCCTGTTCTTCTCCGGCGAGCCGGGCCAGCGCTTCGCCCGCGTCATGGGCCAGCGACTTTTCGCGGCCTATGTCGGAATCTATCTGCGCGAGCCGCGCCGCCAGGCGCTGGTGATCGTCGCGGGCGCGGCGCTCGGTCTCGTCGAGCCGGTCGCGTTCGACCGCAAGTCGCTGCAGCGCGGCGGCCGCTTCCGCTTCGGTCTGCCGCAGCGGCGGCAGCGCCGCTGCGGCATCGGCCTGTTCGGTCGTCGCACGGGCGGCGGCAGTCGTGCGTTCGGTCACTTCCTTTTCAGCATCGGCCAGGCGCTGGCGAGCGGTGGCGATCGCCATCTGTGCCTGCTGCCAGCGCAGGTGCAGCATCATCGCTTCCGCTTGGCGGACATAGCCCGACAGGTTGCGGTAGCGGCTGGCCTGGCGGGCCTGCCGCTTCAACGCCTGCAACTGGTTGTCGAGCGTCTGCATGACGTCATCGACACGGGCGAGATTCTGTTCGGCGGCACGCAGGCGCAATTCGGCCTCATGCCGGCGCGAGGCAAGCCCCTTGATGCCGGCCGCTTCTTCCAGCACGCCACGGCGTTGCTGGGGCTTGGCATTGATCAGCGCGCCGATATGACCTTGACTGACCAAAGCCGAGGAGTTGGAACCCGTCGCCGCATCGGCGAACAACAGCTGAACATCGCGGGCGCGCACGTCGCCGCCGTTGACAAGATAGCGCGAGCCGACGCTGCGTTCGATGCGGCGGGCGACTTCCAGCTGGTCGGCGTCGTTGAAGGCGGCCGGCGCCTTGCGGTCGGCATTGTCCATGCCGAGCGAGACTTCGGCGATATTGCGGGCGGGGCGGTCTGACGTGCCGTTGAAGATCACGTCGTCCATTTCCCCGCCGCGCATCTTCTTGGCCGAGGTTTCGCCCATCACCCAGCGCAACGCCTCGACCAGGTTCGACTTGCCGCAGCCGTTCGGGCCAACGACGCCGGTGGTGCCGGGTTCGATCATCAGCTCGGTCGGATCGACAAAGGACTTGAAACCGGTCAGGCGAAGGCGGGTGAACTGCATGGGCGAACGACCAAACCTAATTGAGCAACGGGTTGATGATTTTCTCGAACTCGGCAAAGGTCTGGCCGCCTTCGAGCAGCTTGCCGTTGACGAGGAAGCTCGGCGTTGCGCCGACCTTGTACTTGTCGACCCCCTCCTGGCGCACCTGCAGGATGGCGTTGGCAATCTTCTCGTTCTTCAGGCAGGCATCGAAGGTCTCGCCGGTCATGCCGGCGACCTGGGCCATGCGCTTTACCTCGCCCAGCGGTTCGGGCGAACGCGCCCAGCGGTCCTGCTGGCGGAACAGGATATCGACGAAACCGACATAGCGGGCCGGATTCTCCTCGCCCATGCAGCGGGCGATGATCGCTGCGCCATAGGCGACCCCATCAAGCGGGAAGTCGCGGAAGACGAATCGGACCTTGTTGGTATCGACATAGGTCGACTTCAGCTGCGGCAGCACCTCGCGATGGAAGGCCGCGCAATGCGGGCAGGTGAGGGACATGTATTCCACGACCGTCACCTTGGCCTCGGCCGGGCCCATGGCCATTTCGGCGAGGCCGCCGGGGGTGGGGGTCTGGGCCGGGGCAGGCGCCGGGTTGCCAGCCGGGGCTGTTGGGGCCGGCCCGGCGGTCGAGGCCATGGGCGCCGGGCCGCGCGAACCGCCAAAGCCGAACCAGGCCACGGCCGCGACAACGACTGCCGCCACCACGACGCCGCCAATGATCAACGCATTACGTTGGGCCACATGAATCTCCAACCACTAGATGTTGAGTATAGGGGGGTGAGCTTTTCCGGCTCAAGCGAGTCAGACCCTAGGAGCCGCGAAAAGCTGTGGAAAACCACAAGCCGGTGATTTACCGGGCTTTTTGGGCTTTTTCGGTGCTCCTGCGGCGATCTGGCGCGGATTGGCCCTGACTCATGGCTTTTTGATCGGCGTTCGGGCCTGAACAGCCTCTCCCAGCCGTTTGAGAGCCCCACCCAGATCGGGGTCGCGCAGGCATGCCGCCTGACTGGCGATCCGGCTCTCCTCCTCGGCCGTCAGCGTGCGCGCCGGCTGGGGCGTCCGGCGCTTCAGCTGGGGCAAGGGAGCCTGGATGATCGACAGGCGGCCTATGGCGCGAAAGCCGAAATAGCCGTTGATGCGGGCGATCACCGTGGGTTCGAGGTGCTGCAACTCGGTGGCAAAGCCGCTCGCCGCCCGGACCACCAGGGTTGCGTCTTCATTCTCGTCGCGGGCAAATCGGATTCGTTCGGGCAGCGAGTGCCTGCCGAGCAGAGGCCCCACGATCTCGGGCCAGCGCGTCACGATCTCGCGCTGGGCGAAGCCGCGCTTGCGAAACGGCCCCTTTGTCAGGTCGCTCATCAGATCGGCAAGCCCGCGCGCCCGGTAGCTGCGCTTCGGGGCCTCGGTGGGAGGTATTGCCTGGCCCGGTTGCGGCGGCTTGCGCGGATGTTTCGCCATCACCGCATCATGCTCCGGGTGCTGCTATGACGCTATCTCGTTCCTAAAGGACCCAGCAGCTTCAACTGGGAAGCCACGCGTTCACCAACGAAGCGGCGGCCTTCTGCCTGCAGGTGTTCGCAGGAACAACCCTTGTCGGCAAAAAACTCAGGACCAAGCGCGGCAGACAGGTCGAGCACCGAAAAGCCTTCGCGCTCGATCACGCGTTTGACCAAGGCGGCGTTCGCGCGAATCGCCTCGTCCGCTGGCGGGCCAGCCAGGGTCGTCCCATCGACAATATTCACAGGCGTCAGATACAGCAGGGGCTGGATACCCATGGCCTTCAGGCGCTGTGCGGTCGCGAGTACGAAGGCAAGCTCTTCGTCGTCTTCTTCCATTGTGAACAGATACTGGACAATGAACTTCCACCGCAGTTGCGGTGCAAACCGCGCGGCATCACTGAGGCATTCGACCGAGAGCGGCGGGCCGACCGACAGTTCGCTGATCTCCCGCAAGGTCCCATAGGACGTACCGGCATATACAAGAGGCTGATCGAGCCAGGCGCTGTCGTGGTCCGCGCCCACCACTCTGTCGGCTGCAAGGGCGAACAGGGAGGCGGCGTCGCCCTGCAGGGCGCGGACATAGCGCATGTCGTTCTCGTGGCGCCATTCGAGGTTTCCAGCCCAACTTGGACCAAAGCTGCGCAGGTTGATGCCGATGATGACCGTGTCGGGCTGGTACCGTGTCTGGGAAAAGAGACCGGAGAGTTCGAAATACTGTCGGCTCGAGTAGGCAGCATTGGCAACCAGGAGCACGCGTTTGCCGCTGGCTTCTGCGACGAAGTCGTTGATGCCGCGCTGGTCCGTGTCACATGCGCTGCGTGATCGCAGCACGGAGTCGCCGAAATAGACAATCTCCGTCGGTTTGTTGAGGCTGAGCAGAAGCGTTTGCGCCATATCGTTGCGATAGAACAGCAGAATGCTGGCCGCGGCGAACAGCGGTGTCAGAACCACGGGCAATACAAGGATGAACAGGAAGAGATAGCGGCGCGGGTTCACGCAGGCCTCAGAATTGGTAGTAGAGGAAGGGGGTGTCCTTCTGCAGATGCGCCAATGCAAGTGAAACAAGCAGCGCCGTGACAAGTCCGTGGCGCCAGGTCAGGCGGAAACGGTTGGTCAGTTCGATCGAGTTGGGCAAGGCCAGAACCACGGCAAGGCACAGGGGAAGAAAGAGAAAGGCAAAGCGGGCGCTGCGCCATTCGATTCGCTCGAACCAGTACGTGCCGAACTCGATACCGAGCGGCGACAGGAAGGACAAGGGCTCCTGGACAAGTGCTGGCAAGACAACGCCGTTGGCGCCAACGAGGCCCTCGAGAATGTCGAGCGCCACGGTCAGGCCCGGCGCCCGGAAGAACACCCAGGTGACGTTGAGAAAGACAAAGAGAAGCAGCCAGGCCAGGCTTCTGGGAAGCACGAATCCGGCACCATGCCAGGCGCGGTGCAGGGCGAGCGCAAGACCGTGCAGGAGGCCCCAGATCACGAAAGTCCAGGCGGCCCCGTGCCAGAAGCCGCCGAGCACGAAGACGGCAATCAGGTTGAGATAGGTGCGCGCCGTGCTCCGCCGGTTGCCACCAAGCGGGATATAGAGATAGTCCCGAAGGAAGCGCGACAGCGTGATGTGCCAGCGTCGCCAGAACTCCTGGATATTGCCCGCGCGGTAAGGCGACAGGAAGTTCACGGGCAGTCGGATGTTGAAGATCAGGCTCGCGCCAATCGCCATGTCGCAATAGCCGCTGAAGTCAAAATAAATTTGGAAGGTGTAAGAGAGGACTGCGACCCAGGCCTCAATGAAGTTGAGATTCGTGGCAGCGAAGCCTTCGCTTGCCCAAGGCGCGAGGGTGTCGGCGACAACCACCTTCTTGAACAGGCCGATGGCGAAGATGAACAGGCCGCGCGCAACATTGTCCAGGTTGAGCCGCCGCGTTTCCACGGCATCGAATTGCGGCATCAGCTCGGCGTGGTGGACGATGGGGCCGGCAATCAGATGCGGGAAGAAGGTGACGAACAGGCTGTAGTTGACGAGGTCGAGGTCGCGCGCCTTGTGTTGCCAGGCATCCACCAGGAAGGCGATTTGGGTGAAGGTAAAAAAACTGATGCCGAGCGGTAGCACGAAATGCGCCAGCGGCAGGCCGAGGCCGCCGAGTTCGTCGAGGTTGCGGGCAAAGAAGTCGTAGTATTTGAACAGTCCCAACAGGGCCAGGTTGGCCACGATGCCGATGACGAGGAGATATCGGCCGCCCGGCGCCCGGACCGGCGCTGCAGCAAGACGCAGGCCGACGTAATAGTTGAACAGGATTGAGCCCGCGAGCAGCGGCACGAAACGCCACTCCCACCAGCCATAGAAGACAAAACAAGCCAGCAGCAGAAACAGTCGGGCCTTGCTGTGGTGGCCGCTGTGCCGCAACAGGAAATAGCCCGCGACCGTCAGCGGCAGGAACAGAAAGAGGAAAGTGGCGGAATTGAACAACATACTTGGTGGTGCGGTGGTGTGGGCGGCGGCAAACGCGTTCGGTACGGCGCCAGTCGGCGATCGGCGCGGACTATACCGTAGGTGGCGTCCGGATAGCGGCGGAAAGCATGGCGTTGGCAGACCCGTGTGATAGAGGGAGGGCATGAGCCGCCGAAGAACATCTCCGCCTGGTGCGCCGCTGACGTCCTTGCAGGTCCGGTCGCTGCCTGGGCAACTGCTCGCCTGGTACGACCGCCATCGGCGTGCGCTGCCATGGCGGGCACTGCCCGGCGAGGTGCCTGATCCTTATCGGGTCTGGTTGTCGGAGATTATGCTGCAGCAGACCACGGTGGCGGCGGTGGGACCGCGCTTTCAGGCCTTCCTGCGCCGCTGGCCCTCCATCAATTTGCTTGCTGCCGCACCGCTCGACGACGTGCTGCATGAGTGGCAGGGGCTTGGCTATTACGCCCGTGCCCGCAACCTGCATCGCTGCGCGCGGATGGTGGCGGAACAGCACGGCGGCATTTTTCCCGACACGGAAGAAGGGTTGCGCGAACTGCCGGGTATCGGCGGCTACACCGCTGGTGCCATCGCGTCGATTGCCTTTGGCCGCAGGGCGAGCGCAGTGGACGGCAATGTCGAGCGGGTAGTGGCGCGGCTTTACCACATCACGGAACCGATGCCGGTGGCGAAGCCGGCCCTGCGCGCAGCCGCCGGCGCCCTGGTGCCCGGCGAACGCGCGGGCGACTACGCCCAGGCGCTGATGGATCTTGGCGCGACGATCTGCACGCCGCGAAAGCCGCGCTGCCTGATGTGCCCCTGGCGGGGAGACTGCCGCGCCTTCGCGGCGGGTGACGCCGAAGCGCTGCCGGCGCGCGTCGCCAAGAAGGCAAAGCCGGTGCGGCACGCCATTGCCTTCTGGGTGACGCGGCCTGACGGCACGGTGCTGCTGCGGCGGCGGCCGGAAGACGGTCTGCTCGGCGGCATGATCGAAGTGCCGACCACCCCGTGGCGCGAAGAGGCCTGGACGCTCGAGGAGGCGGCCATGCATGCGCCGGTCGCGGCAACATTGATCACACTCCCCGGCGATGTGCGTCATGGCTTCACCCATTTCGACTTCATCGTGCAGGTGGCGGCGGCGCGAACGAAGCGCAGGCCAAAGGCGGACGAGATCTGGGTGAAGCCAGAGGATTTCGGATCGCAGGCGCTGCCCAGCGCGGTGAAAAAGATGGTGCGCCACGCCCTGGCGCATATGGGCCGCTAGTTCAGTTCGGCCCGCAGCTTCTGGCGCAGCACGTCGATAGCGACGGTGGCACCTTCGACATCGAAGTGCCAATAGGTCCAGCCGTTGCAGGCGGGCGCGCCCTGCACATGGGCGCCGACCTTGTGGATCGATCCCGTGATGCCATCGGCAGATAGTGTACCGTCGGGGCGGATGCGGGCCTGATGACGGCGGCGAGCGTCGAACAACAGCGACCCAGGTTCGAGCAGGCCGCGTTCCACCACCCAGCCAAAGGGAATGCGGGGCTCGCCACGTTTCTGCGGCGTGATACCCAGTTCGCTGGCCGGTGCCGGGATGACCTGGGCGAGGCGCTTTTCAGCGGCGGCGATATAGTCATCCTCGCGCTCGAGTCCGATGTAGTAGCGGCCGAGCCGCTTCGCCACTGCAGCCGTGGTGCCGGAGCCCAGAAAGGGATCGAGAACGGTGTCGCCCACGTTGCTCGCCGCGAGGATGACGCGATAGAGAAGTGCCTCGGGCTTCTGCGTCGCGTGCACCTTGCGGCCGTCGGACTTCAGGCGTTCGGGGCCCGAGCAGATCGGGATCAGCCAGTCCGAGCGCATCT
>CANJEJ010000093.1 GCA_947473325.1 Alphaproteobacteria bacterium | reverse complement strand
ATTGCCTTCCAGACCAACCTGCTCGCGCTCAATGCCGCCGTCGAGGCGGCCCGCGCCGGTGATGCCGGCAAAGGCTTCGCGGTCGTCGCGGCCGAGGTCCGGTCTCTGGCGCAGCGCGCGAGCGTGGCCGCCAAGGAGATCAAGCAGCTGATCACAGCCTCGAATCAGCATGTGACGGACGGTGTCCGCCTTGTGAACGAGACCGGCACATCGCTCAAGGGCATCGTGTCGTCGGTAAGGCAGATCGCCACGCTCATGGGCGAGGTCGCCAATGCCTCGAGCGAGCAGGCACGGGGACTGCAGGAAGTAAACTCCGCCGTATCCCAGATGGACGAGATGACCCAGCAGAACGCGGCCATGGTCGAGGAGACGACCGCGGCGGCCAAGTCGCTTGCGGTCGAGGCCGGTCACCTTGTGGAGCTGGTTTCGTTCTTCAAGGTGGCGCACGACGAGGTCCAGCCGCGCGCCATCGCGGGCTAGTTGACCGCGACCGAGGAAGGCAACCGCGTCGGCATCCTGGCGTAGCGGTTGTCCCTGCCTTGACAATTGTCAAGGCCGGCCGCCCTCGAGCCGGCCAAGACTGGGCGCATCTCTGTAGGAGAGGCACCCATGTCGGGCATGGATTTGTATTTTGTCATTCTTGTGGTCGCCGCGTTCGCGGTGTTTGGCACCACGCTGGCCGTGGTTTCGACGGTGGAAAACCGCCGCGCGAAGAACGGGGGCTAGTTCACCGCGATGGTGAAGGTGAGCGTCTCGGAATAGTCGGTGGCGCTGCCCAGCAGCGCGCCCGATCCGTCATAGCCGACGCGCGCGCCGTAGCTGTCGCCGTTGGCAGCCGAGCGGGCCGAGGCCTGCACGAAGGTGGCGCTCGCGCCGCTGAACGACAGCAGCACCGCGTCGCGATAGAGCGCGAAGGGCAGGGTGCTCGTCGTTGATGGACTGAAGAAGCAGGGGCCGCTGCCGGGGCAGCGCGAGCCCGACTGGTTGGCGGAGGCGACGCTGACGGTGTAGCCGTTCACCGTGTTCGAGGCGGCGACCACGTCGGCGATCTTCACCGGGCTCTGGGTCAGCGAGAGGTCGAGGCCGTTGGCGGCCGCGGTGGCGGCGACGCTGATGTTCAGCACCTGGGCCACGCTGCCTGACAACGAGAGGTTTGCCGTCTCGGCGGCCTGCCCGGCCGTCGTCCCAACAAGGAAGCCCAGGCCAGCAAGGCCGGCCCAGGCCACGGATCGCATCCCCCTCAACATGCAAACATGCTATCCGCAGTGGAGCGGGACCACAACTTTTGCCTGTAAATCCGAGGGATTTTAACTAATTTGAGGCGAGTGCCCGCGAAGATCTTTGTCCCTCCAGCCGGAATCGTCACACTCCCGTCATGAACAGTCCCAGTCAGATCCCCACCGTCGAAGACCTTGCCGCCCGCGCCCGGAGTCTGGTGCCGCGCCTGCGTGCCGAAGCCGCCGCAACCGAGCAACGCCGCACCGCCTCGCCCGAAATCATGCGCGAGCTCTTCGCCCTCGGCTTGCTGCGCTACTTCCAGCCGAAGCGATTCGGCGGCTGGGAAATGGACTGGGGCACCCAGTTCCACATCGGCCGCGCGCTGGCGCAGGGCTGCAGCTCGACCGCCTGGGTGGCGACCGTGGTTGGCGCCCATACCTGCTATGCCGCGCGCCACCGGCCCGAGACGCAGGACGAAATCTGGGCCGACGGGCCCGACGTGCTGATCGCCACGGGCTCGGTGCAGAAGAGCGGCCGGGCGGAGAAGGTGCCCGGCGGCTATCGCGTCAACGGTGCCTGGGGTTTTGCCAGCGGCGTCGACTATGCCCATTGGGGCCAGGTCGCGGTGCGCATAGAAGGCGAGCCCGAGGTGCTGCAGATGATGGTGCCGCGCAAGGACTTCATCATCGACGACGTCTGGCACGTCGCCGGCATGAAGGGCACCGGCACCAAGGACATCAATGTGCAGAACGCCTTCGTGCCGGACCACCGCGCGCTGAAGGGCTCGCTG
Organism: Alphaproteobacteria bacterium; assembly: GCA_947473325.1. Lineage (GTDB taxonomy): Bacteria > Pseudomonadota > Alphaproteobacteria > SHVP01 > SHVP01 > CANJEJ01. Next base: position 10,824 of record CANJEJ010000093.1, on the reverse strand, counting down.
TTCCATGGCCTGCGCCCGCCCGGCCATGCGGTCAATCCGCACTACATCTACGGCATGGAATTCCGCCCCGCCTCGGGGTCGAGCCTGCTCGGCCCGATCCTCGGCACGGCGGAAGCGGCGCTCGACCATTACATCGAGACGACGAAGCTGAAGAAGGCAGCGATCATGGGCAATCGCCCAGCGCAGAATCCCGCTGTGCAGATGCGCCTGTCGGAATCGGCTGCCGAGATCAACGCCGCCCGCCTGATCATCGAAAGCCAGTTCGCGCTGCTCAACAGGCGCGGCAAGGCGCTCGAAGCCTTCACCGACGAGGAGCGCACGCGCATCACGCGCGACCGCGCCTTCGCCATGCGGCTCTGCTATGGCGCGGTGCAGCGTCTGGTGAACCAGATGGGCGCACTCGGCGTCTTCGATGACAACCCGGTGCAGCGCTGCTTCCGCGACCTGCATGTCATGAGCACGCAATTCGGCGTCTCCTGGGACGTCAACATGCCGGGCTGGGGTGCCTACACGCTGGGCGTCACTCAGGGCGGCGGGCACTGACGACGTGATTAGGTATTGAGGAGATGCCCATGGAGGCGACCCCACACTGGCGCATACGCGATGAACTGCCGCTGACGGCAGAGAATCTGCGCGCGCTGTTCGACAACGAGATCCCTGTCGTGCGCGTCAAGGGCTTCGCCTCGCCGGCGGATTGCCAGTCCTTCCTGCGCGGCATGGACGGCGCCAATGTGCAGCGCTTCAACGTCCCGCCGCATCCCGGCTATATCGGCACCGCCCAGTTCCTGTTCCGCTGGGGCCACCAGAAGGCCGAATATTTCACCGCCGCGCGCCAGGCCTATGAAGACCGCGACTATGTTTTTCGCCGCAGCTGGGATCCGATCGCGCGGGTGAACCAGGCGCTTGCCGAGGCGGCGGGTGTGCCGGTGCAGGTGGCGGAGGAGCCGGGCTTCGGCCGTTATTACGCGGGTATCGTCCGGCTTGCCTCGGGCGGCATCAAGCGGCACACCGATTTTGCGCCGTTCAACGCGCCCGACTACGCCATCGCGGGCATCGACGCGCAACTTGGCTGGAACCTGTTCTTCGAGACGCCGCAGGGCGGCGGTTCCACCACCATCTACAACCGCCCCTGGATGGCCGAGGTGGTGCCGGGGCAGGAGCCGCCGCAAAGCTACGACCTGCCCGACTCGCAGGTCGCCGGTGCCGAGACCTGGACCTATCACGTCGCCGCCGGCGACCTCATCTTCTTCAACACGCGCAACCCGCACGAGGTCTCGCCAGGCACCGGCAGTGGCCAGCGCCTCCACATCGGCGCCTTCGTTGGCCGGCAGCCGGACCGCAGCATGGTGGTGTGGTCCTGATCTGCACCAGCCAACCTCCGGCCCGGGCGCGGTCCTGGGTCCTTCATCGCCCGCCCGGCGGATGGTAGCGTGATCTACCGGACCTGAAAGGGCCGTCCTGCTGGGGGAGCGATGACATGACGAAGGCCGCACGAACGTCCGCCGAGATTCGCCGCGACCTTGGCCATCCGATCATCGATTCCGACGGTCACCTGGTGGAATGCCCGCCGGTGCTGCTCGACTATCTGAAGCAGGCCGCCGGCGCCACGATGGCGCAGCGCTTCGAGGACACGATGACGCGCGGCGCCTGGGGCGCGTGGAAGGACCTGTCGCCCGCCGTGCGGCGCGACCGCGGCATCATCCGCCGTCCGTTCTGGGCGATGCCCGCCAACACCTATGACCGCGCCACGGCGCTGCTGCCCAACCTGCTGCGCGAACGGCTGGATTCCTTCGGCATCGATTTCCAGGTCCTGTTTCCCACCATCGGCATTCCCTTCATCAGCGGGTCCATCGACGGCGAGATGCGCCGCGCCATGTGCCGCGCGCTCAACCTGATGTATGCCGATGTGTTCCGCGGCCATGAATCGCGCATCGCGCCGGCCGCCGTCATTCCCATGCACACGCCCGAGGAAGCGCTGGCGGAAATCGACTTTGCCATCGGTACGCTGGGCTTCAAGACAGCGATGATCGCCGGCACGGTGCAGCGCCCGCTGGCGTCCGTAGCCCGCGTTGCACCGGAACTCGGCCCCTATGCCTTCTGGATCGACCCGCTCGCGCTCGACAGCGAATATGACTACGACCCGGTGTGGCAGCGCTTCAGCGACCTGAAGATCGCCCCCTGCACGCACAACAACTCGATGGGCTGGGGCATGCGCCGCTCGGGCTCCAGCTTCGTCTACAACCATATCGGCCATTTCGCCGCCGCGGCGGAGGCCTTCTGCAAGGCGTTGTTCCTCGGCGGAGTCAGCAAGCGCTTTCCCGAGCTGCGCTTCGGCTTCCTCGAAGGCGGAACGGGCTGGGCGTCAAACCTCTATAACGACCTCTGCGAGCATTTCGAGAAGCGCAGCATTCCCGCCCTGCGCGCCCATCTTGACCCCGCCCGCGTCGACCGCCAGGAACTGCGGCGCTATTTCGAACGCTATGGCGACGAGCGCTATCGCAGCGTCGCGGCGGCGGTCGAAAAGGGCTGGGACCACGCCCTCATCGCGCCCGAAGGCGACGAGACGGAGCCGACCGACGAATTTGCCGCGTCCGGCATCCGCAAGGGCCGCGACATCATGCGGGTGTTCCATAAGAACTACTTCTTCGGCTGCGAGGCGGACGACCGCATGACGGCGGTGGGTTTCGACGCCCGCCTGAACCACTACAACCTCAAGCTCAACGCCATGCTGGGCTCCGACGTCGGCCATTTCGACGTCACCGACATGAGCGGCGTGATCGCCGAGGCGCATGAGCTTGTCGACATGGGCCTGCTGACACCAGACGACTTTCGTGCCTTCACCTTCACCAACGTGGCCGGCCTGCACCGCGGCATGAACCCCGACTTCTTCAAGGGAACGGCGGTGGAAGATGCAGTGCTCAAGGCCGGGATCGGCGTGAAGGCCGCGGCCGAATAGCCCGCGCTAGTTGACGGCCAGGGTGAAGGTCAGCACTTCGTTGTAGCTGTTGTTGCTCGGCAGGTTGGCGCTGCTGCCGTCATAGGACACGCGGACGACATAGGTGTCGCCGCCCGCCTGCGACCGGCTGGCGGTCGTGACGAAGGTGCCGCTGCCGGTGGCGAAGGTGACCGGCGCGCTGTCACGGAACAGGGCGAAGGGCAGGCTCGCGCCGCCGCTACTGCTCGTGGCGAGGCAGGGCGTCGAACAGCGGCCGCCCAGGACATTTCCGGAGGCCACGGTCACCGTGTAGCCGTTCACATTGTTGCTGACGACGGTGGCGGCGGCCACCGTGATGGGTGGCTGGTTGATGCTGAGATCGAGCTGGCTCGCCACCGGCGTCGGGGTCACGGCGATGCTCATGGTGAGCGCCACGTGGCCGCTGATGGTGATCGACGCGACGTTGGCCGCCAGAACGGCGGTGCCGGCAACGAGAAGCAAGGCTGCGAGGGAGCCAACTGCTTCGGCGCGGTTGATCCGCGTCCGCCAGTCCTCGACGTGCGGTGTGTAGTTCAGCGGGTGCAGGGCGAAAAGCGCCATGGACTCCATTTAGCGCGGCGCGGGTTTTTTTGTACTGCGTCATGTTGTGCCGTTCCTCCCATCGGATACAACCAATGGACGATTGCGGGAGAATCATATCCCGCAAGGATGGAGTCGGATGCTCGCCGATCTTCTCCTCACCGTTGACGCCATTCTGCTCGGGGCCGTGCTGGCCGCCGACCGCGAGGCTTGGGCGTTCCTCGGCATTGCCGCGCAGTTCCTTGCATTCGGCGTGCTGTTCTTCGGCATCCTGATCGTGGTGGCCGGTGGCCTTGGCTATATCGCCGGCCTGGCGCTCGGCGGGCCGGGCTGAGGCGTTTTCCGCGCCATCGCTAGTGGACGTGCAGTTCGGCCCCGCCGGTCAGCAACTCGAAGTCATTCACCAGGGCGCGAATCCGGACAGTCCATCCGCCTTCCAGCGCCAGGTCGCGGCCGCGATAGACGAAGGTGCCGGGGCTGGTCTGGGTCATGGGACGGCGGAGTGGCTCGATTCCCAGTTCCGGCATCGACAGTTCCATCTCCGCCTCCTTGAGCGGAATGGTGGCGCCGGCGCTGTCGGTGAAGGTGACCGTGATGGTGTTGACGATTCCCGGCCGGCCCGGCCTCACCGAAAGAGTCATCGTGTTGCCGCGGACGGGAACGTCCAGCGAATAGCCGTCGCCGGCCGCCTCGCTTTCCGGCTCGGGCGAAGAAGGCTCCATTCCTGGCGGCACGGATTGCGACAGCCAGACCGTCGCTGCCAGCACGAGCAGGCTGAGCGCCAGTTCGGCACGGACGGACACACGCAACTGCCGGATGCCACTCGGGTTGCGCAAAAGGCGGGGCACCAGAACGAAGCGGTTGATTGCCGCAAGTCCCAGCGTGGCGGTGACCAGCGCAACCTTCAGCAGCAGGGTCTGCCCGTAGCCGGTACTGAGCAGAGAGGCGAAGGACGGCACCCGCAACAGGCCGAGCGTGGCGCCTGCGGCAATCAGGACGGCGACGGCGGGCAGCGCCAGCGCCGAGAAGTCCTGCATCAGCACGGCGGCGCTGCCATCTCGCCTCAGGCAGACCAGCAGCGGCACGAACGAGCCGAGCCAGGCTGCAGCAAGGGCCACATGGATCACCACGACGGGTTGGCCTAACCAGGAGACTGCACCCGTGGCGGCGTGGCCGCTCAGGGCGAATGTCGCGGCGAATCCCCCGAGTCCCAGCAAGCTCACGATCACGCGCAAGGACTTTGCAACCGGCGAGAGCCCGACCAGAATCGCCGTCATGCAGGCAGCAGCAACGAGAAGTGCAACGCCGCGCGTGGACTGGAGCCCGACACGCCAGGCCTGCATGTCGAGCAGGCTGCTGTCGTCGCCCATGAGAAGACAGCCTTGCAGCCCGATGCCGAGGATCGCCGTCGCGGTGGCGGCAAGGGCGCTGCCGCGCAGCAGGCGGCGAAGGCCGCGATGCACCGGCACCGCGCCGAAAACGCACAGGAACAGCAGGCCGCCGCCGGCGATCATCGCCGTGCTCAGCAAGACAAGGCGATTGGCGGCACTCAGCCATCGCCACGGCCTGTCGTGGTCAGTGACCGGCGCCGCAAGGTCGGGTTTCGCCCCCGCGCCGACGACAAAGGTGGTGCTGCCGGTGACGGGATGGGAATCGGCCGAGGTGGCGCGATAGGACAGAACATAGAATCCGTCGGCGAGGCCGGCTGGCAACGCGACCGTCAGGAGGGTATCGACTGCCTCTGTCCGCAGATCGGGGATGACGGCGCCTTGCTGGCTGCGCAACGCGATCACAATCGGCGTCACCCGTTCATTGAATCGAAGCTGAAGGGACGAAGGTGCTGTCGCCAGCACTTGGCCATCGCGCGGCAGGGTGTCGATCAGGACGGCGTGCGCCTGCGCCTCGCGCGGCGGCGCGCAGAGCACAAGCCAGCCAAGAAGGACGATGAGGATACGCATGTGGGATCAGCCGGCGAGCCCCGTGGCGCGCCGGCTGAGCTGTCTCAGGGCTTCGGCAGCAGGCGCAGCAGCGGCGCCGGTTGCTTGTAGTCAGCGGTTGTCTTGCCGGGTTCCGGGATCTCGATCCAGCGGTTGGCGCCCTGTTCGCAATCCTGCACCACGGGGAAGTAGATCGTGGTGTTGGGTGCGTCTGGCAGTGCCGCGCGCAGCACGAACTCGTCGTAGTGGTCATGCTGCAGCTTGCCACCGGACCATGTCACCTCGCGCACGCCCTCGGTGATCTGGCCGCCATGTCCGTCAGACAGCGGCGTCGCCAGCTTGGCCTTTACCGTGGCGAGCTGCCAGCCCGCCTTCGGTTGCGGCAGGACGGCGGTGACGCCGTCCGGAATTTGCACCCGGATGCGAATCGTCGGGGATTCGCCGCAGGCGTGCGGGACGCGGAAGATCGCCTTGTAGGTAGAACCCGCCACGGCCTGCTGGGCTTCCAGCGTGACATGGGAATAGGCGGCGGCGGACATGGTGCAAGCCAGTGCAAACGCACCGGCGAAAAGCGGATATCGCATGGTTCAATCCTGAATCTGGATACGCAAAGGCTCTGCGGGTGATGGCCGGCAGGCAGGTTGGTCGCGTCAGATCAGGAAGGCCGGCGGTCCTGTCGGATGAGGTCGTGCGAAACCGATCGCGGAAATGATGCCAGCCGCGGCGGGCCGTTCATCGGCGCTGAAGGCCGCGCGTTCCGGTGGTGACAGTTCGGCAACTGCCACGGGCAAAGGCGTGCCGCCCGCGTGCAGCGCCAGGCAGATCGGGCAATAAGGTGTGCCGTCGGATGCGGGGTGCGCCGGATCGTCGGCGCGGGCCATTTGCAGGCCCGCGGGCGTGCAGATCACCACCCAGGCGCCGGCCCGCGCCAGCGGCGCGGCGGACGGGCGATGCCCCGCCTGCACGCTCACGCTGAAACTGAGCGCGAACAGGGCGAGAAGAACCGTGAAGGTTCGTCTCAGGCCACTGTCCACTGGGCGTGGGGTCCGCATGGCGCCCACCTTAGGCGCAGCGGCATGGTTCTTCCAAGGGGAAGGTTTGTCGCATGGGGTGGCGGACGGGCACGCCGCCGGGCGTCAGCCTTCGGCCACCACGACGTGCCATTCGGCGCCATAGCCGTGCGTCGACTTGTAGGTGCGTTCGGCCCGTGCGCTGGGAATCTTCGTTTCAAACACCTGGCCGCGGGCGAAGCCGGCATTCACCGCCTCGGCGCCCAGGTCGGTGTCGCGCATCTTGCTGCGATAGGGCTCGGCGTTGAAATGCGTGGTCCAGTCGCGCCACCAGCGGTCATAGGCGTCGGGCCAGAAGCGGTTCGCCTCGGGCACGTCCATGTGCAGCATCAGGCCGCCGGGCGCCAACAGGCGGCGGCATTCCTTCATGATGGCGCGCACTGCGGCGGCCGAGGTTTCGTGGAAGAAAAGCTGCGAGACGATCAGGTCGAAATGCCCGTCCGGGAAGTTCGTTGCCTCGGCATTCTGCTGGTGGAAATGCACGGCGCGGCCCAGGTCGCGGGCGCGCGCATCGGCATAGCGCAGCATGGCGGGCGACACGTCGATGCCGTGCACCTCGGCGTCCGGCCAGGCATCGGCAAGCGGCAGCGTACTGGCGCCCACCGAGCAGCCAAGGTCGAGGATGCGGCGTGGCGTGAAGCCGGGATAGCGGCGACGCAGGAAAGCGACGGTGGAATCGCCGGGGTCGGCGCCCTGCGGCCCGAGCCCGCCGAGCGAATAGTGGAACGCCGACAGGTCATAGAGCGCGCCCGCATAGACATCGCCCGGCAGCATCTCGAGGCCATAGCCGCCGGGCTGGCCATGAATGTCGACGGCAGCGATGTAGCGCGGCACCGGTTGCTGCGGATCGAGTTCGAGGCTGCCGCCGGTCTTGCGCGCCTTGAGCGTCTTCGCCGCATCGAGCAGGCGCGGCAGCTCGCGGAAGGCCGGCTCCGTCAGCGCCTCCCACATCAGCTCCTGCCCGGTGCGGTTGAGCGAGGACCAGGCCTGCCAGAAGGGTTCACGCGCCATGGCGGGGGCAATGTCGCGGCCACTTTTCGCGCCGCCCTGGCGGTCGAGCGCCGGCTTCACCTTGCGGTCGTAGACAGCGCGGTTGCCGGGGCCGAGGCCCGACAGCACATGAATCTTGTAGGTGCGGACAAAGTCCTGGCGGGCGCGTTCGTCATGCTGCGTGCGCGGCAGCATCGCGTGGGGAAACTGGCGGGGCGTCATGGCGAAGTCCTCCTGAAACGAAAACGGCGGCGCCCGTTGCCGGAGCGCCGCCGTGAAACGGGTGCCGGCGCGCCTACTTGCGGCCGACGATTACATAGCCGGCGCCGCCGATCTGGTTGCCTTTGCTCGCGGCGCTGGTCTCGCTCGTATAGGCGCTGCGCACGCTGCCCTTGGGCCAGCCCGCGGCGAAGGCCCATTCGGCGAGGTCGCTGCCGCGCATCTTGGTGATGAAAGGCTCGGCGTTGTAATGCGTATCCCAGTCGGGCACGACGCGGCCCAGCGGGGTGAGGTCGCGGAAGGGGGCGCCGTCATTGTGCGCCATCACGCCGCCCGGCTTCAGGATGCGCAGCGATTCGGCGAAGATGTTGTGCAGTGCCTGCGTCGCCGTCTCGTGGATCATGGCGTGCGAGGTGACGATATCGAAATGGTTGTCCGGGAAGCTCGTCTTCTCGGCATCCTGCTGGCTGAAATGGATGCGGCGGCCCAGCGCCTCGGCGCGGGCATGGCCATAGCGCAGGCAGGGCGCGGCGACGTCGATGGCATGGATCTCGGCGTCGGGGAAGGCGTCCGCCCAGCCGATGGTCGACTGGCCGATGGTGCAGCCCATCTCGAGGATGCGCTTCGGCTTCAGGTCCGGATACATCCGCTTGATCCAATGGGCGACGTCCTTGCCCAGCATGTCCTGCAGCGGCCCGAGCCGGCCGCTGGTGTTGAGATAGGTGGTGCGGTCATATTCCGCGCCCGCGAAGACGTCGTCTTCCGTCAGCTCGGTGTGGTAGCCGCCGGGCTTGCAGTGGATCTCGATCTCGGTGTTGTAGCGCGGCGCCTTGACGCTCGGGTCGAGTTGCAGCGAACCGATCTTGCGGTTGGAGCCGCGATACTTCCGGGCCTTCTCGATCAGCTCGGGCAGCTGGCGTTCCACCGACGGCCCCACCGCTTCGCAGGTGAACTCGCGGCCGATGCGGCGCAGGCTCGACCACATCTGGCCATAGGGATGCTTCAGGTAGCGGCGGCGCTGGTCCGTGACCTGCTTGATCGTGCCGGGCGTGCCTTCGGCATCGACGATCGGCTTCATGCCCTGCAACAGGCGGCCGTTCATTTCGGCGAGATAGGTCTGCACGAATTGCTGATAGGCGAGCTCGTCATGGCTCACGTCGATCATCATGTCGTGCTGGTGCTGGCCGGCAATGGACCCGGTGCGCATGGAAAAACCCTCGGCAGGCGTTGGCGTTGCCGCCAGTATGGGGCACGGGTTGCACCCGCGCAACGCGGTATACAAGGGAGGTGGGCATGGCAGGACCTATGGGCTTGGAGGCACGCATCCGCCGGCTCGAAGACCTGGAGGAAATCCGCCAGCTCAAGCATCGCTATGCCGCCTTTTGCGACGACCATTTTGATGCCGACGGCATCGCCAGCCTGTTCACGGAAGATGGCACCTGGGAAGGCGCCGGCCTTCACCATGTCGGGCGCGAGGCGATCCGGCGCTTCTGGCAGCCGGTCGACCCGCCCTTTGCCTCCCACCTGATGACCAACCCCGTCATCTCGATCGACGGCGACCGCGCCAACGGCACGTGGTGGATGATCGGGCCAATGTCGCGGCTGGAGGAGGGACGGCGCGTCGCCTACTGGCAGCTCGCCACCTATGACGACGACTTTGTGCGCACGCCCGATGGCTGGCGCTTCCGGCACCTGCGCGTCGACCTGAAGTTCCGCGCCCGCCATGCTGATGGCTGGGCCGAGGGCTGAGAACGGCAGAAACGCCACACGTATCCGTGAATCGCCCGGCTCGGCCGTAACATTTCCGGTGCTGCCCTGAACACAGGGACGAACCTCTGTCACAGGACACAACCATGTCTTTCTCTGCCCTGCTCCGCACCGCCGCCGGTCTCTTGCTTCTCCTCTTTGTCGCCCAGTCTGCCCAGGCGGTCGAACGCCGCCCCTACGACGACGCGGCCTTTGCCTCGGCGCAGCAGCGCGGCGCCCCTATCCTGGTCGAGGTGACGGCACCCTGGTGCCCGACCTGCCGGGCGCAGAAGCCGATCATCGAGAAGCTGGCCGCGCAGCCCGCGAACAAGGACCTGGTGATCTTCTCGGTCGACTACGATTCGCAGAAGGTCGCGGTGCGGAAGTTCGAGGCGCGCAGCCAGAGCACGCTGGTGGCCTTCCGCGGCGCGGCCGAGACCGCGCGCTCGGTCGGCGACACCGACGAGGCATCGATCGCCGGGCTGATCGCTTCGACCGTGAAGCGCTGATCGGGATGGACCCGGGCAGCCTCGGCCTCGCGCTGCTCGCGGGGGGTGTTTCCACGTTGTCGCCCTGCGTGCTGCCGCTGCTGCCCCTGGTGCTGGGGACGGCGGTGTCGGAACACCGCTTCGGTCCGGTGGCGCTCGCCGCCGGGCTGGCGCTGTCCTTCACAGCCATCGGCCTGTTTGTCGCCACGGTGGGCTTTGGCATCGGCCTCGACACGGCGGTGTTCCGCTGGGTGGCCGCGCTGCTGATCCTGGCGGCTGGCACGGTGCTCCTGGTGCCGGCACTGCAACTGCGCTTCGCCACCGCGGCGGGGCCTTTGGGCGGCTGGATCGAGAGCCGGGGCCGGTCCTTGCCGACCGGCGGCCTGCATGGGCAGTTCCTGCTCGGCCTGCTGCTGGGGGCGATCTGGACGCCCTGTGTCGGTCCCACGCTCGGGGCGGCCTCCCTGCTGGCGGCGCGCGGCGAAAACCTGGCGTCGGTCGCGTTGGTGATCGTGGCCTTTGGGATCGGCACCGCGATACCGCTGCTGGCGCTCGGCCTGCTGTCCCGCACCGCGATGCTGCGGCTGCGGGATCGCCTTCTGCGTGCCGGTCAGGGCAGCAGGGCGGCGCTGGGCGTGCTGTTTGTCCTGCTCGGGCTGATGATCCTGTCGGGCCTCGACAAGCGCCTGGAGAGCAGGCTCGTGGATATCTCGCCCGAGTGGCTGATCAACCTCACCACACGATTCTGACAAAGCAAAAGGCCACCCGGTTTCCCGGGTGGCCTCTGTGATGTGCTGCTGACTAGCGGGTCTTGTTCAGCTTGTCATACGGGATCCAGAGGTTCACGTAGTCGAAGTTCT
>CANJEJ010000092.1 GCA_947473325.1 Alphaproteobacteria bacterium | reverse complement strand
TTGTCTGCGTGATCGGCGACGGACCGTTGCCGGCGCCGACCAGGTTGATGAGCGCGTCGAGCTTCGGCGTGATTTTCGCCACCGCCGCAAAGGCGTCCTGCACCGATTGCTCGCTGCGCGTGTCGAAGGGAATGAAATGCACGCCGTTCGGAACCGGCCGCGCCGCCTGCGCCGCGGCGAGATCCAGCACGATCACGTTCAGCTTCGTATCCAGGCAGCCCCGCACCATGGCGGCGCCGATGCCGCCACAGCCGCCGCACACCGCCACCCAGGCGCCTTCCGGGGGCCCGAGGCGGGTGAAATCGAAGGTTCGGGCCGTGGTCATGCGCGTCTCCCTGGTGGCGGGCTCGCGGCCCGGCGGGTTGTGCGCCTTGCCGAAACGAAGCCATTTTTATCCAGCAATATCAATCATCCTGACTCGAGCGTCGAGTCACCACGGGGGGCCTTGGCCTCTTCCCCTTGTGACGGCGGCATGTATATACTTGACCTAGTCAACTATCCGGTGCCGCCATGCCAACCGTTGCGCCCGACACCATCGACGCCCTTCGCCGCTTCAACCGCTTCTACACCCAGCAGATCGGCGTGCTGCACGAAGGCCTGGTGCAAAGCCCGTGGTCGCTGACCGAGGCGCGGGTGCTCTACGAACTCGCCCACAATCCGGCAACGACTGCCAGCATGCTCGCCCGCGATCTGATGCTCGACACAGGCTATCTCAGCCGCATTCTGCGCCGATTCGAGGACGCCCATCTGGTGAAGCGGGAGGCCTCGACGCTCGACGCGCGCCAGAGCCACCTGATGCTGACCGCGACGGGGCGCAGGGCCATCGCCGGACTGGAAGACGCCTCGCGGCGCGAGGCCGCCGCGTTGCTGAAGCCGCTCGGCGAAGCAGAGCGGCGGCGCCTCCTCGGCGCGCTCGCCACCGTGCAGGGCCTGCTTGGCCCGGCCGAGGCCCGCCCCGCGCCCTTCCTGCTGCGGCCGCACCGGCCCGGCGACCTGGGCCACATCGTGTCGCGCCACGGCGCGCTCTATGCCGAAGAATATGGCTGGGACATCACCTTCGAGGCGATGGTGGCCGGCATCGCCCAGCATTTCCTCGCGCATTTCGATCCGGCGAAGGAATGCTGCTGGATCGCCGAACGCGACGGCGCCGCGATCGGATCGGTCATGCTCGCAAAAAAGGACGAGACCACGGCCAAGCTGCGCCTGCTGCTGGTCGAACCATCTGCCCGCGGCCTGGGCCTTGGCCGCCGGCTGACGCAGGAATGCGCCCGCTTCGCCCGCCGTGCCGGCTATGCCCGCATCACGCTGTGGACCAACAGCATCCTCTCCGCCGCCCGCAAGATCTACCAGGACGAAGGCTATGTCCTGACCGCGAGCGAGCCGTATCACGGCTTCGGCAAGGATCTGGTCGGCGAGACCTGGGAGCGGGCGCTGTGAGCCACCAATCCCCTCCCCCTTGCGGGAAGGGTCAGGGTGGGGAAATCGGCGTCGCACGTTGCACAACTCCAAAGACCCGTTCATCGTTGATCGTCTAGGTCCCCCACCCCGACCCTCCCCCGCAAGGGGGAGGGAGACCATGCGTGGGTTATGAGAATTGGAGGTTTCCGATGGATGTGAACTGGCTGGGCGTGTTGGTGTCGGTGGTCCTGGTCTTCGCCATCGGGGCGCTGTGGTACGGCCCCCTGTTCCTGAAGAGCTGGATGCTGGCGCAGGGGTTGCCCGCCGACACGCGGTTCAAGCCACATCCGGCGCGCGCCTTTGGCGGCGCCGGCGTGGCGGGCATTGTCGCCGCGCTGGCGATGAACTTCCTGATCGGTCCCGACCCCGATGTCTCGCGCGGCATCAGCGTGGGCCTCGCCGCCGGCATCGGCATCGGCGCCAGCACCATCGCCATCAACTACGGCTTCGCCGCCAAGAGCAACGCCCTGCTGATCATCGACGCCGGCTACACCATCGTGCTCTTCACGCTGATTGGCCTTGCCTTCGGCCTGCTCGGCTAGCGCTTCACTTCCCCAAGTCGCCCGGCATGCCCGCCAGCACGACGACATAGCCGTCCGGATCGTAGAGCCAGGTTTCGCGCTGCTGGCCATTCTCGTTGTAGAGCAACTCGTCGATGAATTTCGGCTTGAGGGCGCGGGCGCGCTTCAGCGCGGCGTCGAAGTCATCGACCTGGAACCAGAGCAGCACGCCGTGCCCGACCGGCGTTGCGCCACGCGCCTTCAACGGCGGGTGCTCATGCGCGCCCCAGGCGTGCAGTTGCATGATGAAGTCGTCACCGAGCATCAGCCGTTCGTATTCCGGGCCGCCGTGGCCGCCCGTGCAGCCGAGCAGCTTCTGGTACCAGCGGCTGGATTTTTCGACATCGCACACAGCGATCAGCGGTTGCGGACGCATGATCAGGCCTCGTCGGTCCAGGGCTGGTAGGTGCCGAAGTTCCAGACATAGCCTTCGGGATCGATGCAGGAGAAGTCGCGCGAGCCATAGTCGGTGTCGGTCAGCGCCATGCTGATCTCGGCGCCCGCCGCCCTGGCGCGGTCATGCACGGCGTCCGGGTCCGGCACGACGACATAAAGGCTGAAGCCGGAATCCTTGAAGCTGGTGGGGCGCGTCGCCGGCCCCTGCCCGCTCGACACCATGATCATGGCGTTCCCCAGCGTGAGCTGCGAATGCATGACAGTGCCGTTCTCGCCCGGCACGACGAATTGCGGCGTGAAGCCGATCGCCTTTTCCAGCCAGGCGATGGCCTTGGGCGCATCCTTGTAGCGCATGGTGGCGATCAAGGTAGGCGGGCCGGGCGGCAGGGTTTTCGGGGCCATGGGTGTCTCCATCGATTGCATCAACGATGGGGGGAAGGCTAGGGCTCGCGCGCCCTGTCTTCTTGGACGAATTTAACCGGATCGCGATCAGAAGCCGAAACCGGCGCCATCGGGCAGGCGCCGCTTCGCCAGCTCGCGCGGGCTGAGGCCGGTGAAGTCCTTGAGGTCCCGGGCGAGATGCGACTGGTCGTAATAGCCGCAGTCAAGCGCGAGTTCGGCGAGGCTTGTCACCGTGTCGGCCTTCAGCCGCTCGATCGCCTGTTCGAAGCGCAGGATGCGGCCGGCGAGCTTGGGCGGCACGCCGATCTGGTCGTGGAACTGGGCGATCAGGTGCTTGCGGCTCCATTCAAGCTTCGTGGCCAGCGCGCCGATTTCCACCCTGCCCTGCGTCGTCTCAAGCTGCTGCCAGGCCCAGACGACGCCACGCGACAGCGGCTTCGCGGCGGCAATGCGGGTTTCGATCACGCGTTCGACCAGGGCGAAGCGCGCCTCCCAGTCATTGAGGTCGTGGAGCTGGGATGCAAGCCGCGGGCCTTCCGCGCTGAGAATGTCATCGATTGAGACAACGCGGCGGAACAGTTCGTGCAGCGGCAAACCAAGGAACAGGCGCGCACCGAGCGGGGTGAAGTTCACCTGCAGCCCGCGCATGGAACCGACCGACTCGGTCACCGCGAAACAGTCATGCATACCGGCGATGAAGCCGGTGCTGTGCCGCGCCGGCTCCATATGGTTGTAGGGACCGTAGACGGCGAGCGGTGGGCCAAACTCGATCACCATCACGAACTGGCTCTCGGGAAACTCGCGCCGCAGCATCGGCACCGCCGTCATCTCCCAGAAACCGCACAGCTCGCGGACATAGGGGGCGACGCGCGGGCTGGGCGTCGCATAGGCCAGCTCCCAGGCCATGCCGCCGCCGTCATGGCGCAGGGTGCGGGTACGCCCGGGGCGGTTCACGCCGCGGTCTGCCTGGCCCATTCGGGCGCGAAGAACAGCAACGCCCGCACCTCGATGCTCTCGCGCAACGGCGCGTCAGCGGGCGTCGCCGGATCGTCAAAGGCGGAATGCGGCGTCATGCAGGCCTTGCGCCCATCGCTGTCGAAGCATTTGAACAGCGCCACCTCGTCCGGTGCCATGGCGGGGAAATGCGCCCAGCGGTGGTGCGGGCTATGCACCACCGATGATGTCTCGCCCCGGCGGTCGGGATAGATCAGGGCGGCTGCGACGAAGTCCTCTGGCCGCACCGTCGTTGCATCGCAGAAGGCGAGCGGCGTGCGCGGCACGACTCGGGTGAGCGGCCTCCAGGCATTGACGAGGGCCCAGCGCTGCCCGAGCAGCAGGTCGGCCTGCGCCGCCGGCAGCAGGTCGCGTACCCGTTGCGGGGCCGAACGCATCGTGTAGTCGTTGTGCACGCGCAGGACCGCCTCGCGCATGCCGGCCGGCGGTTCGGCCCCGGCGAGCCGCCGCGTGTGGTCGAACACAAGCACATGCGACGCGCCCATCTCGCTTCGCAGCAGCGCCGCAACCTCGGGGTAGTAGATGGCCTTGATTGCCGCATCGTCCGCCCGCGCAGGCATCGCGGTGGGGCACCGGCGCAGCACGAAGCCTTCGCGGTCAAGCGACAGGGTGTCTACGCGCGGCCGCGCATCCGTCACCGCGGCCGGTACCCAGTCATAGTCGCCGCCCCGCGCCGCCTGCCCCGCAGGTGGCGGATAGGCATAGGCGAAGGGCGGCGGCGAATCGGCGCGCAGATAGAGGAAGCGCGTAGCGATGGGCGCTTGCGTCATGGCGGGGCGTGAACCCAGGCCCTTCCGGCCCTACTTCACCACCAGTCCGGTCTTCATCGAGGTGAGCGGTTCGCAGCCGTTCTTGGTAACGCGGATCATGTCCTCGAGATGCATGGAGCCCCAGCCATATTCGTGGAACGGCAGATCGACGTTGATCACCATGTTCTCCTCGAACACGAGATCGCCGCGCGAGCCTGGCAGGTCCGTGCCGATGGGCAGCGGATGGTCGGTGTGCTCGAGGCCGATCGAATGCGGCGTCGCCACGATGAAACCGGGGAAACCCGCCTTGTCCATCGCCGCCAGCACCTTGGTCGTCATCTCGCGGCCCGTCACGCCGGGCCGTATGGTCTCGAAGGCGGTTTCCCAGCCGATCGTCATCGCCTTGTTGCGCTTGACGATCTCGGCCGACGGCTTGCCCACCACCGCGGTGCGCCCGATGTCGCCGTGGTAGTGCTTGTAGGTGGCAAGCCCGTCGAACATCACCGGCTCGCCCTTGATTACCTTGTCATGCGGCAAGCCGCCGCCCCCGCAGGACATGTAGACGCCGCTGCCGCCGAGCTTCGCCACCGCGATGTTGAAATTGGTCTCGAGCTCGGTGGTGGTCATGCCGACCTTCATCGAGCGGATCGCCGCATTGACGCCCGCTTCGTTGATGCGCGCCGCCTCGCGGATGATCTTGATTTCTGCCGGCGATTTCACCATGCGGATCTCGCGGAAGATGTTGGTCGCCTCGACGCCCTTGAGCTTCTTGAGGCCCATCTCGTTCATCCATTGGATCGGACGCGGATCGTCGGTACCAAGACGTGCCGATTCCAGGCCCGCGTCGCGCAGCGCGCGGCGGAGCGCGAAGGCCGGCGTCGCGCCGATCTTGGCGGCCTGCGCCCTGGTCATGGTGATCCAGCCCTTTTCGCGCGCCGTCAGGCCCTTCTTGCGGATCGGCCAGCGCAGCGGGTCGCCGGCCTGCGGCTCCTCTGTCGCCGTGTCGTAGTCGCGCATTCGGGTCAGGGCCGGGTGCGAATAGGTCACGACATTCGGGACCCAGGTCGGCATTTCGCTGAGTCGGGCGATTTCGGCGGCGGTCATGATGAGCGCGGCCGGCATTTTGGGATCGCGCGGAAGCACCGCGTAATTGAAGAAGGTGCGGCGCATCTTCATCGTCGCGCCCCAGAAATTCGTCATGTAGTAGATGTTGATCGGTGTCGCGGCGAGCAGGCCGTCAAGCTTGTACTTGTCCATCACCGCATAGGCGCGTTCGCGGTTGAGCAGCATCGGCACGCTGGACTTCTTCTTCGGCGACATGTTCGGTTCCTCCCGGGGTAGTCCATGCTGAGCCGGTTGTTCGCAACGCGCAACGGCCTTCTCGCGTCTGTCCGGGACATGGCCAAACATGCTTCACTCCCGTCATGAAGGCGATGGATCAACTGCGCCTGTGGGCGCGAGGGCTGAAGCGGGATGTGGTGGCGCTGTGGCTGGCGACCGGCGATCCGCGCGTGCCCCTTGCCGCCAAGCTGTTGGCAGCGGTGACGGCCGCCTATGCCCTGTCGCCCATCGACCTCATCCCCGATTTCATCCCGGTCCTGGGATTGGTCGACGACCTGATCCTGGTGCCCGCCGGGATCTGGCTGGCGCTGCGCCTGATCCCCGAGCCGGTGATGAGCGACCTGCGCCGGGTGGCGGGCGAACGCATCGCGCGGGCACCGGCGAGCTGGACCGGCGCGGCGGTCATCGTGGCGCTGTGGATCGCCACCGTGCTCCTGCTCGGCCGCTGGCTGTGGAGCCGGATCGCCTAGAAGTAGGGAACAGGGCGCGGCGGCGTCAGCCGGGATTCCGGCAGGTTGACGAGGCGGACGCTTTCCAGCGTGCTCGACAGGCCGAGTTCATTCACCAGCACGCGGAAGGCCATCGCCTTTTCAGCTTCCTCCCGTGCCAGGAACGACACGGTCACCGTGCCGGACGGGAAACGCGGAAAGCCGTATTCGTCGAAATAGGGCAGCAGCAGGACATGGTGCTTGCGCATCCAGCCTTCGATCTCGCGCAGGATGCGCACGCCTTCAAAGAATTCCCGCGAAAACGCGTGGCGCCCGAAGGACAGGCGAATGATGAATTGAATCCACTCGGTGCGTTCCATGTAACCACCAGGCCGGACCCCGACCAAATCAGGGGCATCGACAAACCGTCCCGTTGCCGGGCGCCCGCCATGATTGCCGCATCCGCGGCCGAAATCCAGCACCGTTGCCATGGGGGATGAACGCAAGCCCCGGTGTTCCGGGTTCCCGGTTCACCCGGCGTCAATCCGCCGGCGCCACGTCGTCGATTTGAAGCTGCACCTCATCCCTGCCCTGCCAGGTGTCGGCGCGCAGCGTGCCGGCGACATGGAGCTTGCGGCCGCCGGCGCCCAGCAGCGCGATGCCAACCGGCTCGCCCGCCGAGCGGAAGGCAATGCCCTTCAGCCGCCCGCCCGCGCCGCCCGACAGGATCACGCGTACATGATCGGTGCCGACGATATCAGCCTTGACCACACGCAAGGAGGGCAGTGCGAAACGCGGCTCGCGGTTGCCCTGGCCATAGGGACCGGCGCGTTCCAGCATGGTGACAAGACCGGTGGTGGCGCCTTCGGCGGCGAGCGCGCCATCGAGGCCGAGCGAGGGGCGCGGCGGATCGGCCCCCAGCGCGCTTTCGGCCCGCGCCTCGAGAAAGGCATGGAAGGCATCGACGCGGTCGGGCGCGATGGTGAGGCCCGCCGCCATGGCATGGCCGCCGCCGGCCTCAAGCAGTCCCGCCTGGCGCGCAGCGATGACGGCGGCACCGAGATCGAAGCCCGGCACCGAGCGGCCCGAGCCCTTGCCCACGCCGCCGTTCAGGCCGATGACGACCGCCGGACGATTGAACGCATCCTTCACCCGTGTCGCGACGATGCCGACGACTCCCGGGTGCCAGCCCTGTCCCGCCACGACGATGGCCGCCATGTTCGCTTGCGTGGCGGCGGCACGCAGCGCTTCGTCCTGCACGCCCGCCTCGATGGTGCGGCGATCGGCATTCAGGCGGTGCAGTTCCTGCGCGATCGCCATCGCCTCGCCCGGATCTTCGGTGGAGAGCAGCAAGGTGCCGAGATCGGAGCGGCCGATACGCCCCCCCGCATTGACGCGCGGGCCGAGCAGGAAGCCGAGGTGATAGCAGCCCATCCGCTCGCGCACGCCGGCAATGTCGGCGAGCGCGGCGATGCCGATGTTGTTGCGCTGCGCCGCGATCTTCAGCCCCTGCGCGACGAAGGCACGGTTGAGGCCGGTGATCGGAACCATGTCGCAGACCGTGCCGAGCGCGACCAGGTCGAGCCATTGCAGCAGGGAGGGTTCCTGGCGCTGGCTGAACCAGCCGCGTTTCCGCAACGCGCGATTGACGGCGACGGCAAGCAGGAAGGCGACGCCCACGGCGGCAAGCTGGCCAAGGCCCGGCGTGGCGTCGAGCCGGTTTGGATTCACCACCGCGCGCGCCTGCGGCAATTCCGGTTCGGCCATGTGATGGTCGATGACGATGACGTCGAGGCCGGCTTCGGCGGCCGCGGCCAGTGGTTCGAAGGCGAGCGTGCCGCAATCCACCGTAACGACAACGCGCACGCCCTGCGCCGCCAGCTTGCGCAGCGCGGCCGTGTTGGGGCCATAGCCTTCGATGAGGCGGTCGGGAATATAGGTCTCGACGGCAACACCGACGGCACGGAAATAGCGCACCAGCAGGGCCGAGGACGTGGCGCCATCGACGTCGTAGTCGCCGAAGACGGTAATGGCCTCGCCCTTGGCCGCCGCCGTCGCCAGGCGGTCGGCGGCGGCATCCATGTCGGGCAGGATCGAAGGATCGGGCAGCAGGTCGCGCAAGCTGGGCGCCATGTATTGCAGCGCATCGCCGGCCGTGACGCCGCGCGCGGCCAGCACGCGGCCAATCACCTCGGGCAGGTCATGGGCCTGGGCGATGGCGAGGGCGAGGCGTTCATCGGAGACGCGTGAGCGCCAGAAGCGGCCCGAGGCCGAGTGCTCCACCCCCAGGATAGGAGCACCGTCGCGGAAGCTTCCGGTTCCGGCCGCCATCAGCGGCCTTTGATCGTGCCCTTGAGCGCCTTGGCGACGTCGTGCTGTGCCTTGATCCAGCGCACTGAGCCCGTCTTCGCCCGCATCACGATCGAATGGGTGAAGACGACGTCGTCGCGCCGCTGCACGCCCTGCAGCATCGAGCCGTCGGTCACGCCCGAAGCGGCAAAGAGCACGTCACCATGGGCGAGGTCGCCGAGCGAATACTTGCGGCCGAAATCGGTGATACCCATGCGCTGGGCGCGGGCGCGTTCGTCATCGGTACGGAACACAAGGCGGCCCTGCATCTGGCCGCCGATGCAGCACAGCGCCGCTGCCGCGAGCACGCCTTCCGGCGCGCCGCCGATGCCCATGTAGATGTCGACCCCGGTGCCCTTTTCCGCACAGGCGATGACGCCGGCAACGTCGCCATCGGGGATCAGCTTGATGCGCGCGCCGGCCTTGCGTACGTCGTCGATGATCTTCTGGTGCCGCGGCCGATCTAGGATGCAGGCCATCAGGTCCGACGGCGCGCAGCCCTTGGCCTTGGCAAGCGCGAGGATATTCTCGCCCGGCGCGCGGTCGAGATCGACCACGCCTTCGGGCAGGCCGCCGCCAACCGCGATCTTTTCCATGTAGGTGTCGGGCGCGTTGAGGAAGCCGCCCTTCTCCGCCATCGCCAGCACGGCGAGCGCATTGGGGCCGCCGGTCGCGGTGATGGTCGTGCCCTCGAGCGGGTCGAGCGCGATGTCGATCTTCGGGCCCCGGCCGGTGCCAACCTTCTCACCGATATAGAGCATCGGCGCTTCGTCGCGTTCACCTTCGCCGATCACAACTTCGCCGTCGATCTCGAGATCGTTGAGCAGCGTGCGCATGGCATCGACCGCCGCCTGGTCGGCCGCCTTTTCGTCGCCGCTGCCGATCAGCCGCGAGGCGGCGATGGCCGCCGCTTCGGTGGCGCGCACCGCGCCCAGCACGAGGCCGCGGTCAAGGCCGGTTTGGTCGTCGCTCATGGTGTCCTCTTGGTCTTACAAATTGGGTTCGATACGAATCATGCAGGGCGGCGCGGCCATGCTGGCTAGGCGGCCGATCTCGGCGAACGCCGCCTTCATGCCGCGCTCCTCGGCCTCATGCAGCGTCATGATAACCGACACCCGCTCGCCGGGGTCGCGTCCGCGCTGCAGCACGGATTCGATGGAGACGCGGTGGTCGCGCATGATCGCCGCCACATCGGCCATCACGCCGGGCTGGTCGGTCACTTCCAGACGCCAGTAATAGGCGCCGAAGCGGTTCTCGACGCTGCCGGCCTTGAGTTTCTTCAGCGCCGCCGTGGGTACGCCGAAGGGCGACACCCGGTGGCCGCGCGCAATGTCGATGATGTCGGCGACGACGGCCGACGCCGTCGGCCCGGCACCGGCGCCAGAGCCTTCGTAGACGGTGCGGCCAACGAAGTCGCCATCCGCCAGCACGGCGTTGTAGGCGCCCTCGACATGGGCGACCGGCGAATGGATCGGCACCATGCAGGGGTGCACGCGCTGCTCCAGCCCCTGCGCCGTGCGCGTGGCGATGCCCAGCAGCTTGATGCGATAGCCGAGTTCGGCAGCGAATCGGATGTCCTGCGCCGTGATGTTGCGGATGCCCTCGACATGGATGGCGCTGAAGTCGACCGGCACGCCGAAGGCCACGCTGGCGAGGATGGCGAGCTTGTGCGCGGTGTCGACGCCGTCGATGTCGAAGGATGGGTCGGCCTCGGCATAACCAAGCTTCTGCGCCTCGGCGAGAACGTCGGCGAAATCGCGGCCCGACGCTTCCATCGTCGTCAGGATGTAATTGCAGGTACCGTTGAGGATGCCGTAGATCCGCGTGAGCTGGTTGGCGGCGAGGCTTTCCCGCAGCGCCTTCATGATCGGGATGCCGCCCGCCACCGCCGCCTCGAAATAGAGCGGCACGCCTTTCTTCTCGGCTTCCGCCGCGATGGCAACGCCGCGCTTGGCGATCAGGGCCTTGTTCGCCGTAACGACGCCCTTGCCGGCCGCCACCGCGGCTTCGACGAGCTTGCGCGCCGCGCCATCTTCGCCACCGATCAGTTCGACGACGACGTCTATGCCAGGGTCCGTCGCCAGCGCCACCGGATCGTCGACCCAGCGGAACTTCGACGTGTCGATGCCACGGTCCTTGTTGCGGTCGCGTGCGGCCACAGCAACGATCTCGATTGCGCGGCCGCAACGGGCCGCGATCTGCTCGCCATTGGCCGACAGGACCTTGATGACGCCGGCGCCCACGGTGCCGAGGCCGGCGATTCCAATCCGCAGCGGCGCCATCAGGAGGCGGCAGCCCGTTTGGGCGGCACCGGCGCACCGGCGCTGTTGATGCCGCGCGACTGCAGGAAGCGCTTGATGTTGCGCGCGGCCTGGCGGATGCGCTGTTCGTTCTCGACCAGCCCGATGCGCACGTAGCCTTCGCCATATTCACCGAAGCCGACACCGGCGGAGACGGCCACCTTGGCCTCCTCCAGCAGCAGCTTCGAGAATTCCATCGAGCCCATTTCGCGGAAGGCGGGCGGCACGGGGGCCCAGGCGAACATGCTGGCGCGCGGGCTTGGAATTTCCCAGCCGGCGACATGCAGGCTCGACACCAGCGTATCGCGGCGCCCCTTGTAGGCAGCACGCACCTCGTCGACGCAATCCTGCGGACCGTTCAGCGCCGCCGTGGCAGCGACCTGCACCGGCGTGAAGGCGCCATAGTCGAGATAGCTCTTGACCCGCGCGAGCGCATCGATCAGCACGCGGTTGCCGGCGGCGAAGCCGACGCGCCAGCCCGCCATCGAATAGGTCTTGCTCATCGAGGTAAACTCGACGGCGATGTCCATGGCCCCCGGCACCTGCAGGATCGATGGCGGCTTGAATTCGTCGAAATAGATCTCGGCATAGGCGAGATCGGAAATGATCCAGATGCCCTGCTGGCGGCAGAAGGCGACGACCTCGCGATAGAAGTCGAGATCGACCACCTCGGCTGTCGGATTGGCCGGATAGCACAGCACGAGCGCAAGCGGCTTCGGCACCGAATGGCGCACCGCGCGGTCGAGCAGGCGCAGGAAGTCCTCGCCCTGCCCCACCGGCAGATGGCGGATCGAGGCACCGGCGATGATGAAGCCGAAGGTGTGGATCGGATAGCTCGGGTTCGGCACCAGCACCACATCGCCCGGCGCGGTGATCGCCTGCGCGAGGTTGGCGAGGCCTTCCTTAGAACCCAGCGTGACGATGGTTTCCTTCTCCGGGTCGATCTCGACGCCGAAGCGGCGCGCGTAATAGGCGGCATGCGCGCGGCGCAGCCCGGGAATGCCTTTTGACACCGAGTAGCGATGCGCACGCGGGTTGCGGGTCGCTTCCACCAGCTTCTCGATGATGTGCGGTGCCGGCGCGAAATCCGGGTTGCCCATGCCGAGGTCGATGATGTCCTCGCCCGCCGCCCGGCTCTTCGCCTTCACCGCATTGATTTCGGCGAACAGGTAAGGCGGCAGGCGCTTGATGCGATGGAACTCGGTGTCCATGACGGGACCAGAAGCTGGAGGGGAAACGATGGTAAGGTCGGGTTTCATTGTGTCGGAAGTGCGGACAGCCGCATCAAACGCGGCGATTTCGGCGGATGCATAGACCTGAAAGCCCTAAAAATCGAGATAGATCTCGGCACGGCGGTTCTCGGCTTCGCCGCGCGGATTGTTCTCGTCATAAAGCGGGTCGCTGTCGGCCACCGCCTCGGTGAAGATCGCCTGGGGCGCAACGCCCAGTCGGATCAGTTCATTGGCAACCGATTGCGCCCGGTCCTGCGAAACCTTGAAGTTGATCAGCTTCTCGTTGGCGGCGCTGCCGCCGGCCCGGCCCGATGCATGGCCGACGACGCGCACAGCGCCCCCCCGGCTGCGGTATTCCTCGGCGACGCGGCGAAGCGCGGTGCGATATTCGCCGGGCACGCTGCTGGAGCCGTTGGCAAAGCGCACCACTGCAGCGGGCTCCATACCGCCGCCGCCAAAACCGGGCAGCGCCATGCCGCCCGAGGCCATCGGCATGCCCGGTGCGGGCAGCGCCGCGGGCGCATTGCCGAGCGACTGGTTATAGGCCATCTGCGCCAGCGGCGGAGCCATCGTCTGATTTGGCAGGATCGGCTGGGCGGCCGACGGCATGAAGGCG
>CANJEJ010000091.1 GCA_947473325.1 Alphaproteobacteria bacterium | reverse complement strand
CAGCGTCGCGATGGCGAAAACCGGACCGCGCTCCACCGCCGTCACCGCCGCGGGCGCCAGTACGGTCAGGTTCGCCGTCTGCGCGGCGACCGCATGAAGGCCGCGGCGGATGAAGCGATTCTCCAGCATCCAGCCCAGCGGTTCGTCGCCGAGTTCAGCATGGTCGTAATGCAGGAAGAGCGGCGAGCGTTCTTCTGACACGCGGATCTCGAGGATCGGCTCGGCCTCGGCGGCGAGTTCCGGCCAGATGCCCGCCGTCTCCAGCATTCTCTTGGTGCCATAGGCAATGGCGCTGGCCCGGCCATCGAATGGCGGGGCGAGCTGGGTCGCGGGCAGCTCCCGGTCGGCAACGACAACCGACAGCCCGGCCCGGGCTGCGACGATGCCCAGTGTCATGCCCACCATGCCGCCGCCGGCGATGAAGAGATCGGCGGAGCGGTCCGGGGTCAGGTCAGTCAGCTGTTCGGGGGTCGGCGCGGGATGGGTCATGGGTTCAACGTAAGGCCGGATCGACAAAGGGCAAGGCAATACCGCAGTGCAGCATGACTCTGCCCCTTTCTTGGGCAGTCCTTTTGCCCTGCCTTTGAATTGAGCAGCCGCCAAATCGGGCGGAAAAGCCGAGTCTTTTCAAGGAGTCCATGGAATCAACGGCTTAGCCTTCCGGCGAAAACCGGCACGGTTCTTGGAATAGGAAGGGCGGAGACAACCGACGGCACCGTTGGGAAGACGATGCCCGCCAGTGTGGAAACCTGAACAACCATGACCCTTGCAGCAGCCCGAATCGGCGCCCCCGCGGCGCTCCTCCTGACCGTTGGCCTGGCCGGACCGGCCTTCGCCCAGGAGACCAAGGAACTGTCCGGCGGCGACACCGCCTGGATGCTGGTGTCCACCGCGCTGGTCCTGATGATGACCGTGCCCGGTGTCGCGCTCTTCTATTCCGGCATGGTGCGGAAGAAGAACGTGCTCGCCACCATGATGCAGAGCTTCGCCATCACCGCGCTGGTCACGGTGATCTGGATGGTGATCGGCTACAGCCTGGTCTTCGCCGAAGGCGGCTCGCTCATCGGCGGCTTCTCCAAGGTTCTGCTGATGGACATGGGCGTGACGTCGCAGACCGGGACGATCCCGGAAAGCGTCTTCATGACCTTCCAGATGACCTTCGCGATCATCACCTGCGCGCTGATCACCGGCGCGCTGGCCGACCGCATCAAATTCTCGGCGCTGATGATCTTCGTCGCGCTGTGGCTGATCCTCGTCTACGCGCCGATCGCGCATTGGGTGTGGGGCGGCGGCTTCCTGATGACCGCCGGCGTGCTCGACTATGCCGGCGGCACCGTGGTGCACATCAATGCCGGTGTCGCGGGCCTTGTCGGCGCCATCGTGCTCGGCAAGCGCAAGGGCTTCGGCACCGACAACATGGCGCCGTTCAACCTCGGCCTCGCCGTCATCGGCGCCTCGCTGCTGTGGGTGGGCTGGTTCGGCTTCAACGCAGGCTCCGCGGTGGCCGCCGACGGCCGCGCCGGTATGGCGATGGCGGTGACGCAGATTGCCACCGGCGGCGCGGCGCTGGCCTGGATGGTCATCGAGTGGATCGTGCGCGGCAAGCCGTCGGTGCTCGGCATCATCTCGGGGGCGGTGGCGGGCCTGGTGGCGATCACGCCGGCCTCGGGTTTCGTTCTGCCCGGCGGCGCGCTGGTCATCGGCCTGGTCGCCGGTCTTGTCTGCTTCTGGGCCTCGACGAGCCTGAAGCGCCGCTTCAAGTATGACGACTCGCTCGACGTGTTCGGCGTGCATGCAGTGGGCGGCATCGTCGGCGCCATCCTGACCGGCGTCTTCGCGATGAGCGAAGTGAGCGGCAGCGAAGGCCCGGCCGGCCTGATCGAAGGCAATGCCGGCCAGGTGCTGACGCAGATCTACGGCATCGCCGTCACGATCGTCTATTGCGCCATCGTCAGCTTCATCCTGTTCAAGATCGTCGGTGCTCTCGTCGGCCTGCGCGTCAGCGAGGACGAAGAGCGCGAAGGTCTCGATCTCGCCCTGCATGGTGAAAGCCTCCACTAGAACAAGACGGGAAACGGAGGCTTGCGTCGTTTGGTTTTGGTTTCGTCTGGGACATCCATCCAAGGTCTGGTCTAGGGCACTTCCCCCTTGGATGGATAGCTGCCCGGCCCTCCGCTGCAGGGGCCGGGCAGCGCTTTTTCGGGGCTCCGCGAGCAATCGCGGGGCCCTTTTTGCTGGGCGAATGGCCAGACTTGAACCGAGCCGGGGCCGGAGCTAGATTCCTGTGCTATTATTGTAGTTAGCGGCGAATCTTAACTAGCGGGCTGATGTGTTCAACGCGCGCCTGGACGGCCTCGGAGACAACCCATTCGAGCGACTTTCCGCGCTTTTGGGGCCAATTTCGCCCGGAAAGCCCCCGATCGTGCTCCATCTTGGCGAGCCGCAGCACCCGATTCCCGGGTTCGTGGCCGAGGTTTTGCACGCAAACCGTGCATTGCTGGGAAAATACCCGCCGCTCGACGGCACCCCCGATTTTCGCCAGGCGGTGGCCGACTGGCTGACGCGGCGCTATGGCCTGCCCGCCGGCATGATCGAGCCGGGCCGCCACATCCTGCCGCTGTCGGGCACGCGCGAGGGGCTGTTCATGGCGCCGCTGATCGCGGTGCCGGAAAAAAAGGCAGGGGCGCGGCCGGCGGCGCTGATGCCGAATCCGTTCTATCACGCCTATGCCGGGGCGGCGCTCGCCGCCGGGGCGGAGCCGGTCTACCTGCCGGCCACCCGGGCGCATAATTTCTTCCCCGACCTCGACGCGATTCCCGAACGCGATCTCGCCCGCGCGGCGGTCTTCTACCTGTGTTCGCCCGCCAACCCGCAGGGCACGGTGGCAAGCGCCGATTACCTGCGCCGCCTGCTCGCGCTTTCCCGCCGGCATGACTTCGTGCTGCTGATGGACGAATGCTATGCCGAGATCTACACGCGCGAAGCACCGACCGGCACGCTGCAGATCGGCGCCGAGACCGGCAGCCTGAAGAACGTGCTCGTCTTCCATTCGCTGTCGAAACGTTCGAACGCGCCGGGCCTGCGCTCGGGCTTCGTCGCCGGCGATCCCGATCTCATCAAACGCTTTCGCACACTCCGGAGCTATGGCGGCTCGCTGCCGCCGCTGCCGACGCTGGCGGCCTCCGCCGCGCTGTGGCGCGACGAAGCGCATGTGGAAGAGAACCGCGCCCTTTATCGCCAGAAGTTCGACATCGCCGAGCGCATCCTGGGCAACCGCTTCGGCTTCTACCGGCCGGGCGGCGGCTTCTTCCTGTGGCTCGATGTCGGCGATTCGGAAGCGGTGGCGAAGCATCTGTGGGCGAGCGCCGGCGTGCGCGTGCTGCCCGGCCACTACCTGACGCGCGACGTGGCGGGGGAAGCGAACCCGGGCGCCGCCTATATCCGCCTCGCCCTGGTGGACGACGTGACCAAGACCGAAGAGGGCCTGCGCCGCGTGGCCGAGGCTCTTTAGGAACGCTTAGGAAAGATCGAAGGACAATCGGCCATGGCCGCCAGCAATCGCGAAGCTTTCCTGCCCACCGGCACCGCCGACTTCCTGCGCCGCCGCGCCATCGAGCTTGGCGCCGGCGTGGTGTTCGGCCTCGCGCTTGCCTATGCCGCGACGCTGATCTCCTATTCGCCCAACGATCCCAGCATCAACACGGCAACCTCGGCGGCGCCGGCCAACTGGCTGGGCGCGCGCGGCGCCATGGTCGCCGACCTGTCGTTCCAGACGTTCGGTTTCGCCTCGGCGCTGGTCGTGCTGGTGCTGGCGGGCTGGTCGTGGCGGCTCGCCTCGCACCGCGGCCTGCCCTGGGCCTGGCTCAACATCGTGCTGCTGCCCTTCAGCCTGGTCCTGGCGGGCATCGCTGCCGCCGGCCTGGTGCCGTTGATCGACTGGGTGCCGCCCTTCGCGCCCGGCGGCTTTGTCGGCGACGTGCTGCTGCGCCGCGCCGTCGCGCTGGGCACGGCGCTGACCGTGGAAGCCGCGCCCGCCGCCTATGGCCTGGTCGCGCTCGCCGCGCTGATTCCCGCGGCGCTGTTCGCGGTGGCGCTGTCGACATCGGAATGGCGCATGCTGGGCCGCGGCGGCTGGTGGCTGGCACGCCAGTTCGGCCATGGCCTGGCCTTCGTCTTGCTGCTGCTCGGCCGCCTGGTCCCGGTGTTCCGCCGCGCCGGCTCCGCCGTCGCCGAACGCCGTGCCGAACGCGCCGAGAAGTCCGTCAAGGCGGATAGGACAATGACGAGATCGCCGCGCCGCGCCGGCGGCCGCCTTGAGCCGACCTTCGGCCCGGCGCCGCCGCGCAGCGAGGCCGACGAGGCGGAAGACGAAGAAGACGAGATCGCGCCGCCGCCCGCCCCGCGGGTGGAAAAGCGCGCGCCCAAGCCCGCCACCGGCAAGCGCGCCAAGGCCGAGGCGCAGCCCTCGCTCAACCTGGGCAGCGATGGCGAGATCGCGCTGCCGCCGCTCGCGCTGCTGAGCCTGCCCAAGGTGGTGAAGCGCCAGGACCTGACCAGCGAGGACGCGCTGGAGCAGAACGCACGCATGCTGGAATCGGTGCTGGAGGATTTCGGCGTCCGCGGCGAGATCACCAAGGTGCGCCCGGGTCCCGTTGTGACGCTCTATGAACTGGAACCGGCACGCGGCACCAAGACCTCGCGCGTCATCGGCCTCGCCGACGACATCGCGCGTTCGATGAGCTCGACCTCGGTCCGCGTCGCGGTGATTCCGGGCCAGAACGCCATCGGCATCGAGATGCCGAACACCGAACGCGAGACCGTGCTGCTGCGCGAGCTGCTGTCAGCCAGCGACTATGACAGCACCCAGGCCAAGCTGCCGCTGGCGCTGGGCAAGGACATTGGCGGCGCGCCGGTTGTCGCCGACCTCGCGCGCATGCCGCATCTGCTGGTCGCCGGCACCACCGGCTCGGGCAAGTCGGTTGCCGTCAACTCGATGATCCTGTCGCTGCTCTATCGCCTGCGGCCCGATGAATGCAAGTTCATCATGATCGACCCGAAGATGCTGGAACTGTCGGTCTATGACGGCATCCCGCATCTGCTCGCGCCCGTTGTCACCGAACCCGGCAAGGCCGTGGTGGCGCTGAAATGGGTGGTGCGCGAGATGGAGAACCGCTACCGCGCCATGTCCTATCTCGGCGTGCGCAACGTGGCGGGCTACAACCAGCGCCTGGAAGAGGCGCGCAAGAACAACGAAAGCCTGAAGCGCACGGTGCAGACCGGCTTCGACGAACAGACCGGCAAGCCGGTGTTCGAGGAACAGCCGCTCAACCTCGAGGCCATGCCCTTCATCGTCGTCATCGTCGACGAGATGGCCGACCTCATGCTCGTCGCCGGCAAGGATATCGAATCCTCGGTCCAGCGCCTGTCGCAGATGGCGCGCGCCGCGGGCATCCATCTCATCATGGCGACGCAGCGCCCGTCGGTCGACGTGATCACCGGCACGATCAAGGCGAACTTCCCGACGCGCATCAGCTTCCAGGTGACGTCGAAGATCGACAGCCGCACCATCCTGGGCGAGCAGGGCGCGGAGCAGCTGCTCGGCTCCGGCGACATGCTCTACATGCAGTCGGGCGGCCGCATCGTGCGCGTGCACGGCCCCTTCGTCAGCGATGGCGAGGTGGAGAAGGTGGTCGAATATCTGCGCGAGCAGGGCGCGCCCGCCTATGTCGAGGCGGTAACCGAGGAGCCGGAAGGCGCCATCGGCAGCGGCGGCAGCGAGGGCGGCGAAGGATCGGACGCACTCTACGACCAGGCGGTCGACGTGGTGTGCCGCCAGGGCAAGGCCTCGACCAGCTTCGTCCAGCGCCACCTGCAGATCGGCTACAACCGCGCCGCCCGCATCATCGAGCGCATGGAGCAGGAGGGCATCGTTTCGCCCGCCAACCATGTCGGCAAGCGCGAGATCCTGGCGCGGAAGATTCCGGAATATGAGTAGCGTCTGCGGACTCAGCCGCGATTGGGATGCTCAAGTCCTGCCGCATCGTCCCTCCCCCTTGTGTGGGAGGAGAAGTTGGGGGGGGTTACGCTGAATCACTGGGCAGACGTTCATCCTTCCCGAATTCCGAGGAGACTCCTGTGGCCACCAAGAAGATGACGCGCGCGGATTACGTCAGGCTGATCGAGAAGAAGTACCTGGCGAGCGTCATGAAGGACGACTACGCCACGATCCGCGACTGCTTCACCGAGGATGCGCGGGCGACGATCTATCACGGCGACAATCCGGTGCAGGTCTTCTTCAAGAATCCGAAGGGCCGGCAGCAGTCCTTCGACACCTTCTATGGCCACCTGTTCGCCAACTACACCACCAACTTCGGCACCATCCACACCGTGGTCGATGGCGACAAGGGCACGGCGGCGACCACCTATTTCGGCCACCGGCTGACGGTGAAGAAGGGTTCGCCCTACAAGAAGGCGGGCAACATGCGCCTGAACAACGCGAATTTCTTCTGGTTCCGCGGCGGCAAGATCGCCGACATGATCATCTATTACGCGAACCCGACCTTCGGGAAGAAGATGGGCCTGAAGCCCAGGATGCCGACGGCATTCCCGAAATAAGGACGCTTTTTTCCTGCCTTCCCCCCCTGCGGCAAGCCCGCGGAAGGTCGGCGTGGCTTTCATCGTCACCGTGCCGGTGTGCAAGAGTGAACAGCACGGCCGCCGGATACCGGCTAGGCTGCCAAGTGGAGAAGTGCCATCGCTGTGTTGGGTCCACCCTGCGGGTGGGCACCAACTGATTGGCAGGAAATGGCCGGGCGCCCGGATATCCGGGCGAGACGCCTGGCCAGAAAGTTGATCTGGGTACGGCTTTCGCCTTGCGAGCCTCCAGTTTTTTGAAGGGCCAGCCATGGCTGCCCAAACGCCAAGTCATAGCGAAGAGGCCGCGCTCAGCCTGACGCAGGCCGTCGTCACGGCCTCGCCGGGACCGCTCCTGCTGCTGGACGGCGATTTCAATGTCGTTGCGGCGAGCACGTCGTTTTCGCGCGCCTTCGCGGTCGATGGCGAAGCCGCAAACGGCCGTCCCCTGTCGAGCCTGGGGGCTGGCGAGTGGGCCATGCCCGAACTGCGGTCCCTCTTGCAGGCGGCGAACAAGGCGTCCTCCCCCATCGAGGCCTGCGAGATCGAACTGCAGCGGGCTGGCCAGGAACCCCGTCACCTCGTCATTCATGCCGAGCGGCTTGAGTATCTCGACCTCGAAAACCGGCGGCTTCTGGTGACGGTGTCCGACGTGACGGACGCGCGCGCCGACCAGGCTCTCATGGACGACGTGCTGCAGCAGAATCTCGTCCTGCTGCAGGAGGTTCGCCACCGCGTCGGCAACAGCCTGCAGATCGTCGCCAGCGTCCTGCTACAGAACGCGCGCAAGACGCAGTCCGAGGAGACGCGCGGTCATCTGCTCGACAGCCATAATCGCGTGATGTCCGTCGCCGCCCTTGAGCGGCAGCTCGCCAGCACCGGCGATGGCGAGCTGGAGCTGGGCACCTATTTCAGGAACCTGTGCAGCAGCATGGCCGCGGCGATGATCGGCGACAGCAAGCAGCTTTCGCTGGTCGTGACCGGGCCCGGTGGGGTCGTGGATGCAAGATTGTCCGTCAGCCTGGGCCTGATCGTCACCGAGCTGGTCATCAACGCATTGAAATACGCATTTCCGGAGGGGCGGACCGGCACCATCACGGTGGGCTGCGATTTCCGCAACGCCAACTGGTCGCTGTCAGTCACCGACGATGGCATCGGCATGCCCGACCCGGCCCTGGCCCGTCCTGGTTTGGGCACCAGCATCGTTCAGGCACTGGCCCGGCAGCTGGCGGCCAGCGTGACCATCGAGCCGGCCGATCCCGGCACGCGCGTGGTGATCACCCACACGCAAATCGCCCTTGTGAAGGACAACAGGGAGCAGAAGCCACGAATCCAGCGCTCGCGCGGCTAGCGCGCCGGGCGATCCACCGAGCTGATATCTGAAATGGAGTCCAGCCATGGATAAGATGAAGACACCCGCGCTGGGCAAGACGATCCTGATCGTTGAGGACGACATCCTCTGTGCGCTGGTCCTGAAGGACGAGTTCG
The DNA here is from genome assembly GCA_947473325.1 of Alphaproteobacteria bacterium. GTDB lineage: Bacteria > Pseudomonadota > Alphaproteobacteria > SHVP01 > SHVP01 > CANJEJ01. The sequence continues at coordinate 4,761 of CANJEJ010000091.1, read as the reverse complement.
AGGATGCGGGCTATGACGTGCTCGACCTCACCAGCCGCCATCACGAGGCGCTGGACGCGGCATTGAACAGCAAGCCCGCCCTCGCGCTGGTGAACATCGAGCTTCACGGGCGCGACGATGGCATCGCGCTGGCCCATGAACTGAAGCTGATTGGCGTTCCCAGCCTTTTCATCAGCGGCCAGACGAGCCGCGCGAGCTCGGCGCGAAGCGCGGCGATCGGATCCATGCCAAAGCCCTACACACCCGAGGACATGGTTCTGGCCGTGGCCTATCTGCTTGGCCGCCTCACGGGCGACGAGACGCTTCCATGCCCCGACGGCCTTGAATATTTCGGTGTTGCATCGGACGAGCCGGCACCGGAACTGGTCTGACGGCCGACCGGCCGAGTCTGCCTTCGACCAAACAGCGGGGCATGTGTCAGCCGGGGCGGAACAGCCAGCGCCCCAGCGCCAGCGCGGCGAGGCCGCCGGCGAGCTGGCCGGCGATGAAGCCCGGCGCCGAGGCCGGCGCGATGCCGGCGAAGGAATTGCTCAGCGACCGCGCCAGCGTCACCGCCGGGTTGGCGAAGGATGTGGAGGCGGTGAACCAGTAGGCGGCGGTGATGGTCAGCGCCACTGCGCCGGCGACCGCTTCGAGCCGCAGGCGCTGGCTGCCCAGGATGACGAGCAGCAGCGTGAAGGTGGCCACACCTTCGGCGAAGATCTGTGCCGGGCCGTCGCGCAGCTTGGCCGACACCTGCAAGAGCGCCTCGCCAAACATGGCATGCGCCGCCCACACGCCGAGCACGGCGCCGATCACCTGCGCCACGACATAGCCCAGCGCATCGCGCGCGGCCAGCCGCCGCTGCAGCGCCATGGCGAGCGTGACCACGGGATTGAAATGCGCGCCCGACAGCGGGCCGAACAGCACGATCAGCACGAACAGCCCGGCGCCGGTCGCCAGCGTGTTGCCCAGCAGCGCGAGCGCGACATTCCCGCCCGCCAGCCGTTCGCCCATGATGCCCGAGCCGATGACGATGGCGAGCAGCAGCGCGCTGCCCAGCGCCTCGGCCACGAGGCGACGCGGGAGGTCGGCCATATCAGCGGACGAGCGTCGGCTTGTCGGCCGTCTTGCCGATTTCCGCCATGCGCTGTTCCAGCGCGAGGGAGTCGAGGCTGGCGATCGGCAGGCTGAGGAAGAGGTTGATGCGCCGTTCCATGGCGCGGAATGCGTCGGCGAAAGCCAGCGCCACTTCGGCCTCGGTGCCTTCGACGGCGGCGGGATCGGGAACGCCCCAATGTGCGGTGACGGGCTTGCCCGGCCACACGGGGCACACTTCGTTCGCCGCGTTGTCGCAGACGGTGACGATGAAGTCGAAACGCGGTGCGCCGGGCGCCGTGAACTCATCCCAGCTTTTGGAGCGCAGCCCGTCGGTGGGCATGTCGAGCTTGCGCAGGAGGTTCAGCGCCTGCGGATGGACCGCGCCCTTGGGGTGCGAGCCGGCCGACCAGGCGCGCAGGATGTTGCCGCCGCGCAGGTTGGCGATGGACTCCGCCAGGATGGAGCGCGCCGAATTGCCAGTGCAAAGGAACAGGATATTGTAGCGGGCTGTCATGACACTCTCTCAGCAGCAGGCGGTTTTGGTGGACATGGTTGACGCAGCGGCGGGGGCGCAGCAGGCCTTGGAACCCGGGGTGGTGGTGGCATCACGCGCCGTGTCCTCGCCATAGACCGTGTGCTCGCCATGGGTGAAGAAGGTTTCCCAGGACAGGCCGCTCGGGTCGCGCGCCCAGGCCTTGTCCGACTTTGCATAGCAGCAGGCCGCGTCTTCCTGGCGGAACACCGCATCCTCGGCGTCGCGCAGCCGCGCGGCGATCTCGTCGAGCTCGGCCCGGCTGTCGGTCTGGATGCCGACATGGTCGAGGCCGGCGCTGGCGGCGCGGGTCGAGATGGCGAAATTGACGCGTGGATCGTCCAGCATCCACTTCGCATAGTCGGGCTTCACCACGCCGGGCTGGGCGCCGAACAGTCGGGCGTAGAAGCCGATGGAGGTGTCGAGGTCTTCGACGGCGACATGCAGGTGCAGACGTTTCATGCGGTTTCCTTCTTCGTCTTGCGGCTGGATTTGGCGGCTGGCGGGCAGCAGTCCGCCGCGGCCTGGGTCGAAGCGGGCAAGGGCCCGCAAATGTCGGGATGGCCGCCGCAGCAGTCCTCGGTCAGGAAGGTGAGCAGGCCGCGCATTTGCGCGAAGTCGGCGGCATAGAAGATCTGCCGCCCGGCGCGGCGCGCATGGACCAGGCCGGCGCGCTCCAGTTCCTTTAGGTGGAAGGACAGGGTGGCCGCCGCCACCTTCAGGTCGGCGCCAATCTCGCCGGCGGGCAAGCCATCGGGCCCCTGCTGCACAAGCATGCGGAAGATGGCGAGTCGGGTGTCGTTGGCGAGCGCTGTGAGGGCGGCGAGGGCGGCTGTCATTTCCATATTTCGATAATTATAGAAATATGGAAATGTGTCAAGGCCCAGCCGGCACGCCGGCACCGGCGGGGTTGAATGCCGCATGGCCGGAGCCCCGTGCATGGCGGGGCGTTCATGCCTATATCAGGGGCGACGCGCCCCTTCCCCCAGACCCTGGCCTGCCATGCTCCGCCGTTTCCTGCTCGCGCTGACCGCCCTTGCCACCCTGGCCGCCCTGCCGGCTGCGGCCGCCGACCTGTCTGCCCAGGACAAGGCCGACGTGGCGCGGGTCGAGGCCTATCTCAACACCATCCGCTCCGCCGAATCGCGCTTTACCCAGTTCGCGTCCACTGGCGAGGTGGCGACCGGCACCTTTTCCCTGCAGCGGCCGGGCAAGCTGCGCTTCGAATACGACCCGCCGGTGCCAATCCTGATCGTCGCGACGGGATCGCAGCTCGTCTTTTACGAGAAGGAGCTGGAAGAGGTGTCCTACATCCCGGTCAGCCGCACGCCGCTCGGCTTCCTGCTGGCGCCGACGGTGGCCTTCGGCAAGGACATCGTGGTGGACAAGGTGCAGCGCCAGCCCGGCGCGCTTGCCGTTACCGGCCATGACACCGACCGGCCGGAAGACGGCGCCGTCACCCTGGTCTTCACCGAACAGCCCTTCGAACTGCGCCAGTGGATCGTGCGCGACCCCCAGGGCAAGTCGACCACCATCAGCCTGGAAGGCCTGCGCACCGGGGTGACGATCGACCCGCAGCGCTTCGTCTTCGTGAACCCGAACTTCAACAAGGGCAGCCCGCGGCCGGACTAGCCGCGTTCAAGGGCCGATCCTGCGGCCCTTCGGGGCCTTGCGCCAAATCACGGGTTGTGACTGTAATCAGGCCGCCGCGCCCCCTGACTTTTCGCGCGCCTGGGCTTCATCTTGGACACCGCACCGACCGTCAAACCGCTGATCGGAATTCCCGCCGGCATGATGCAGGCGCGGCCCGGCATGATGATGTATTCGACCGGCGAGCGGAACGTCGACGCCATCATCGAAGTGACGCAGGGCCTGCCGCTGATCATTCCCGCGCTGGGCAGCCGGCTCGACATTCCCGGCCTGCTCGAAAGCCTGGACGGGTTGCTGCTGACGGGCGGCGCGTCGAACATCGAGCCGCACCATTATTCCGGCCCGCCGGCGCGCCATGGCGATCTGCATGACCCGCATCGCGACGCCACCAACCTGCCGCTGATCCGCGGCGCGGTGGAGATGGGCGTGCCGGTCTTCGCGATCTGCCGCGGCATCCAGGAATTCAACGTCGCGTTCGGCGGCACGCTGCACCAGTTCCTGCACGAGCTGCCGGGCCGCATGGATCATCGCCGCGACCGCACCAAGCCGATCGCCGAACAGATGAAGCCCGCGCACACGATCACCATCCGCAAGGACGGCCCGCTGCACGCGATCCTCGGCAGCGACACGGCCGACGTGAACTCGCTGCACGGCCAGGGCATCGACCGGCCGGGCAAGGGCATGGTGATCGAGGCCACCGCCGAGGACAGCACCATCGAGGCGATGTCGGTCGACGGCGCGCGCGCCTTCGCGCTCGGCGTCCAGTGGCACCCGGAATTCGATGCCGGCGGCGACCCTGTCTCGCGCGCCCTCTTCACCGCCTTCGGCCATGCCTGCCGCGCCCGCGCGCGGGCCCGCCGCTAGACTTTGATATCAGAGAGCAACATGTGCCCATTTATCGAACCTTCGGTTCGACGTCTGGGCACGTCGCTCTAATTTCCAGGACATTCCCGTGAGCGATTCCAACGGCTTTGCCGGCGACGATGACGACGACCGTTTCGATCCCGACGATCCGCAGGTACAACGCCTGACGGCGATGGCGCGCTTTGCCCGCCGCGTCATCAACATCCCCTGGTTCGAGCGTGTCGGCCGCGTGCTGACGCCCGAGGAAGTCGCGATGGCCGACGACTATGTCGCGGCGCTGGGCTTTCCCCATGCGCGCGTCGCCAGCGTGCGCTCATGGCTCGACGCCGAATCGCTCGCGGAAAATCCGCAGTGGAACAGCGACTGGTGGGAGGCGGAGGAATCGCTCAAGTCGGCGCTGATCGCCGATGCGCTCGAGGTCGTGCACGAGGCCGAACTGATGAACGCGCTCAACCACCTGACCGCGCAGGCCGCCGGCGTGACGCTGGAAGCGATCGAGCGCGCCGCCGAAATCGCGACCTATCAGCCCGACGGGGGCGAGGAATCCTTCCTGAACGCCGCCGCCGGCATCGCGGTGGCTGCCTGTTTCCAGGCGAGCCTGGTGCTGGCCGCCGGGGAAGAAGAGACGCATCCCT
>CANJEJ010000090.1 GCA_947473325.1 Alphaproteobacteria bacterium | reverse complement strand
CGGGCCGCAGCGTGCGGGTGTAGCGGCCGAAGCGTTCGAGCGTCCATTCCTCTGCCTGGGGCACGATCTTGATCCCGCGCAGGATCAGGAACCAGGCCAGGATGACCACCGCGATGACGAACCACAGAAACGCGCTGGGTGAATAAGCCATCACCCGACCAAGTTCAGCGTCCATTGCACCATTCCCACATTCCTCTCCGCCCGGCACCAGTATAAGGGCCCCGGTGCCGACGGCCAGCCACGGCTTGTATGCGCTTTTGTGACAGGCGGCCCGCCGGCGTGGAGGAAGTTGACAGCGGCGCGGCCACCCCGCCAAATGCGGGGGCAAAACTGGCCGAACGGCCACCCCTTCCTTCTTCCGGGCCACATCCATGACGAATCCTTCCGACAAGCCTCTGGCAGGCCGCGTTGCCCTTGTCACGGGCTCTTCCAGCGGCATCGGCCTTGGCATCGCCACGTCGCTGGCCGAAGCCGGCGCCGCGGTGATGCTGAACGGCGGCCGCGCCGCCGCCGCCTTCGAAAACAGCCGTGCCGCGCTCGAGGGCCGCACCAAGGCCAAGGTGCGCTACACCGCCGCCGACGTGACCAAGGCGGAGGAGTTCAGCAACCTGGTCGCCACGACCGAGAAGGAACTGGGCGGCGTCGACATCCTGGTCAACAACGCCGGCATCCAGCATGTCGCGCCGATCGACGAATTCCCGATCGAGAAGTGGGAACAGGTCATCCAGACCAACCTGCTCTCCTGCTTCTACGGCATCCGCGCCGTGCTGCCGGGCATGAAGAGCCGCAGCTTCGGCCGCATCGTCAACATCGCCTCGGCCCACGGCCTGATCGCCTCGCCCTTCAAGTCGGCCTATGTCGCGGCCAAGCACGGCCTTGTCGGCCTGACCAAGACGGTGGCGCTGGAAGTGGCGCAGCTCGACATCACCTGCAACGCGATCTGCCCGGGCTATGTGCTGACGCCGCTGGTCGAGGGCCAGATCGAAGGCCAGGCCAAGGCGCACAACATGCCGCGCGACAAGGTGATCCGCGACGTCATCCTCGAATCGCAGCCGAACAAGCGCTTCATCGGCGTCGAGGAACTGGGCGCGCTGACGCTGTTCCTGTGCGGCGACGGCGGCCGGTCGATCACCGGCGCGGCCCTGCCCGTCGATGGAGCGTGGACCTCCCGTTGACCGACGCACCCAAGCCGAAACCCGCGAACAAGCGGATCAACCTCGCGCTCCAGGGCGGCGGCAGCCACGGCGCCTTCACCTGGGGCGTGCTCGACCGCCTGCTCGAGGACCCGACGATCGAGATCGACGGCATCTCCGGTACCAGCGCCGGGGCAGTCAATGCCGTGGTGCTGGCCGCGGGCATTGCCAAGAACGGGCGCGAAGGCGGCCGCGAGGCGCTGAACCGCGTGTGGACCGAGATCGCGGAAGCGGGCCGCTACAGCATGCTGCAGCCCGCGCCCTGGGCGCCGGGCAACCGGATGGAAACCTCGCCCGGGTTCGTCTTCTTCGACATGCTGACGCGCGTCTTCTCGCCCTATGACCTCAATCCGATGAATTTCCACCCGCTCGAGAAGCTGCTCGAGCCGCTGATCGACTGGGACGCGGTGCGCCATGCTTCGGCGGTGAAGCTCTTCATCGCCGCGACCAACGTGCGCTCGGGCAAGGCGCGCATCTTCAAGAACCGGGAGATGTCGATGGAGGTGCTGCTCGCCTCCTCCGGCCTGCCGCTTGTCTTCCAGGCCACCGAGATCGACGGCGAGGCCTATTACGACGGCGGCTACATGGGCAACCCCTGCATCTACCCGCTGATCTATTCCTGCGAATCGCGCGACGTCATGGTGATCCAGATCAACCCGATGCATCGCGACGAGGTGCCGCGCAGCGCCCGCGACATCATGGACCGCATCAACGAGATCAGCTTCAACTCGAGCCTGCTGCACGAGATGCGCTCGATCCAGTTCGTAACGCGGCTGATCGATTCCGGCGCGCTCGACTCCACCCGCTACAAGCGCATGAACATGCACATGGTCGAGGCCGAGGACGAGCTCAAGCATTTCGGCGCCGCGAGCAAGTTCAACACCGACATGAAGTTCCTGCGCCACCTGCACGACATCGGCCGCCGCGCCGCCGACGGCTGGCTCAAGGAAAACTACGACAACATCGGCAAGCGCTCGACGCTCGATATCGCGTCGAAGTTCCTCTGAGACAGCGGCCTCGCTCTTCGAGACGCCGGCTGCGCCGGCTCCCGAGGGTGAGAGCTACTGATTTCTTCCACACACTCTTCCCTCATGCTGAGGGCGCCCGAAGGGCGCGTCTCGAAGCATGGGCAGCGCCCTAGACCGTCGTCCCGTCGCCATCGAGGAAGCGGTTGAAGATCTCGACCGTCTTCCAGGTGGCTTCCGGCGACCACACGCCGGGCGTCTTCACATGCACGGCGTTCGGCACCAGCGCGACATTGGCGTCGTAATACTTGATCAGCATGTCGTTGACCCCGCAGGCGTAGAGCCACTTCGTCTTGATGAGATGGATGCGCGAGGCGGTGTTGTGGCGGAAGGCCGCCTTGTAGGGCAGGTGATAGGTGCGCGTCGCCTTCAGGAGCTCGACGAACTTGTCATGCAGGTCGTCGGCCGAGGGCAGGCCGACATCGCGCACATTGGCCGGGCCATGTTCGAACCACGGCCAGAACAGGAACGTGTCGCGGATGTAGCTCCACAGCCAGGTGACATAGGCGCCGTCATGGCTGATGGTGACGCCGGGCGCATATTTCTTCACCAGCGCATCGGTCTCGCCCGGCGTCGCCTTGCCGGTGATGCCGTCGACGATGAGCCGGCGCACACGGCCGGGGTGGCGGATGGCGATTTCCGCCGCGATGCCGGCACCGGTGTGCGAACCGTAGAGATCGACGGTGCCGAGGCCGAGCTTGTCCATCGCCGCCAGGTGCCAGTCGACGAAATCGTCGATCTCGGGACTGTCGGTCTTGGGCGGGGCCGAGGAATCGCCGTTGCCCATCGTATCGGGGGCGATGACCCGGCGCGTCAGGCCGAACTTGCCGATCAGCGGCGTGAGCAGCTTTGAGGAGCTGGGCGAGGCGTGGAACATGACCAGCGGCGTGCCGCCCATGTCCTCGCCCGCGGTCCGGTAATGCACCTGGCCGCCGGGAATATCGACAAAGCGGCGGAAGATCGTGGCGTCGGCGGCGGGCATGGCAACTCCTTGTGTGAGGCCTCACATCCAACCTGATCGCGCGGCAAAGAAAAAGGGGCCATGAAGGCCCCTTTTCCGGAAAGTGCGGGATCAGTCGTTGCCGCCGCCGCCCGGGAAGAGCGACAGCAGGGCCTTCGGCCCAGCGTTGGCGATGGCGAGGCTGCGCAGGCCAAGCTCCAGCTTGACGCGCTCTGCCGACAGGCCGGCCGCTTCCTCGCCGAGGTCGGCGTCGACCAGATTGCCGACACCTTCCTTCAGGATGTTGTCGAGCCGCGTGGTGAAGGTCGCGGCTTCCTCGATGCGCTGGGCCGAGCTGCCGAGATCGGCGACCCGCGCGCTTGCCGTGTCGATGGCGCCGTTGATCGCCGACAGCGCCGAGGCGGCGCCACCGGAACTGGTCAGCGAAAGGCCGTCAAGGCCGAGGCCCTGCAGCGACAGGTCCTGCGCGCCGACGTTGATGGTGTCGCCGTCTTCGCTGCTCAGCACGGTGAAGTCGGACGCGCCGCTGTTCAGCAGGTTGACGCCGCCGAAACTGGCGCCGGCAACGACGCTTTCGAGCTGCTGGGTGAGCTGCTGGAATTCCGCATCGATCGCCTGGCGCGAAGCCGAGTCGAGGCCGGGCTGGTTCGCCTGCACGACCTTGGCCTTGATGTCGGTGAGCAGGTCGGACACCTGCTGGCCCGCCGAGACGGCGACGCCGACGGTGGATTCCGCGCTGCTCAGCGAAGTTTTCACCGCCGAGGTGCCCGCGGCCTGCCCGGCGAGGATCTGGCTCACCTGGAAGATCGCGGCATTGTCCTTCGGCCCATTGATCTTGAGGCCGGTGGAAATCCGGTTCTGCGTGCCGTTGAGCTGGGACTTGGTCTTCGCGAGCTGCTGGATGTTCAGCGCGGAGGAGTTGTTAGTGTTGATCGAATCAACCATGGGCCTGTCTCTTCTGCAGCCGGTCCGCGGCCATCAACATTCTGTCGCGGCGCACAAAGCGCCCGGAACCGGAAGTGCACCGAAAGAGCCCGTCCGGATGCATCCTGCACCCAGCTCTCCAGCACGATATGTCCTGAAAGTGAGGCCTGTGGGTACCGCCGTCAACCAGGAAAATTAACGATAATTTCGTCAAATTTTATGCAAACTCAATGCGGGAAGCGCTTGGCCGTTAACTTTTGGCGGGCTATTGAAACACAAGGACTTACGGGAGATTTGCATGCTGAAAATCTGGGGCCGCGCCACATCCTCCAACGTGCAGAAGGCCACCTGGGCCCTGGAGGAACTGGGCATTCCGTATGATCGCGCCGATGTCGGCGGCCCCTTTGGCGGTCTCGACAAGCCCGAGTTCAAGGCGCTGAACCCGAACGCGAAGATCCCGGTGATCGACGACGACGGCTTCATCCTGTGGGAATCGAACGTCATCGTCCGCTACCTCGCCGCCAAGCGGAAGTCGGAAGCGCTGTGGCCGACCGACCTGAAGGCGCGCGCCACCGCCGACATGTGGATGGACTGGCAGCAGACCGTGATGTGGATGGACTTTGTCGTGCTGATCGTTGGCCTGGTCCGCACCCCGCCGGAAAAGCGCGACACCGCCGCCATCGAGGCGGCGCGCCAGCGTCTGATCCCGGTGATGACGATGCTGGACGCGCAGCTGAAGAAGACGCCCTATCTCGCCGGCCAGAGCTTCACCATTGCCGACATTCCGGCCGGCGTCTTTGCCTTCCGCTGGTTCGAACTGCCGATCGAGCGCCCCGCGCTCCCCGCGCTCGAGGCCTGGTACAAGCGCCTGCAGGCCCGCCCGGCCTACCAGAAGATCGTGATGATCCCGCTGGCCTGAGGCGGGCCGCGCGGATGCGGTAAAGGCGGGAACATCCGCCATGGCGCGGCGTTGATGAGGCGAAGGGTCCCTGAGACGGGGCCCGCCGTCCCCCCTCACCCAAGGAAAATGCCATGGCCAAGACCGAAGACGCCGCCACCGTTGACACCCTGAAGGCCGAGTTCGACGCGCTGCGCGAAGAGTTCACCAGCATGCTCAGCAAGATGAGCCACAAGGCGCATGAAACGGCCGACGACGCCACCGCCGAACTGCGGGCCCGCCTGTCCGGCCTGACCGACGATGCCCGCGACGCCGCCTATCGCGTGCGCGACAAGGGCGAGGAATACGTCACCGACACCCAGGACCTGATCGCCCGCAATCCGCTGGTCGCGGTTGGCGGTGCGCTGGCGCTCGGCGTGGTTATCGGCATGTTCTCGCGGCGCTGACCCGATGATCGAGTCGATCTCCGAGGATCTTGCCGACCGTGCCCTGCGCAAGGGCAAGGCGGCGCTGCAGGAGGCCGCCGGCCGCGCTGCAATGATCGTCACCGGTGTCGCCGCCCTGCTGATGGCGATCGGCTGGGGCGTCTATGCCGCCTTCCTGGCGCTCGCGCAGGAGGTGGACCCGGTTCACGCGGCGCTGATCGTCGGCTGCATCCTGCTGGTCTTCGGCGCGCTGCTTGTCGGCATCGCGACGAGGGGCCGGAATGTGGTGCCCGATCCGGCACCGCCGCGGCCCTCGCCGGAAGTGGAGGCGCTCTACGCCGTCCGCTTCATGCGCGGGCTGATCGGCAACGACAGCGCCCAGCGTAAGTCGAACATCACCATGCTCGCCGTCGCGCTCGCCATGGGTGCGCTGGAGGGCAAACGGCTGAAATAGGCCCGCGCTGAACCAATCAGAAAAGGCCGCCTTTCGGGGCGGCCTTTTCCGTATGTACGGCACATGCTTCGAGACGGCGCTGCGCGCCTCCTCAGCATGAGGATTGTCTTTGCGGTTTCTCCCTCGCCTCACCCTGAGGAGCGCGCAAGGCCCGCGTCTCGAAGGTCGAGGCGACGCTCGGTACAAACAAAAAGGCCGCCCGAAGGCGGCCTTTTCATTGATGTCTCGGCGAGACCTCAGCCGGCGAGCGCGATCGAGATCGCTTCGCGGCCCTTCTGCGTGTCGACGACTTTCATCGAGACACGCTGGCCTTCCGGCAGGTCCTGCAGGCGGGCACGTTCCAGCACCGAGATGTGCACGAACACATCCTTGCCGCCGTCATCCGCCGCCACGAAGCCGAAGCCCTTGGCGCCGTTGAACCACTTCACCGCACCGTCGAGATCGACCGCGGTCGACGGATCGGGCGCCTGGCGGCGCATGCCACCACCGCCCGCACCGCCAAAGCCGCCACCGGCACCGCCCATGCGCGGACCGCGCGGGGCCGGCGCCGCCGCCGTGCTTTCATCGACCTCGACCACGCGGGTGATCTGGCGGCCCTTCGGGCCCTGGCCGACGTGAACCTTGAGCTTGGCGCCCGGCGGAACCGATTCACGGCCCGAGGCCTGAACCGCGGCGATGTGCAGGAACGCATCGCCCGTGCCGTCCGACAGCTCGGCGAAGCCGAAGCCCTTTTCGGGATTGAACCACTTCACCGTGGCATCCACGGTCGGGGCATCGGCCGGGATCATCTCCGGGCCAAAGCCGCTGCCGCCACCAAAGCCACGCGAGGGCGGACGACCGCCGCGGTCACCGCCACCGCCACCACGCGGGGGCGGCGGAGCGAACATGTTGTCGTCGTCATCAAACCCGCGCTTGCGGGGGCCCGAACGGAAGTCTCGACGCTTATTTCCCATTTACGACGCCTGCTAGTCTTTCTGTCAGTGAATCAAGAAGCCTGAATCCAATACGAGGAAAAGCCGCCGGGCTTCGACCGGCAGTTCCGTTCCTGCAACCTGTAACTTGGTGTCAGAGATACTCTGCGCGCCCAGTCGAGAAGTCGCGACGCGCGCGCTTCGAGTTGTCGGATCGGTCCTGTGGTGCCATGCGACCTTGCCTCAATTCAACACATTATCACAAAAAACGCCGGTATACCCATCTGTCTTGTCATGGCCCGGCGCAGCACACCCTTTTTTGAGGAATGCTGGAGCGGCAGATGGGGTACCGGCGGCGGTCCCTTTTTTGTCCGGCAGATGGCCAGCTTCGGCGCGCGATCCGGCGCCCGCCCCCAAAATATCCCACCTGCGCCACCAAAAGACTTAGCTCCGCCAAGGGGATAACCGGGAACCGCTACCCCAGAACCGCGTTGATTCGGCAGGTTCACACTCGGGAGAAGACCATGACCAATCGCAAGTTTCTGGCCGCCCTGCTCGCCGCGGGCGTCCTTGCCCTTTCGCTGCCGCTTGCGGCCTGCGACGAACGCAGCCCGGCCGAGAAGGTCGTCGATTCGATCGACGAGGCCGGCAAGGACATCGGCCGCGCCGTGGAAGACGCGGCGGACTAACCCCCGACCCGCTGATCCTGTTTGTGGTCTCGGTGATCTTCGCCGTGTTCCGATGCCGGAGCCTGCCGGCCTTCTAGGGGCCGCGCCAGACTGGTGCCAAACAATCCCCGCCCGGCGGCCTTCATTGGTCTGGCGGGGGTTTGTGCGTTCGGGCTGAAGGGCGCCGCTCAGATTCCCTTCAGCACCTGGCCGTCATCCACCGTCAGCACGCTACCGGTGATGAAGCGCGAGCCGGGGCCGCACAGCAGCAGCAGCGCGGCGTCGAGGTCTTCGGGTTCGCCGACGCGCCTGCGCAGCATGCGGTCGATCAGCTTCCTGCCGATCTCGGTGTCGAAGAAGGCGCGGTTGATCTCGGTCCGGATGTAGCCCGGCGCGATGGCGTTGACCTCGATGTCGTGGCGCGCCCATTCCAGCGCCAGCGCACGGGTCATCTGGTTCACGCCTGCCTTGGCCATGGCGTAGACTGACAGACGGGTGAGCACCATCTGGCCCAGCACCGACGAGATGTTGACGATCTTGCCGCCCTGCTGGCGGGCGATCATCTGGCGGCCGACGGCCTGCGCCATCAGCCAGACGCCCTTGAGGTTGGTGTCCATCACCGCGTCATAGTCGTCCTCCGTCACTTCGGCGACGAGCTTCTCGATCGAGATGCCGGCGTTGTTGACCAAGATGTCGATGCCGGGCGTCGCCTCCACCACCGCCCTGACGCTCGCCGAATCGGTGACGTCGAGTGCGCGGGTTTCGGCATTGCCACCTGCGGCACGCAACTGCGCCGCCAGCGCGTCGAGCGCGTCCTGGCGCCGGGCGGCCAGCACGACATGGGCGCCAGCGGCAGCCAGCACGGTGGCAAAGCGGGCGCCGAGGCCACTCGAGGCGCCGGTGACCAGGGCGGTTTTTCCGGAAAGAAGCGAAGACACGCAGACACCTCACACAAAACGGTTTCCCTCTCCCCTTGTGGGAGAGGGTCAGGGCGAGGGGTCGGCGCGATAGCGCCAAAAAAGTTTCGTCAGTGGGCCGTGCCTGCGGCGCGGCGCCCCTCACCCGCTCGCTGCGCTCGCCACCCTCTCCCACAAGGAGAGAGGGGAAGATTGGCACAATTTCCGTATGGGTGGTGCCCGTTTGGCGTCCGGCCCTCTCCGCGCCTATAATCGAACCATGCGCATCGACATCATTTCCGACACCATCTGCCCGTGGTGCTTCGTCGGCAAGAAGCGGCTCGAAGCCGCGCTGGCCAAACAACCCCACCTGAATCCCGAGATTGTCTGGCATCCGTTCCAGCTCAATCCCGAGATGCCGCGCGAGGGCAAGGACCGCAAGCAGCACAACCGGGAACGCTTCGGCGCCGAGACGCTGCCGCCCAACATGCTGGACGGCATCAAGGCGGCGGCGAAGTCTGTCGGGCTGGAGATGCAGTTCGGCGCCCAGTCGCGCGTGCCCAACACGTTGAACTCGCACCGCGTCGTGCACTGGGCCGGCCAGTTGGGGCCCGAGGTACAGGACAAGGTGATGACCAGCATGTTCCGCCGCTATTTCCAGGAAGGCGCCGATGTCGGTGATGTGGACGTGCTGGCGGCCGCGGCGGCCGACGGCGGCATGGATGCGGCCGAGGTGAAGCGCCGCCTCGCCACCGACGAGGACGAAGACCTGATCAAGGCGGCGGATGAATATGTCCGCAGCCTGGGGATCTCGGGCGTGCCGACCTTCATCGTCGACTCCAAATACGCGCTGCAGGGCGCGCAGGAGCCTGACACCTTCCTTCAGCTCTTCGCGCGCATCGCCGCCGAGGAAGCCGCCGGCCCGCGCGAGGCCGAGGAACCCCGTCCCGGCGCCTGAGCCGCGATCACCGCGAGATTTTCGACGAGATGGCGGACGCCCTTGAGGCGTTCGTCGGCTTCGTCCCAGTTGCGGCGGTAGACCAGCGTGTGGTCGGGCCGCAGCTTCGCCGTGCCCGCCTGGGTGCTGATGAACTGCACGAGGCCGCCCGGGTTCGCATAGAAATTGTCGCGGAAGGACAGCGTCGCGCCGCGCGGGCCCGCGTCGATCTTGGCGATGTTGGCCTGGCGGCACAGGCCCTTGATGACCATGACGCCGAGCAGGTTGTCGACCTCTTCCGGCAGCGGGCCGAAGCGGTCGCCGAGTTCGGCGGCGAAGGAATCGATTTCCGCCATCGTCTCCATGCCGCCGAGCCGGCGGTAGAGGCCAAGGCGGATGTTGAGATCGCCGACATAGGCTTCCGGGATCAGCACCGACGAGCCGACATTGATGGTGGGCGACCAGCTTTCGACCGCGCCATCGCCCTGCCCCGCTTCGGCTTTCGCATTGGCGATCGCCTCTTCCAGCATCTGCTGGTAGAGCTCGAAGCCAACCTCGCGGATATGGCCGGACTGTTCCTCGCCCAGGAGGTTACCGGCGCCGCGGATGTCGAGGTCGTGGCTTGCCAGCGTGAAGCCGGCGCCGAGTTCATCCAGCGTCTGCATCACCTCGAGCCGCTTCTGCGCCTGCGCCGTCGGCACCGCGCCCGGCACCAGCGTGAGATAGGCATAGGCGCGCGTCTTCGAACGCCCGACGCGGCCGCGCAGCTGGTAGAGCTGGGCGAGGCCGAAGCGGTCGGCGCGATGGATGATCATCGTGTTGGCGGACGGCAGGTCGAGGCCCGATTCGACGATGCTGGTCGAGACCAGCACGTCGAAGTCGTGGTTGTAGAAGGACTCCATCACGTTCTCGAGCTCGGTCGGTGCGAGCTGGCCATGCGCGGTGGCGAATTTCACCTCGGGCACGTGGTCGGTGAGGAATTCCTGCACCTCGGGCAGATCCTTGATGCGCGGCACGACGAAGAAGATCTGCCCGCCGCGGAAATGCTCGCGCAGGATCGCTTCGCGGATCGACACCGGGTCGAAGGGCATGATGAAGGTGCGCACGGCCAGCCGGTCGACCGGCGGCGAGGCGATCAGCGACAGCTCGCGCATGCCCGACATCGCCATCTGCAACGTGCGCGGGATTGGCGTCGCCGTCATCGTCAGCACATGCACGTCGGTGCGCAGCTGCTTGAGGCGTTCCTTCGCCTTGACGCCGAAATGCTGCTCCTCGTCGACGATGACGAGGCCGAGGTCGCGAAAGGTCACCTGCTTGCCGAGGATGGCGTGGGTGCCGACGATGATGTCGACCTTGCCTTCGGCGAGGTCCTTGCGCGTTTCCGTCGCGTCCTTGGCCGCGACGAGCCGCGACAGATGCGCGACACGCACCGGCAGGCCGGAGAAGCGGGTGCGGAAGGTCTCGTAATGCTGGCGCGCGAGCAGGGTTGTCGGCACCACCACCGCCACCTGCTTGCCTGCCATCGCCGCGACGAAGGCGCCGCGCAGCGCCACTTCGGTCTTGCCGAAGCCGACGTCGCCGCAGATCAGCCGGTCCATCGGGCGGCCGGCGGTGAGGTCGCCGATCACGTCGCCGACGGCGTTCTGCTGGTCGTCGGTGAGCTCATAGGGGAAGCGCGCGGCGAATTCTTCATACAACCCTTCGGCCGGCGACAGCGCCTCGGCCGGGCGGCTCGCGCGCGCCGCGGCGATGCGGATGAGGTCGTCGGCCATGTCCTTGAGGCGCTTCTTGAGGCGGGCCTTGCGCGCCTGCCAGCCCTGCCCGCCCAGCTTGTCGAGCGACGCGTCGGTCGCTTCCGAGCCGTAGCGCGACAGCACCTCGATGTTCTCGACCGGGATGAAGAGCTTGTCCTGGCCGGAATAGATCAGCACCACGCAGTCATGCGGCGCGCCCGACACGGTGAGCGTCTGCAGCCCTTCGTAGCGGCCGATGCCATGGTCGGCATGGACGACGAGGTCGCCGGGCTCCAGGCTCGAGACTTCCTGGATGAAGGCCTCGGCGCCGCGGCGCGACTTCTTGCGCTTGCGGGCAAGCCGGTCGCCGAGGATGTCCTGTTCGGTCAACACCGCGAGAAGCGGCGTCTCGAAGCCGCGGTCGATGTCGATGACGGGTAGCGCCACCGTTTCCTTCGCCTGCACTTTCGCCTCGGCCCAGGAATCGGCCTTGGCGAAGGCCAGCGCGTCGCGCACCTGGAGCAGCGTGACGAGGCGGTCGCGCGAGCCGTTGCTGGCGGCAGCGACCATCACCCGGCGCCCGCCGGCGTGCAGCTTCGCCACATGGTCGCCGACGGCAGCGAAGAGGTCGGTGTCGGGCTGGCCGCGTTCGGGGCCGAAGTCGCGCCCGGCCTTGCCGCCCGCGTCGAGCACGCTTCGGTCGGGCCGCTCCGGAGCCTGGAAGGGCGCCAGCAGGATCACGGTATGCGTGCCAAGCAGCTTCTTCCATTCCTCGGGCGACAAATAGAGGAGACCGGGCGGCAGCGGCTTGTAGACGGTCTGGCCGAGCGACTTGTCCCTCGGCGCCTGGACGCGCGCGGTGAAGTGCTCCTGCACCGTCTCGAAGCGGGCGGTGATCGCTTCGTCGGCAAGGTGGTCGAAGGTGACTCGGGCATGCGGCAGATAGTCGAACACCGTCTCCATCGTCTCGTGGAAGAGCGGCAGCCAGTGTTCCATGCCGATATGCTTGCGGCCCTCGCTGACGGCGAAATAGAGCGGGTCGCCGTCGGTCACCGCGCCGAAGCGTTCGCGATAGCCGTTGCGGAAGCGTTCGAAGGCGATGGCATCGAAGGGCACCTCGCTGACCGGCAGCAGGCGGATCGTGTCGGCCTTGCCCAGCGAGATCTGGGTCAGCGGGTCGAAGCTGCGGATGCCCTCGACCTCGTCGCCGAAGAAATCGAGGCGCAAGGGTTCGTTGGCGCCTGGCGGGAAGATGTCGACGATGCCGCCGCGGATGGCGAATTCGCCCGGCTCGCGCACCGTGCCCGAGCGGCTGTAGCCGTTCTGGACAAGGAATTCGTTGAGGTCCTTGCCGTCGACCCGGCTGCCCACCCGGGCCTGGAAGGCCGACTTCGCCAGCGCGCTGCGCGGCGGCAGGCGCTGCACGGCGGCATTGACGGTGGTGAGCAGGATGCGGGGCTTGCCACCCTGTTGCGGGGCAACGAGGCGGGCGAGCGCCTCCATCCGTTCGGCAACGATGGTGGCGTTGGGCGAGACGCGGTCATAGGGCAGGCAGTCCCAGGCCGGCAGCTGCACGATCTCGACATCCGGGGCGAAGAAGGCAAGCGCAGCGGCCAGCGTGGTCCGCCGCTCGGCGTCGCGGGCAATGTGCAGGACGGGGCGGAAGACCCCCGCGACGCGCTCCTGCGCCAGCGCCGCCAGAACCAGGGCGTCGACGCCCTCGGGCGCCGCGGCGACCGTGAAACGGCCCGGCTTGATCGGAAATTCTTTTATATTAATCAAATAATTAACCAATGATCTTGAAGTTCAAGATTCGCCGCAGCATGGGCGTTTCAAACTCGGGCGGCACAGGATCGGCAGTCACATACCAACGGTGCAGGACCGGGTCGGGATGCTCGAGCACGGCCTCGTATTGCGCGAGGTCGGCCTCGTCCATCGCCGCGATGTTCTGGTTGGCGAAGTTGCCGAGCAGCAGGTCGTTTTCCTTCATGCCGCGATGCCAGCTCCGGTAGATGAGCCGCTTCTGG
>CANJEJ010000089.1 GCA_947473325.1 Alphaproteobacteria bacterium | reverse complement strand
TCTTCCACCGCCGCTTCGTCGGGCCGGTAGAGGTCGACGATGGCGAGCAGCCCGTCATGCAGCAGACGCAGGCGTTCCGACAGCGGCGCGGCCTGATCCGGCGCCACCCTGCCATGGGCGATGTGGCGCAGGCGGTTGCCTTCGATCTCGATCACGCCCCAGCCGGTAAAGCGCAGGCCGGGGTCCAGTCCGAGAAGCCTCAACGGCGGGCTCCGTGTTGCCGAGCGGTCCAAGTCAGGCGGCGCTGAGTTTCTGCAGCACGGCCTCGGACACCTCGTAGTTGCCGGAGACGGTCTGGACATCGTCACTGTCGTCCAGTGCGTCGATCAGCTTGAACAGCGTTTCCGCCGCCTCATCATCGACCGGCACGGTGACGGCCGGCTTCCACTGCAGTGCCGCTTCCTGCGGCGCGCCGAAGCGCTTTTCCAGCGCGTCGCGCACATCGTTGAAGGCGTCGGGATCGCAGGTGATCTCGTGAGCGGTGTCGCTCGATTCGCAATCGTCGGCGCCGGCCTCGATGGCAGCTTCCAGCATCGCGTCGGCGCTGGCGACGGAGGCGGCGAAGCTGATCGCGCCGATGCGCTTGAACTGGAACGAGACGGAATTGGTCTCGCCGAGCGACCCGCCATGCTTGGAGAAGGCGGAGCGCACCTCGCCAGCCGTGCGGTTGCGGTTGTCGGTCAGCGCCTCGACGATGATGGCGACGCCACCCGGGCCATAGCCCTCGTACCGCACCGAATCGAAATTGCCGCCGTCCTCGCCCCCTGCACCGCGCTTGATGGCGCGGTCCATCGTGTCCTTGGGCAGGTTGGCAGCGCGCGCGGCCGCCATGGCGGCGCGCAGGCGCGGGTTGGCGGCGGGATCGGGCAGGCCCGTGCGGGCCGACACCTGGAGCTCGCGGATCAGCTTGCCGAAAACCTTGGCGCGCTTCTTATCCTGCGCACCCTTGCGGTGCATGATGTTCTTGAATTGGGAATGGCCGGCCATGGCCCGGTTCAACTCACAAGGCTTGTACGTGGGTGGTGGTCTTATACCAGATGTTGTGGAAAACGCCACTATTCGCGGCTTTTTCCACGCTCAAGCCTGAGCCGTCAATATGGCGAGAATGCGACCTAGAGCGGCCAGGCGGGGGCGAGCTTGCCGCCCTGGCGGAGCGGGGCGATGCGCGTCGCCTTGCCCGTCGCATCGTCGGTCTGGACGAAGACGCCGCAGAGCGTGGCCTCGCCCAACGCCGGGCTGAAGCGGGCGCGCACGACCCGGCCAAGGAAACGGTCGAGCGGCCCCTCCTTGATCATGCCGATGACGGAATCATAGTCGCCGCACATGCCGGCATCGGACTGGAAGGCCGTGCCGCCCGCCAGGATGCGGGCGTCGGCCGAGGGCACATGGCTGTGGGAGCCGACGACCATCGAGGCGCGGCCATCGGCAAAGACGCCCATCGCCGCCTTCTCGCTTGTCGCCTCGGCATGGATGTCGATGACCACGGCGGCGACCGAACGGCCGAGCGACACCTTGTCGAGCTCCGCGCCGACGGCGTGGAACGGGTTGTCGGATGAATCCATGAAAACCTGGCCGATGCAGTTCACCACCAGCACCTTGCGGCCGCCGCGCACCTCGATGGTGGTGGCGCCGCGCCCGGGCGCACCGGGCTGGTTGATCGGGCGCAGCAGCCGCGCGTCCTGGCCGATATGCTGGACGATGGCGGGCTGGTCCCAGGAGTGGTTGCCGCCGCTGATGACATCGACGCCCGCGGCATAGAAATCCTTGCAGATGTCGGCCGTGATGCCGAAGCCGCCGGCCGCGTTCTCGCCATTGACGATGACCAGGTCGAGGTCGAGTTTCTTCCGCAATTCGGGCACTTGCGCGACCACCGCGTCGCGGCCCGAGCGGCCGACACAATCGCCGAGAAACAGGATGTTCATGCGAAGTGCCGCACGCCGTCGTCGCAGACTAGCGCATCGAGGGCTGCGTCCCAGGGATCGCGCGGCAGACGGTCGACCCGCTGCGCGGCATAGCCGACGCCGACCGCGAGCAGCGGCCCGGCGGCACGCAATGCCTGGATCGTCAGGTCGTAATAGCCCTTGCCATAGCCGAGCCGGAAGCCGTCGTCGTCCACGGCCAGCAGCGGCACCAGCAGCACCTGGGGGGTCACCGCGGGAGCGCTGGCAGGGGGATGCCGCGTACCGCGCGCGCCCGGCTCGAGCGGGGCGCCGCCGGTCCACGACCGGAAGGTGAGGGTCGGCTGGCCGGGCACGACCACGGGAAGGGCGAGCGGGTGGCCGCGCGCCGCCAGCGTGACCAGGAGCGGCATGACGTCGAGTTCGTCGCCCATCGGGATATAGCCGGCCACGGTTGCACCCGCCGGCAGTTCGATGCCGCCAAGAAAATGAAAGGCCACGGCCGAGCCTGCGGCGGTGTTGGCGGCGACCTTGCGGCGGGCCAGGGCCGCCTGGCGGAGGGCCGGTTTTGTGGCGTCAGCGAGGGGAAGAGCCAAAGGAAGAGAAGGTGCGGGAACCGCCATAGCCGTTGAGCATTGATCTCCTGTGGCCTGCACGAGACAGGTGGGCGTCACGTACCGGAACCACGGCCCCGGCAGAGGCAACTCCCTAGAGATCGGGTATTGGCCCCAGGGATACATTTGCCTGACGAACAAGGCAGAACCCGCAAGGCATAGTTAGGCACTCTCCAGCCGCGCGGCAATCTTTTCGATTCGCCGGGCGACGGTTTCCAGCGATTCCTTGGCGCTTTCAGCCCCGGCGCGCCGTGCGGTATCCAGCGCTTCCTTGAGCGTGCGGACCTCTTCCCGGGCATCCGTCAGTTCGTCGGCGATGAGCAGGCCGGCCATCAGGATCAGCCGGGCATCGCCCACCTGGCCCATGTCTCGGGCGAGTTCGCCGATCCGGCTGTCGATCAGCCGGGCCAGCTCCAGAAGGTGGGGTTCCTGGCCGTCGTCGCAGGCAACCTGGTAGCTGCGTCCATTGACGGTGACGTCGACAACCGCCATCAGCTGTCGAGCACGGCTTTGAGGCGGCCGATGGTGGTGTCGAGCCGCTCGGACACCTTGTCGATCACCTTTTCGAGGGCCGCCTGGGCATCCTGCGATTCGGTGAAGCGGCTGGCGAGGTCGTCATGCTTGGTCTGCAGCGCCGCCAGCTCCGCCTGCAGGCGCGCGCGGTCCTTCTCCAGCGCCGCGACCTTGCCGCTGTCGCCGCCCGAGAGGGAGCCCACGGCGGTCTCCAAACGGTTGACCGCCTGCTCCAGCCGCTGCTTCGCAGACTCTACATTCGCCATGACGTCCGCCGCCCCCGCGGTCTCGAACAGACCGAGTTGTGCCCGGAAATGCTTGTTTTCCAAATGATTACGCGGCAAGTTCGAAGCCGAATCATAAAGCCCGCGTCACGCAAGCGTCAACCGGCGCGACCACCTCTTTTACCCGCGGAACGGGGCGGTTGACGAGGGGTCATCGGGCCGTCATGGTGCGCCCGCCTTTGCCCCTCAAAACCAGCAGAATCATAGCGCCGTGACGCCCGCCGAGACCGCCGCTTCCGCCGCCCCGACCGGTCACCGCGACATGGCCAATGCGCTGCGGGCGCTGGCCATGGACGCGGTCGAGGCCGCCACCCGCGGCCATCCGGGCATGCCCATGGGCATGGCCGACGTCGCCACCGTCCTCTACGCGCAGGTCCTGAAGTTCGACCCTTCCTGGCCGGAATGGCCCGACCGCGACCGCTTCGTGCTGTCGGCCGGCCACGGCTCGATGCTGCTCTACAGCCTGCTGCACCTGACCGGCTATCCCGGCCTCTCGATCGACGAGATCAAGCGCTTCCGCAAATGGGGCAGCAAGACCGCCGGCCACCCGGAATATGGCCATGCGCCCGGCATCGAGACCACCACCGGGCCGCTGGGCCAGGGCCTCGCCAATGCGGTCGGCATGGCGCTCGCCGAGCGGCTGCTTGCCGCCCGCTTCGACGGCATCGTCGACCATCACACCTTCGTCATCGCGGGCGACGGCTGCCTGATGGAGGGCATCAGCCAGGAAGCCATTTCGCTCGCCGGCCACCTGGCCTTGAGCAAGCTGATCGTCTTGTGGGACGACAACCAGATCTCGATCGACGGCCCGACCAGCCTGTCGACCAGCGAAGACCATCTCGCGCGCTTCAAGGCCGCCAACTGGGCGACGCAGGCCGTCGATGGCCATGACCCGGCGGCGATCCTCGCCGCGATCACCACCGCGAAGAAGAGCGACAGGCCGTCGCTGATCGCCTGCCGCACGCTGATCGGCTATGGCGCGCCGAACAAGCAGGGCACCTCGGGCGTGCATGGCAGCGCGCTGGGCGCCGCCGAGGTCGCCGCCGCGCGCCAGCACATGAACTGGCCGCACGCCCCCTTCGTCATCCCGGCCGACATCCAGGCCGCGTGGATGGCGACCGGCGCGCGTGGCGCGAAGAGCTCTGCCGCCTGGAAGCAGAAGCTCGCGACGCTCGGCACCGAGAAGCGCGCGCTGTGGGAACGCATGCAGGCGGGCGACCTGCCGGCCGACTATGCCGGTGCCTTCGCCGCCTTCAAGAAGTCGCTCGCCGAGTCGAAGCCGAAGTGGGCCTCGCGCCAGTCTTCCCAAGAGTTTCTGGAAGTCATCAATCCGCTGGTGCCCGACCTGATCGGCGGCTCGGCCGACCTGACGCCGTCGAACAACACCAAGACGAAGACGCTGGTCGCGGTGAAGAAGGGTGACTTCTCCGGCCGCTACATCCATTACGGCATCCGCGAGCACGGCATGGCCGCGGCGATGAACGGCCTTGCCCTGCATGGCGGCATCATCCCCTATGGCGGCACCTTCCTCGTCTTCACCGACTACCTGCGCCCGGCGCTGCGCCTGTCGGCGCTGATGCAGCAGCGCGTCGTCTATGTGATGACGCATGACTCCATCGGTCTTGGCGAAGACGGCCCGACGCACCAGCCGGTCGAACATGTCGCCAGCTTGCGCGCGATTCCCAATGTGCTGGTGTTCCGCCCCGCCGACGCCATCGAGACGGCGGAATGCTGGGACGTGGCGCTGACGACACGCGATGCGCCGTCCGTGCTGGCGCTGTCGCGCCAGGCGCTGCCGGCGCTGCGGCTGACGCACACCGACGAGAACCTGTCGAAGCGTGGCGCCTACGAACTGATGCCCGCCGACGGCGCCGCCAAGGTGACGCTGATCGCCACCGGTTCCGAAGTGTCCATCGCCGCGGAAGCGCGCGACCTCCTGCAGAAGGCCGGCGTGCCGACGCGCCTCGTCTCCGCCCCCTGCCTCGACCTGTTCGAGCGCCAGGACGCGGCCTACCAGCAAAAGGTGCTCGGCCCTAACACCGTGCGCGTCGCGGTCGAAGCTGGCGTGCGCCAGGGCTGGGACCGCTGGATCGGCGAGAAGGGCCGCTTTGTCGGTATGACTGGTTTTGGCGCCTCGGCGCCCTATCTGGATCTTTATCGCGAATTCGGGATCACGGCGGCGGCTGTCGCCCAGGCCGCGCGCGACGCGCTCGCCTGAACCGGTCCCTGTCTAGCCTGGAGGATTGAAGGATGGCGGTGCGGGTCGCAATTAACGGCTTTGGTCGCATCGGACGGCTGGTGCTGCGCGCAATTCAGGAAAGCAAGCGCAGCGACCTCTTGGTCGTCGGCATTAACGACCTTGGCCCGGTGGAAACCAACGCCCACCTGCTGCGCCATGACTCCGTGCACGGCCCCTTCCACGGCACCGTGACGGTGACGAAGGACGGCGGCATGGACGTCGGCGCCGGCCCGATCCGCGTCACCGCCGAGCGCGACCCGACCAAGCTGCCCTGGAAGGAGCTGGACGTCGATGTGGTGATGGAATGCACCGGCATCTTCACGTCGCGCGACAAGGCGGACCTGCACCTGAAGGCGGGCGCGAAGCGCGTGCTGATCTCCGCCCCCGCGACGGGCGAGGACCTGACGGTCGTCTATGGCGTCAACCACGAGAAGCTCACCAAGGGCATGACCGTGGTGTCGAACGCCTCCTGCACCACCAATTGCCTGGCCCCGGTCGCCTTCGTGCTGAACAACGCGATCGGCATCGAGCAGGGCTACATGACCACCATCCATGCCTTTACCGGCGACCAGCCGGTGCATGACACGCTGCACAAGGACCTGCGCCGCGCGCGCGCCGCCGGCCAGTCGATGATCCCGACCACCACGGGTGCCGCCAAGGCCGTGGGCCTCGTGCTGCCGGAACTCAACGGCAAGCTTGATGGCACCTCGATCCGCGTGCCGACGCCCAACGTGTCGATGATCGACTTCAAGTTCATCGCGAAGAAGAAGACGACAGTGGACGAGATCCACGCCGCCGTGACCGCGGCCGCCAGCGGCAAGCTCAAGGGCATCCTGGCGACCAACGACCAGCCGCTGGTGTCGATCGACTTCAACCACAACCCGGCAAGTTCGACCTTCGACCTGACACAGACGCAGGTCATGGGGGGCACGCTTTGCCGCGTGCTGGCCTGGTACGACAACGAGTGGGGTTTCTCCAACCGCATGCTCGACACGGCCACCGCAATGGCCAAATTGGGCTGAGCCCCTAAGGGCGGCATCTTGCGCGCCCTGATCTTTCACTCCTTCGACCATGTGCGGGCGGCGCTGACCGCCGCCCGCGACTTCGACCAGCCCGTCCGGCTACTGACCGCGCCCGGCGCAGCTGCCGCCGTTGGCCCCGGCGTGCTCAAGGCGATGGTCGAGGACGCCGCCGCGGCCGTGCCCGGCGCGCGTTTTGACGCCCTGATCGATTGCGGCAGCCAGCCGGGCATTGCCATGGGCGCATTGCGGGCCGGCTGGCGGCATCTCGTGTTCCAGGGCGATGCCGTGGTGCAGCCGAAGATCGCCGACCTGGCGCGCCAGCATGGCGCCGTGCTGGACACAGCCGCCCCGCCGGCGCGCGATTTCGGCGACGGCCGGCACCCCGACAAGGCGGCGATGGCGTGGCTACGCCCGTGAAACCGTGTGGCTACGCCCCTGAAACTGCGTGGCTGCGCCCACAAATATGGGCTTCAGCCGTGGACGAAGCCCCAGGTCTTTTGTTATCTCAGGTACCGAACCGCGCCCACCGAGGCGCGCCGACCGACAGGGAGACTGCACCCATGACGCTTGATGAAATCGCCCGTGCGATGGTGGCCAAAGGCAAAGGCATTCTGGCAGCCGACGAAAGCACGGGAACGATCGCCAAGCGCCTGGAAAGCATCAAGGTCGAGAACACGGAAGCAAACCGCCAGGCCTATCGCGACCTGCTGTTCACCGCCGCCGGCGGCGCCAAATACGTCAGCGGTGTGATCCTGTACGAGGAGACGCTGAAGCAGAAGGCGCTGAACGGCACGCCCTTCCCCAAGCTGCTGCAGGACCAGGGCATCCTGCCCGGCATCAAGGTCGACAAGGGCGTGAAGCCGCTGGCCGGCGCCGCCGACTATCCGATCACCGAGGGCCTGGACGGGTTGCGCGAACGCTTTGCCGAATACGCCAAGCTTGGCGCGAAGTTCGCCAAGTGGCGCGCCGTCATCAAGATCATCAACGGCACGACGAGCGATGCGGCGATCCATGCCAACGCCCATGCGCTGGCGCGCTATGCCGCCCTGTCGCAGGAAGCCGGCATCGTGCCCATCGTGGAACCCGAAGTGCTGATGGACAGCGACCACAGCATCGAGGCCTGCGAGGACGTGACGGGCCGCACGCTGCGCGACGTGTTTGCCGAACTGGCGAGCCAGAACGTGCGCCTGGAAGGCATCGTGCTGAAGCCCAACATGATCGTGTCGGGCGAGAAGAACGCGCGCCAGGCGGGCATCGAGGAAGTGGCCGAGCGCACCCTGCGCGTGCTGAAGCGCCATGTCCCGGCCGCCGTGCCGGGCATCGCCTTCCTGTCGGGCGGCCAGAGCGAGGAACTCGCCACCGCGCATCTTAACGCAATGAACAGGAACCCGCTGCCCTGGGGCCTGACCTTCTCCTATGGCCGCGCGCTGCAGCACAGCGCGCTGCAGGCCTGGGGCGGCAAGACGGAAAACGTCGCCAGGGCGCAGAAGACCTACCTGCACCGCGCGAAGATGAACAGCCTGGCGGGTACCGGCCAGTACAGCGCCGCCGCCGAAAAAGAGCTGGCGGCCTAGGTGGCCGCCGACCCCTGCCGCCTCTACCTGATCACACCGCCGCGGATTGAGCTGCGCAGCTTCACCGCGCTGTTCACCAAGGCGCTGGACGGCGGCGACGTCGCCTGCGTCCAGCTCCGCCTCAAGGACGTGTCCGACGACGAGGTGAAACGCGCGGCCGCCGCCCTGCTGCCGATCGCACGCGAACGCGAGGTCGCCTTCCTGATCAACGACCGGCCCGATCTTGCCGCCGCCACCAACGCCGACGGCGTGCATGTCGGGCAGGAAGACGCCTCCTATGCCGAGGCGCGGCGCCTGCTGGGACCGGACCGCATGGTCGGCGTCACCTGCCACGATTCACGTCATCTCGCGATGGAAGCGGCGGAAGCCGGCGCCGACTATGTCGCCTTCGGCGCCTTCTTTCCGACCGGCACGAAGGAACCGAAATCCCACGCCGGGCCGGACATCCTGGAATGGTGGTCGGACCTTTTCGTCATTCCGTCCGTCGCCATCGGCGGCATCACGCCGCAGAATTGCGGTGACCTTGTCCGCGCCGGCGCCGATTTCCTCGCCGTCGTCTCTGCGGTGTGGGACCACCCGGCAGGGCCGGCCGCCGCGGTACAGGCTTTCAACAAGGCCATCGACG
Organism: Alphaproteobacteria bacterium; assembly: GCA_947473325.1. GTDB lineage: Bacteria > Pseudomonadota > Alphaproteobacteria > SHVP01 > SHVP01 > CANJEJ01. The sequence continues at coordinate 4,322 of CANJEJ010000089.1, read as the reverse complement.
CGGCACGCCGCTAGGCCAGCGTCCACACGCTGACGCTGGCGGCGCGGCCGCGCACCGCAATCGTGCCGACGGGCACGACGCCGGGCTTGTCGCGCGCGGCCGTCACCGTGGCGTCGGCGACCAGTAGTTGGGTGCCGGTTTCCTTGTTCGCCTGTTCCAGCCGCGCCGCGACATTCACCGCATCGCCATAGACGGTGTAGCTCTGCCGTCCGCGCCCGCCGGCGGAACCGGCCGCGACGGGGCCTGTGTTGACACCGACGCGGATGGTAAAGCGCTGGCCATCGAAGCTTTGCCGCGCGGTCAGGTGCAGCAGGTCGCGCGCGGCGCGGATCGCCGCGCCGGCATGATCGTCGAGGTCGAGCGGCACGTTGAAGACCGCGAGCAGCGCGTCGCCCTGCAGGCTGACCACGACGCCGCCATGGCCCGCGATCACCTCGGTCACGGCATCGAAGAAGCTGTTGAGCGTGGTGATGACTGCTTCGGGCGCGCGGCCCTCGGCAAAGCCGGAGAAGCCCTTAATGTCGAGGAACAGCACGCTCGCCTCGCGCCGCACCGGCGCCAGGGCGGCGCGGTTCTGCAGCAGCGCCTGCACCACGGCTTCCGGCACATACTGGCTGAAGGCGCGGGTGACGAAGGCGCGTTCTTCCTGTGTGGCGGCAAGGTTGCGCACGACACGGCGGGCGCGCGACACGGAGAAGGCGAGCAGCGCGGCAAGGCCCATGACCAGCGCCGTTTCCTCGATGCGGCTGCCCCGCCCCGTGAAATCAGGATCCAGGAAGACGCCGAGATATTCTCCCGGCGTGGCCGCGGCGGGAATGTCGGTCCAGGTCAGGCGCCGCGTCATGCCGGCGACGACATAGAGCCAGGCGCCCCACCAGGCCGCCACGATCATGCCGCCCGCCCACAGGATCAGCCCTGGCTGCAGCGTGAGCGCCGCCGCGCCGATGATGAGCAGGAAGTAGTGAATGCCGTAGACGCGGAAGGCGAAGATCTGCGGCACGTCGCCACCCTGGGTCACCGGCACAAAGGCGAAGACGCAGGCCACCGCGGCGATGTCGATGCTGAAGAAGGCCCAGGTCCACCAACGGCGATAGGCCGGCCGGCGCGACAGCCAGACATGCGCCAGGCCAAGCGCCGTGAAGGCCAGCACCGCCACCACAATGACAGGCTGGTTCGGCGACCTCCAGGCAAAGGCAAACCACAGTGCGATCAGCAGCAGCGCTGCCGTGCGGCCGTAGAGCGCGTAAGCCAGCCCGCGCAGTTCGGAGTCGCGCAGCGCGCGATCGATGGCTGCGGAATCGTTGCTCATGCCACTGGCGCCCACAGCACCTGCTGGATCTCCGTCGCCCCCGTCGCCAGCATGACAAGGCGGTCGAAGCCCATTGCCATGCCGGCCGAGGGCGGCAGGCCGTGGTCGAGGGCGGCGAGAAAGTCGTCGTCGAGCGGCACGTCGTCGCCGAGCAGATCGCGCTTCTGCGCCTGTTCCAGCGCGAAGCGGCGGCGCTGTTCGGCGGCGTCGGTCAGCTCGCCAAAGCCGTTGGCGAGCTCCAGTCCGGCGACATAGAGCTCGCAGCGTTCGGCCACGCGGCTGTCGTGCGGATCGAGCCGGGCGAGCGCCGCCATCGACGCCGGCCAGGAATGCAGCAGGGTTGGCCGCGCCGCGCCGAGATGCGGCTCGATGCGGTCGAGCAGGATGCGGAAGACGATGTCGTCCCAGCTGTCCTGTGGCGATGTCCGGATGCCGATCTCGGCCGCGCGGCGCGCGAGCTGGCCCAGGTCGGGCCGCTGCGGATCGGGCGTGGTGGCGAGCAGGTCGATGCCGGCGTGGCGGCTGAAGGCCTCGGCGACGCTGAGCCGTTCGAATGCCGCGGCGGGATCGACGGCGCGATCCTGCCAGCGCAAGCTGCCCCGGCTCAGGCCCGGATCGACAGCGGCGAGCGCCGCTCGCAGGATGCCTTCGCAATCCGTGCCCAGTTGCTCCCAGCCTGCGCCCGCGCGATACCATTCCAGCATGGTGAATTCGGGTTCATGCGTGGCGCCGCGTTCGCCGTTGCGGAACACGCGGGCCAACTGGAAAATCTTCGTCTCGCCCGCCGCCAGCAGCTTCTTCATCGCGTATTCGGGCGAGGACTGCAGATACATCCGCCGGGTGCCCTGGTCGAATGGCGCCTCGATCTGCGTGACGAAGGGGCGGATATGCGGTTCGAGCCCCGGCGACACCTGCAGGACGGGCGTTTCCACCTCGATGAAGCCCTGGCCGGCAAACCACTGCCGCAGGGCGGCAGCAATGGCGGCGCGCGCCTGCAGGGTGGGCCGCCGTCCGGCAAAACGGTCGGGCCGCCACCACGGCGTGCGGCTTTCGCGCCCGGTCATGACCGGCTATGCCTTGGGTCTAGCCACATGGACGCGAAGATGACCGCCCTCCCCTTTCCCCGCAAGCGCACCGCCCGCACCGCCTCCGAGCTGGCCGAGGCCGGCCTGATCGCGCCCGCCGGGACGGCAGCGCTGGCGGCCGTGGCCGCGCGCTATGCCATCGCCCTGCCGCCTGCCCTGCTGGACCGCATCGATCCCGGCAACCCCGCCGACCCGATCGCCCGGCAGCTGGTGCCCGATGCATCGGAGCTGGTCGACGGCGCCGACGAATTGCAGGACCCGATCGGCGACCATGCCCATTCGCCCCTTCGCGGCATCGTCCATCGCTATCCCGACCGCGTGCTGCTGCAGCCGGTCGCCACCTGCGCCGTCTATTGCCGCTATTGCTTCCGCCGCGAGCAGGTCGGGCCAGACAGCGCGCCGCTGCGCCCCGGCGAACTCGACGCCGCGCTCGACTACATCCGCAACGACACGGGCATCTGGGAGGTGATCCTGTCGGGCGGCGACCCGCTGGTGCTGGCGCCGGGCAAGCTCAAGCGGATCATCGACGCGCTGGCGGCGATGGATCATGTCGCCGTCATCCGCATCCATTCGCGCGTGCCCATCGCCACGCCGGAGCACGTGACCGACGCGCTGCTCGCCAGCTTGCGCAGCGACAAGGCCGTGTATCTCGTGCTCCATGTGAACCACGCGCAGGAACTGGGCCCGGAGCAGATCGCCGCCTGCCGGCGCCTGTCCGATGCGGGCATCCCCCTGCTGTCGCAGTCGGTGCTGCTGCGGGGCGTGAATGACGACGCGGCGACGCTGGAGACGCTGTTCCGCACGCTGCTGCGCAACCGCATCAAGCCCTATTACCTGCACCACCCGGATCGCGCCCGCGGCACCGCGCGCTTCCGCCTGCCGCTCGCCGAGGGGCAGACGCTGATGAAGCAGCTGCGCGGCCGGCTCTCCGGCCTCGCGCAGCCGACCTATGTGCTCGATATCCCCGGCGGCTACGGCAAGGTGCCGGTGGGGCCTGACTATCTCAGCGAAAACGACGCCGGCTGGTCCGTCGAGGACCCGGCCGGCGTCGTGCATGCCTATCCGGAAACGCCCGCCTAGGAATCGAGCCACGCCGTCATCATCGCGCAGAGTGCGACGATCTCGGCATCCGTGGCTTCGCCGATCCGGTTGTCATGCGGATGCTCGCGCATCTGCGCGCCGGGAATCATGCGGGTGACATCGGCAAGCTCGCCATGCGGCCCGTCGAGACGCGCGCAGGTGCACAGCACCGGCACCGGGATGAGCGGCAGGCGCTTGTCCGCCGGATAGAGCACCGCGAGCTTGTAGGCGATGTGGCCATAGCGCACCGCCTTGAAGCCTTCGATCGCGTCCTCGTGCACGTCGATGGCCGAAGGCAGGCCTTCGCCGCGGCGGTGTTCCGCATCCTTCATGTACGGCGGGAAGAACAGGTAGATGTCGCGCGTGCGCATGAACGACTTGTGGAACTGCGTGCCGTCCTGGTCGATGTACTGGCTGTAGTCGAGGCTGGCGGCATATTCGTGCCAGAAGGGCGACACGCCGCGGCGCATGCCGTCGAGGATGATCTTGCCGACCTGCGCCTTGTGGTTGATCGCGAGCTCGGTGGCGATGCGGCCGCCGGTGTGGGTGCCGAAGGCATCGACCTTGGCGAAGTCCGGTCCCATCGACTGCAGCGCCTGGGCGACGGCGGCGGAGAAATACTCGATGCCCACCTTGTCGTCGCGCGGCGGGTCGGAATCGCCCTGGCCCAGCGCATCGAAGGCAATGGTCGGGCGCGACTTGCCCAGCGCGCGCACCATGCGCTCGAGCGAGCGGGACGAGGCGGGTGAGCCATGGAACAGGACCAGCGGGCGCTTGCCCGTCGCCTGGGCCGGCCGGGCCATGCGGTAGTGGATCTGTCCGTCGGCGAAATCGGCGTAACCGCGCTT
>CANJEJ010000088.1 GCA_947473325.1 Alphaproteobacteria bacterium | reverse complement strand
GGCGGGCTTGATCGAGATGCCGCCGGTGTCGAAGGTCACGCCCTTGCCCAGGATGGCGAGCGGCTTGTCCTTCGACTTCGGCTTGCCCTTCCACTGCATGACGACAAGCTGCGATTCATTGGCGCTGCCCTGGCCGACACCGAGCAGCGCGCCCATGCCGAGCTTCGTCATCTCGGCCTTACCCAGCACCTCGACCTTGACGCCAAGCTTGGTGAGCTGGCGCGCCTGCGCCGCGAGCGACTTCGGGAAGATGACATTGGCCGGCTCGCTCACCAGGTCCCGGGTGAAGAAGACGCCGTCGCCGATCTTGTCGAGCGGGCCATAGGCGGCTTTGGCCGCGGCGGCGCCCTTCACCAGCACCGCAAAGGCCTTCACCGTCGGCTTCTTGTCGGCCTTTTCGGTCGTGCGGTACTTGTCGAAGCGGTAGCTGCCGAGCCGCGCGCCAAAGGCGATGGCGGCGGCCATTTCCGCCGGCTTCATCTTGGCGCCGTCGAGCGCGTCGACCGCCACCGCGACATCGGTGTCCCCCGCCGTGTTGCCCTGGCGCAGCGCCGTGGCGCCCCAGTTCTGCAGCTTGAGGTCGTTGAGCTCGCTGGCCTTGCCAAGCCCCGCCGCGATCACGCGCGACACCTTCATCCCGGCCGGGGCCGCCAGTTCAAGGCTCTGGCCCAGCTTGCCCTGGAAGCGGCCGGACTTGATGGCCCGGCCCAGGGCGCCACCCGTGGCGCGGTCTACCTGTTTCGCTGTCGGCGTCAGGGCGCGGCCGTCGAGCACGCCCACGACAAGGGCGCCGCCACGCGGCAGGCTGGGTTCGGCAAAGCTGATCTTCATGCGACCTCTCTTGAGCGGTTTTTCTTTGACGCGACTGTGGTTAACAGCCTACAACCTTTTTTGAATCAGTGGCTTACAGGATTCTTTCCATTCGCCATAGCCCTGCCATGATACCGGCGGATAAGCCAAAGGAAAGCCCGCCGCGGCGGACGCCCTTGTAGAGGCCCGGTGAACAGCATCACCCGCTATATCGCCGTCCAGTTGGCCGGCCCCCTGCTCTTCATCACGCTGACGCTGACCGGTGTCGTGTGGCTGACCCAGAGCCTGCGCTTTGTCGACTTCATCATCAACCGCGGCCTGTCGGTTTCGGGGTTCCTGTCCCTTACCCTGATGCTGCTGCCGGGCTTCCTCGCCATCATCCTGCCGGTGGCCACCTTCTGCGGCGTGCTTTTCGCCTATAACCGCCTGGAGGGCGACAGCGAGTTGCTGGTCATGCGCGCCACGGGCCTGAGCGACCGGCGCCTTGCCCAGCCGGCCCTGATGGTGGCCGGCGTGATGGTGCTGATCCTGTACCTGGTGACGCTCTACCTGATGCCGATCGGCTTCCGCAACTTCAAGGAAATGCAGTTCATCCTGCGCAACAGCCAGGCGGCGGTGCTGCTGCAGGAAGGCGCTTTCAACTCGGTGGTCACGGGCGTCACCGTCTATGTGCGCGAGCGGCGCGGCGGCGGCGAGTTGCGCGGCTTGCTGGTGCATGACGCGCGCGTGCCCGATAAGCCCGTTACCATGATGGCGGAAAGCGGCATCCTGACGCTGACGCCCGAGGGGCCGCGCTTCATCATGCTGAACGGCAACCGGCAGGAGATCGAGCGCGAGCGCGGCCAGTTGTCCCTGCTCTACTTCGAGCGCTATGTCCTCGACCTTGGCAGCATCGCCGCGGCGCCCGCGGGGCGCTGGCGTGAATCGGGCGAGCGTTTCCTGCACGAGCTGTTCGATCCGGGCACGTCGCCGGACGACCTCAAGAATGCCAATGCCTTCCGGGCCGAGGCACATCGCCGCCTGGTGCTGCCCTGGTACGCGCTGGCGCTCACCGCCATCGCCCTCATCGCCGTGCTCGACGGCGAGTTCAACCGCCGCGGCCGCTGGCCACGGCTGGTGGCCGGCGCGGCAGCCGGCCTTGCCTTTGAAGTCGTCGGTGTCGCGCTGGTGTCGCTGGTCGGCCGCAATCCGGGCCTCGCACCGCTGTTCTACCTCCATGTCCTTATCCCGCTGCTGGCCCTGGTCTGGGTCTGGCTGCGCCAGCCAGCCGCCCTGCCGGCCACGCAGGCCGCGGGGGCCAACTGATGCGGCTGTCCTGGACGCTGTCACTGTATTTCGGCCGCCAGTTCGTCATCGGGTTTGCCGGGGCGCTGGTCGTGCTAGCCGCCCTGGTCTTCCTGTTCGATTTCATCGAGACCCTGCGGCGCGCCTCGGGCCGCTCCGGCATCTCGGTCTTCCAGGTCGCGGGCCTTGCGCTGCTGCAATTGCCGGTCCTGATGCAGAAGCTGCTGCCTTTCGCGGCCCTGTTCGGCGGCATGTTCACCTTCACGCGGCTTACCCGCACGAATGAACTTGCCGTCGCCCGAGCCTCGGGCGTGTCGGTCTGGCAATTCATGCTGCCTGCGGCCCTGATCGCCGTCGGCATCGGCGCCTTCGTGGTGACCACCTTCAATCCGCTGTCGGCCGCCACCGCCGACCGGCATGAACAGCTCGAAGCCCGCTATCTGCACGGCCGGCCAAGCCTGCTGGCCCTGTCGTCGACCGGCATCTGGCTGCGCCAGGCCGATCCCGACGGCCAATCGGTGATCTATGCGCAGTCGATCTCGCAGCAGGGCCTGACCTTCAACGGCATCACCATCTTCCTCTATCACGGTGAAACGCCGGACACGTTCACGGGCCGCATCGACGCGCGCAGCGGCGAACTCGCCCCCGGTCACTGGGTGCTGAACAACGTCGTGCTGACCAGCCCGGACAAGCCGGCCGAAAACGTCGCCCGTTATGAACTGCCGACCACGCTGACCTTGAGCCAGATCCAGGAAAGCTTCGCGTCGCCGGAGACACTTTCCTTCTGGGCGCTGCCCCGCTTCATCGACCTGTTGCAGCGGTCGGGCTTCGCCGCGCTCAAGCATCGCGTCCACTGGCATTCGATCCTGTCCACGCCACTGATCCTGTTCGCCATGGTGCTGATCGCCGCCGCGTTCTCCCTGCGCCTGCCCCGGCGCGGCGGCACGGCGCTGCTGGTCGCGGGCGGCGTTGCCGCCGGATTCCTGTTCTATCTGATGACCGACCTCGTGCTGGCCCTTGGCCTGTCCGGCAAGGTGCCGGCGACGCTCGCCGCCTGGGCGCCTGCCGGCATCAGCACCCTGCTGGGACTCGCGCTGCTCTTCCACCTCGAGGATGGCTAGGCGCGCGATGGGCGGATTCTTCTCCGCGCGCCGCATGCGCGCCTGTCTGCATGGGATGGCCGTGGCCTTCGGCCTGACCGGGCTCGCCCTGTTTCCGGCCGTTGCGCAGGAACTCGACGAGGGCCCTGTTCTCGTCACCGCCGACGAGATGACCTACGAGCAGAACAACGCCATCGTGCGCGCGCGCGGCAATGTCGAGATCATCTCGGGCGACCGTATCCTGCTCGCCGACGAACTTACCTATGACCAGCTCAACGACACCGTGGTCGCCATCGGCAATGTGAGCGTGACGGACACCGACGGCACCGTCGTCTTTGCCGATCGCGTCGAGTTGAGCGACCACCTGCGCGAAGGCGCGATCCAGGGATTCCGCGCCCTGCTGTCCGATGAATCCCGCCTGGTGGCGGAAAGCGCCGAGCGTGTCGGCGGCAATCGCACCAGCCTGAACGACGCGGTCTACTCGCCGTGCGATCTGTGCGCCGACAATCCCGAACGGGCGCCCCTGTGGCAGCTGCGCGCCGAGAAGGTCACGCACGACCAGGCCGCGCAGGAGGTCATCTACCGCAATGCACGGCTTGAGGTGTATGGCGTGCCGGTGGTCTACACGCCCTATTTCTCGCATGCCGATCCCAGCGTGAAGCGGCGTTCCGGCTTTCTTGCGCCGTCGTTCCAGCGCTCGTCCGTGCTCGGCTTCGCCGCCGAGACGCCCTATTACTATGCGATCAACCCAAGCATCGACCTGACCGTTTCGCCCAAGCTCACGACGGACGAGGGTCCGATCATGAGCGGCGAATTCCGCCAGCGCACGCAGACCGGCCGCTACGAGTTGCGCGGCACGATCACCTATCCCGACCAGCGCAACCAGTTCAACCAGCGGACCGGCCGCAAGGACGAGCGCGGCTACATCAAGGGCAATGGCGAATTCGACTATGACAACACCTGGGCCTATGGCTTCAACCTGCACCGCGCCACCGACGACACCTTCCTGCGCCGCTATCGCATCTCCAACGAGGACACGCTGACATCGCGCGCTTATGTCGAGGGCATCAATGGCCGCAGCTATGCCGCGGTGAACAGCTATGCCTTCCAGGGCCTGCGCGCCAACGACGATCCCGGCCAGACGCCGCTCATCCTGCCGACGGCCGAATATGCCCATGTCGGCGTGCCGGGCCGCTATGGCAGCTTCTGGCGCTTCGATGCCAACGCCCTGATGCTGACGCGCAACGAAGGTACCGACAGCCGGCGCATCTCCACCAACACGCGCTACCAGATTCCTTACTACGGAAGCCTCGGCGAGGTGGTGACCTTCGCCGGCGAATTGCGGGCGGACGGCTACCTCGTCAACGACGTGCGCCCCGATCCGATGAACCCGCTCGCCGGCAGCCAGGAGGGTTTCGTCGGCCGCGCCGTGCCGCAGGCCTCGGTCGACTGGCGCCTGCCCTTCGTGCGCCACGATGCCACGGCCCAGCATGTGGTCGAGCCGATCGTCGTCGCCGTGGTCAGCCCCAATGGCGGCAACCCGGCCAAGATTCCGAACGAGGACAGCTTCAACTTCGAGTTCGACGACACCAATGTGTTCTCCACCAACCGCTTCCCGGGCTATGACCGGCTCGAGGGCGGCTCGCGCCTGAACTATGGCGTCAAATACGGCATCTATGGCGACACCGGCTATTACGCAAGCGCGCTGGTGGGGCAGATCCTGCGCTCGCGCGCCGACGATACCTTTGCCCAGCAGACTGGCCTCGAAAGCAACAGCTCGGACTTTGTCGGCCGCTTTGACTTCTCGCCCAACGAGCTGATCCAGTTCTTCAACCGCTATCGGCTCGACCGCGACAGCCTGTCGATCCGGCGCAACGAACTCGGCTTCGACCTGGGCAACGCCCGCCATCGCCTCAACCTGACCTATGTCTCGCTTGCCCGCGAGCTGACGGCGGACGAGCTCACCAGCCGCGAGGAAGTCGCGGTCTATGGGCAGACCGCCATCAGCCGCTACTGGTCGGTCACCGGCCGCACCCGCCGCGACCTGACCGAAGAACGCGGCGGTACCATCAACTATGGCCTTGGCCTCATTTACGAGGACGAGTGCTTCACCACCTTCATCGAGTTCGAGCGCGAGTTCACGAGCGACCGCGACGTCGAGCCCTCGACCTCGGTTTCCGTAAGAATTCGCCTCAAGAATTTGAGCTAGCGGCCCTGCCCCCCACGGCTCCGATGTGGTCTACTTCGCCCCGATGAACCTTGCCCTTCCCCTTGCCCTTCTCCGCAGCCTGCTGGGCGCCCTTGCCGTGGCCGTTGCGCTGACCGCGCCGGTCCACGCCCAGTCCGTCCAGCGCATCGCCGCCATCGTCAACGACGAGGTGATTTCCGCTTTCGACCTGGAGCAGCGCCTGCTCCTGCTGCTGAGCTCGTCCGGCCGCGAGCCCTCCGCCGAAATGATACGCCAGGCGCAGCCGCAGGTGCTCGACAGCCTGGTCGAGGAACGCCTTCAGCTGCAGGAAGCACAGCGGCTCAACATCCAGGTCAGTGATGCCGAGATTGCCGATGGCGTTCGCTTCATCGAGGAACAGAACCGCATGCAGAGCGGCGATCTCGAACGCGTGCTGGGGCGTTCCGGCGTCGGCGTCGAAACGCTGCGCCAGCAAATTCGCACGCAGATCGCCTGGGGCAAGGTCATCAGCCGCCGCCTGCGTCCGACCGTAACAGTCGGTCAGGACGAGGTGAACGCCGCCATGGCGCGGGCCGAACAGACGCAGGGCCGTTCGGAATACCTGGTCAGCGAAATCTTCCTGTCCATCGATAGCCCGGCGCGTCGGCAGACCGTCGCCAACCAGGCGCGCGACCTTGTGGCGCAGCTGCGCGGCGGCGCCAACTTCGCCGTCGTCGCCCAGCAGAACTCGCAGGGCGTGGATGCGGCAGAGGGCGGCGACATGGGCTGGGTCGATCTCGCTGAAGTGCCGGAAGCCGTCGGCCGCGTGCTTCCCACCCTGCAGGTCAACCAGGTGTCCGACCCGATCACGACGCAGGAAGGCATCTTCATCCTGCTGCTGCGCGACCGGCGCGCCGCGGCTGCCCCGGCCGACCCCTCGCAGGTCACCGTCAACGTGAAGCAGGTCTTCCTGCCGATTGCGGCCAACTCCCCGGCCTCGGCCGCCGAAAGCCAGATGGCGCTTGCCCGCACGATCAGCGCGACGGTGGGCGGCTGCACCGACCTCGACAACGTCATCAAGGATGTCAACACGCCGCAGTCGGGCGATATCGGCACGGTAAAACTCGCCGACCTGCCGCCCCGCTTCCGCACCGCCGTGCAGACGCTCAATGTCGGCCAGGCATCGGATCCCGTCCGCACCGAGGAAGGCGTGCACGTCCTGATGGTCTGCGACCGCGCCGCGCCCGAGATTCGCGGCCCGAACCGCGATGCCATCGAGAACGCCATTGGCCAGGCCCGTCTGTCGATGATGGCTCGCCGCTACATCCGCGACCTGCGCCGCGACGCGGTGGTCGAGTATCGCTGATGGCCGGGCGGGCGCGCGCCCTTGCCCTCACCATGGGCGAACCGGCCGGCATCGGCCCGGAAGTTGCCCTCAAGGCCTGGTTGCGGCGCGAAGAACACGACCTGCCCCCCTTCGTCTTCCTGGGTGACGTGGCGCTGCTGCAGGCGCTCGCCAGCCGGCATCGCTGGCTCGTCCCCGTTGTCGAAGTGCCCAGTATGGCGGCCGGCGCCGATACATTCTCCCACGCCCTGCCTGTGCTGCCGGTGCCACTCGCCGTCCCGCCCGAACACGCCAGGCCTGATCCGCGCAATGCCGCCGCGGTGATCGCCGCGATCGAGCACGGCGTGGCGCTGGTAAAAGCTGGCGAGGCCCGCGCGCTCGTGACCAACCCCATCCACAAGGCGGCGCTCTACAGCGCAGGCTTTACATGGCCGGGCCACACGGAATTCCTCGGCCATCTCGACGGCCTGTCCGAGGCCCCGGTGATGATGCTGGCCTGCCCCGACCTGCGCGTCGTGCCGGTCACGATCCACATGAGCCTCCGCCGCGCCCTCGACGCGCTGACGACGGCCGAGATCATCCGCCAGACCCGCATCGTGCACATGGCTCTGCGGCGTGACTTCGGTATCGACCGGCCCTGCCTCGCCATCGCCGGCCTCAATCCCCACGCCGGCGAAGACGGTTCCATGGGCGACGAGGAGCGCACGCTGATCCGGCCCGCGATTGCAGCCCTTGCGTCTGAGGGACTCACGGTCATGGGGCCGCTGCCGCCCGACACCATGTTCGCGGCGCATGTGCGCGGCACCTATGACGCGGCGATCTGCATGTATCACGACCAGGCTCTGATCCCTATCAAGACGCTGGATTTCGCCGGCGGCACCAACATCACGCTGGGCCTGAGCTTCATCCGCACCTCGCCCGACCACGGCACGGCCTTTGACATTGCCGGCAACGGCAGCGCCGATCCATCGAGCCTGATGGCCGCGCTGCGCCAGGCAGCAAGCATGGCCGACCACCGCGCGGCCTGGCGCGCCGCATGAGCGCGCCGACGCCCGAGACCCTGCCGCCGCTGCGCGACACCATCAAGGCGCATGGACTGGATGCCAGAAAGGCGCTGGGCCAACACTTCCTGCTCGACCTCAACCTGACGCGACGCATCGTGCGCGCGGCGGGCGAACTCGAGGGGCACTTGGTGATCGAGGTCGGCCCCGGTCCCGGCGGCCTGACCCGCGCCCTGCTCGAATCGGCGGCAGCACATGTCATTGCCATCGAACGCGACGCCCGCTGCATCGCTGCCCTGATGGAACTGCAGGCCGCCTGGCCCGGGCGGCTGACCATCATCGAGGGCGATGCCCTGGAAGCGAACTGGGCGGCGCTGGCCCAAGGCCGCCCGACCCATGTCATCGCCAACCTGCCCTACAATGTCGGCACGCCGCTGCTGATCGGCTGGCTGAAGCAGGCCGCGCTGTTCCAGGGCCTCGCCCTGATGTTCCAGAAGGAAGTCGGCGACCGCCTGCTCGCACCCGTCGGCGGCAAGGCCTATGGCCGCCTCGCGGTGATGACGCAATGGATCTGCAAGGCTTCGCGCGCCTTCGACATTCCCGCCCGGGCCTTCACGCCGCCGCCCAAAGTCGATTCCAGCGTCATCCTGCTGGTGCCGCGTGCAGCGCCGCTGGCGCCGGCAAATTGGGATGCAATGGAGAAAGTCGTTGCCGCGGCCTTCGGCCAGCGCCGCAAGATGCTGCGCGCCAGCCTGCGTCAACTGCCCGTGGACAGTGACGCGCTGCTCGCCGACACCGGCATCGACGGCAGCCTGCGCGCCGAGCAGCTGGAAATCGCAGGATTCGCCGCCCTCGCTCGTGCCTTCGAGGAGTTGCCGCGGCGCTGACCGGAACAACCACCGCGCAGTCGCGATCAGCCCTTCTGGCCAGTAAGGCTTCGGACAAAATCAAGCAGCCAGACCTGGCGTTCCCGCTTCAGGCGCTCCGCTTCGATGATGTGCTGCAAGCTCTGCGCGCAGGCCTCGACATCGTCGTTGACCAGCACATAGTCGTATTCGCTCCAATGGCTGATCTCGCCTTCGGCCTTGGCCATGCGGGCGGCCACCACCTCGGCGCTGTCCTGGGCGCGGCTTTGCAGCCGCTTCGCAAGGGCATCCATGCTGGGCGGCAGGATGAACACCGTCACAAGATCATCACGCGCCCGCTGGCTGATGGCCTGCGTGCCCTGCCAGTCAATGTCGAACAGCACCGACTTGCCGGCGTCCAGCGCCTTCATGACCGGGTCGTGCGGCGAGCCGTAGCGGTTCGAGAAGACCGTGGCATGTTCGAAGAAGGCACCGCGCTGCACCATCGCTTCGAACTCGTCCGGCGAGACGAAGTAATAGTCCTTGCCATGCACCTCGCCCTGGCGCGGCGCGCGCGTGGTGGCGGAGACCGACATGACGAAGTCGCTGTTCTGATCCAGCACACGGCGGGAAAGGGTTGTCTTGCCCGCGCCCGAGGGCGAGGACAGCACAAGCATGAAGCCGCGGCGCCGGCGAATCGGATCGCGCATGCTATTCGGCGTTCTGCACCTGCTCGCGCAGGCGGTCGATGACGACCTTCAGCTCCAGACCGATCTGGGTCAGGTCGATGTCGGAGGCCTTGGAGCACAGCGTGTTGGCTTCCCGGTTGAATTCCTGGCACAGGAAATCGAGCCGCCGCCCCACAGCTTCCTCGGATTCGATCAGGTCGACCGCCGCCTCGACATGCGCGACGAGGCGCTGGATCTCTTCCGAGATGTCGGCCTTGACCATCAGGATGGCAAGCTCCTGGGCAAGGCGGTCTTCCGCCAGGCCTGGAACCCGGTTGAGAATTTCCTGCACCTGCGTCTCAAGCCGCTGGCGCATGATGTCGCGCCGTGCATCGGCGGCCTGTGCTGCCATGGCGGTAAGCCGGCCAATCTGGTCGACCAGTTCCTGCAAGGTGACCTGCAGGCGGCGGCCTTCGTCGCGGCGCGACAGCGCCAGGGCGTCGAGCGCCTCGTCAAAGGAAGCCAGCACGGCGGCTTCCCACTCAATCCGGTCTTCCTCGCTATCCGTCGCCTCGACGAATTCCAGCACGCCGCGCAGGGCAAGGATGCCGTCGATGCGCGCCGGCTGGGTGCCGTGCGTGCCTTCGAGATCGTTGACGATGTCGAGAATCTGGCCAAGGACGGCTTCGTTGACGCGCACTTCCTGCTGGGCCACCGCGCGGGAAAGCTGCAGGTTGACGTTGAGGTTGCCGCGCGAAAGGCGCTGCGTCGCCTTGGCGCGCAGCGGCCCTTCCAGTCCGTCCAGCCCGCCCGGCAGGCGCATGCGCATGTCGAGATTGCGCCCGTTGACGCTCTTAAGTTCCCAGATCCAGGAAACCTCGCCGTGCTGGCCTTCCGTGCGGGCAAAGCCGGTCATGCTGTTGATCGTCAAGGAGACTCGCTGTGATGTGCTAAGGGAGCGCGCACTTTAGTATGGGCGGCAGAGAGGCGCCACGGAAAGGTCGTCCCGTGGCATCTTCGCTCAGGGAGAACACCATGCGTGTCAGTGTCCGTTACATTGTTCACGACGTCGATCAAGCGGTGGCGTTCTATATCAGCGCACTCGGATTCACGCTGGATTTCCGGCCCGCACCCAGCTTTGCCCGTCTCGCACGCGGCGACTTGCACCTGCTCGTCAATCAGCCGGGCGCTGGCGGTGCGGGGCAATCGATGCCGGATGGCAGCGTGCCGGCACCAGGCGGATGGAATCGCATCCAGCTCACGGTCGAGAACCTGGAAAGTCTTGTGAAGACGCTACGCACCGCGGGACATCATTTCCGCGGCGACATTGTCAGGGCAACGGCGGCAAGCAAATCTTGATCGACGATCCGTCCGGCAACCCGATCGAACTCTTCGAGCCGCCGCCACGACGCTGAGCCCACCTTCGGGAAAGTTTAGTCTGCCTCGCGGCTGATCTGGAGCCAGCGCGCAACGTTGCGCAGGTGCTCGTCCAGCGTCTTTGCGAAGGCGTGACCGCCGTCGCCACTGGCGACGAAATAGAGATCGTCGGTGGCCAGCGGCCTCACGGCCGCACGCAGGGATTCGAGCCCCGGATTGGCGATTGGGCCCGGCGGCAGCGCTTCGATGACATAGGTGTTGTACGGCGACTCATGCGCAAGGTCGCGGCGCAGCAACTGGCGGCCAAGCGGCGCCTTGCCCAGCGTGATGCCGTAGGTGACCGTGGGATCGGACTGCAGCTTCATGCCGCGGCGCAGGCGGTTGGCGAAGACACCGCCGACATGTGCCCGTTCGGCCGCCACGCCCGTCTCCTTCTCGATGATCGAGGCCAGCGTCAGCGCGTCTCGCGGTGTCTTCAACGGCACGGCCGGATCACGCTCCGCCCACAGACGGGCCAGCGCCTCGTCCATCGACTTCTTCATGCGGTTGACGATGTCCTGCCGGCGGTCGCCATAGCTGAAGTGATAGGTCTCTGGCAGCAGCGTGCCCTCGGCGGGCGTCTCGCCGATGTCGCCGTCAAGGCCGTCGGCAGCACGGACATGGGCCAGCACCTCGGCCACCGTCCAGCCTTCGGGAACGGTAAGGCGGCGGACAACCGTGCGCCCTTCGGCCATCATCCGCATCATGTCGTGCGGGCTGATATGGGCCGGGATGGCGTATTCGCCGGCGCGCAGCGTTCCCGCCTGCTCCAGCAGCCGCGCGCCAATCAGGAAGGTCCAGCGGTCGGCGAGCACGCCCGCTTGCACCAGCCGGGTGGCGATCTGCCCGGTGCCGCTCCCGCGCGGCAGGATGATCGTGGTATCGGCAGCGAGCGGGCCCGACGCGGTGAAACGCCAGGCACCGAACATGGCTAGGCCGGCGGCGCAGAGCGCGCCGAAGAGCAGAACCAGCGCCGCGAGCCGCAAGCGCCCGTTCATGCCGGAACCGGGGTCAGGGAGCCTTGGTGAAGACCAGCGACGCGTTGGTGCCGCCGAAGCCGAAGGAATTCGACAGGGCGGCGCGCACCTTGCGCTGCTTCGCCTGGTGCGGAACCAGGTCGAGGTCGCAGTTTTCGCTGGGGTTGTCGAGGTTCAGCGTCGGCGGGACCACGTCGTTCTGCAGCGCGAGCACGCTGAAGATCGCTTCGACGCTGCCGGCCGCGCCGAGCAGGTGGCCGACGGCCGACTTGGTCGACGACATCGACAGCTTGTAGGCGGCATCGCCGAACAGGGTCTTCACCGCGCCAAGCTCGATCTCGTCGCCAAGCGGTGTCGAGGTGCCATGCGCGTTGATGTAATCGATGTCTTCCGGGTTCAGCTTCGCGCGCTTCAGCGCAGCCTGCATGGCGCGGCGGGCGCCGTTGCCGTCCGGCGTCGGCGCCGTGATGTGATAGGCGTCGCCCGACATGCCATAGCCGACCAGCTCGGCATAGATCTTGGCGCCGCGCTTCTTCGCGTGCTCATATTCTTCCAGCACGACCACACCGGCGCCTTCGCCCATGACAAAACCGTCGCGGTCCTTGTCCCAGGGACGCGAGGCGCGTTCCGGCGTGTCGTTGAAATTGGTCGAGAGCGCACGGGCGGAGGCGAAGCCGGCAAGGCCAAGGCGGCAGATCGCTGCTTCCGCGCCGCCTGCCACCATCACATCGGCATCGCCGAGCGCGATCAGCCGGCCCGCATCGCCAATGGCGTGGGCGCCGGTCGAGCAGGCGGTGACGACGGAGCTGTTCGGCCCCTTGAGGCCGTATTTGATCGAGGCGTGGCCCGAAATCAGGTTGATCAGGGCCGACGGGATGAAGAAGGGGCTGATGCGGCGCGGTCCCTTCTCGTCCAGCGTCTGCGAGCCTTCGACGATGGTCTGCAACCCGCCGATGCCGGAACCGATCAGCACGCCGGTTACTTCGCGGTCTTCATCGGTCTCAGGCTTCCAGCCGGAATCGGCCAGGGCTTCCTGGACGGCAGCCAATCCGAAGATGATGAAGTCCGCCATCTTCCGGCGTTCCTTCACATCGACGACGGTGTCGGGATTGAACATCCCGTAGCCATCGCCGCGCGGCACCTGGGCGGCGATTTTCGCCGGCAGGTCGGACACGTCGAAATTCTGGATAGCCGACAGGCCGGACTTGCCGGCCAGCAGCTTTTCCCAGGTGGCGGGCACGCCGTTCGCCAATGGCGTAACGGCGCCCAGACCGGTGACGACGACTCGACGGAGTTCCAAGCGGGAGATCCTGGCCGTTGTGCTCAGGACGCCTTTTCGGCGTTCTGGCTCAGGTAATCGACCGCGTCCTTCACGGTGATGATCTTTTCCGCCGCGTCATCGGGAATTTCGCAGCCGAATTCTTCCTCGAAGGCCATGACCAGTTCGACGGTGTCGAGGCTGTCCGCCCCCAGATCGTCGATGAAGCTCGCCGTGTCTGTCACCTTGTCTTCCTCGACACCGAGGTGTTCGACGACAATCTTTTTCACACGCGCGGCGATGTCACTCATTGGGGGATCAATCCTTCGGAATTGCTGTCGTTCAGGCTT
>CANJEJ010000087.1 GCA_947473325.1 Alphaproteobacteria bacterium | reverse complement strand
CCCTGGCGGGTCGCGGCGTTGCCTATAGCGTCCTGCTTCCCGGCGACGATGAGGATCGCGTTGCCACGACGATCAAGCTCGCCGGCGGCCGCACCGTCACGGTGGCGCGCACGCTGGTGTCGAAGATGGTGCTGGCGCGGGATTCAGGTGCGCCCGATGCAATTTTGACCTCGCCGGACGGCCTTTGCTCCATCGGCATCCGGGGTGGCGTGCCGGTTCTCGTCGAGGGGCCGCAGGACTGGCCCGACCTGCCCCAGCTGATGGAACGTTTGCTGTCAGACCAGACGCTCGAGCCCTGGCGACAAGCGGCGTTCCAGGCCAACGGCATCCTGCTCTTCACGCGCGACGAGGACCTGTCGGCCGATGCGGTCGCCTGTGCCTGCACCGGCGTCAGCGTGTCGGCCATCCGTGGCCATGCCGGCGGCGGCGCCACGACCTTAGAAGCGATTGAGCGCGTCTGCGGCGCTGGTGGCGTTTGCGGCGGCTGCCGCAACCGCCTGTCGACCTTGCTCGGACGCGAGAACTTTGCGCTCTGCCGTACCGAGGCCAGGCCCCTGAGCGAGGGCTCGGTACAGGTCTTGCTCCGTCCGGTCGGCAGCGAGCTGCCTGTCGTCGCGGCGGGCCAGCATGTGTCCATCGATAGTCTGATCGACGGCAACTGGGTGTCGCGCAGCTATACGGTGGTTGCGGGCGACGCTGCCTCGATCGAGCTCGGCATCAAGATCGAACCGCAGGGACTGTTCTCGAACTGGCTTGCGGCGCATGGCCATGGCGCCCTGACGCGCGTCTCGCCGCCGCAGGGCGAGCCCATCGCGGCCACGGGCGGCCCGATCCTCTTCATCGTCGCCGGCATCGGCGTGACGCCGGCCATCGCCGCGCTCCGCACCGTCGTTGGTAAGCGTCCCGTCCACGTCGCCTATATCTATCGCGGGCGCGCCACGGCGGCCTATCTCGATGAGCTGGAGACGGCTGAAGATGCGGGGCGCATCGGGCTCACGCGCTGGGACACGACCACGGAGGGGCGGCCCGACCTTGGGACATTTGCCGACGCCGCAATTGCCGCGTCGGGCGCGACTGAAGCGCTCGTCTGTGGGCCAGTGCAGTGGGCCGAAGACACCTCGGCCATGCTCCGCGACCGGGGACTTGCCGTCCGCACCGAGGTCTTTGTTCACGCCGGTTCGGCCGGTGGTCCGCCCATGGTCTGTCCCGGCTCATGGCGCGACAAGTCCAAGCCGTCGAAGGTGCCGAGCTGGAAGGAGTTCGCGGTCTCCGAGCCAGGTTCCCTCGACCAGGAGGCGAAATCCTACCTCGAGCAATTCTTCACGGAGAATGGTGCGAGCGGCGGCTTCGAAAGCCGATGGCGCGAGGTCGAGGACGAGATTCGACGCACCGGCACGTACCACCAGACGGTGGAAGAGCTCACCTTCGGTGCGCGTCTCGCCTGGCGCAATGCGGCGCGCTGCATCGGACGCCTTTACTGGTCAGGTCTCAAGGTGCGCGACTTCCGGCACCTGACGCACCCCGACGACATGGCGGCGGCGATCTTCGAGCACATCGAACTCGCCCACAACAAGGGCAACCTCACGCCGACCATGACAGTGTTCAACCCCGGCACGCCGGACCGGCCGGCCGTTCGGTTGTGGAACCCGCAACTGATGCGCTACGCGGGCTACCGCAAGGCGGGGGGGCAGGTCATCGGCGATCCTGCCCAGCTCGCGCTCACCGAGGCGATCGAGGCGCTTGGCTGGAAGGGGGAGGGTAGTAACTTCGATATGCTCCCAATCGTCGTCGAGATCACGGGGCAGAGGCCGCGTTACTACGAGATTCCAGTCGAGCAGCGCCACGAGGTCCACATTCGCCATCCG
Organism: Alphaproteobacteria bacterium; assembly: GCA_947473325.1. GTDB lineage: Bacteria > Pseudomonadota > Alphaproteobacteria > SHVP01 > SHVP01 > CANJEJ01. The sequence continues at coordinate 11,396 of CANJEJ010000087.1, read as the reverse complement.
CAATATCCGGGCATCGAAGGGCTCGGGCTCAAATGGTACACGGTGCCGGCGGTGTCGGACATGGCACTCGACTGCGGTGGCGTCGTCTATCGTTGCGCGCCCTTTAACGGCTGGTACATGGCGACCGAGATCGGCGCGCGCAACTTCACCGATGTCGAGCGCTACAACCTTTCGCTCAAGATCGCCGAGAAGATCGGCGCTGACACGCGGCGCGAGAGCACGCTGTGGCGCGACAAGGCGCTGACGGCGATGACCGAGGCTGTCCTGTGGAGCTTCGAGGCCGACGGCGTCAAGATCGTTGATCACTTCAGCGCCTCGCTCGAGTTCCTGCAGTTCTGCCGGAACGAGCAGGACGTGGCGCGCGAGGTCCGCGGTCACTGGCCCTGGCTCGTGCCGCCGATCGGCGGATCGACGACGCCGCTCTTCCTCGACCAGTGGACCGACCTCGAGGTCAAGCCGACGCTGCTGATGCAGGATCCCGCCTACGCCGCACGGACAGGCACAGCGCCGTCCGCCCCAAAGTGTCCGTTTGACGCGCACAACAAGGCTGCGTCTTAGATGGCAGCGGTTGGCGGCATTTTCCGCTACCCGATAAAAAGCTTGGCTGCCGAAGCCCTGACCTCCGCAGACCTCGCGGCTGGACGATGTGTGGCGGGGGATCGCGCCTATGCGATCGCCCACGCCGGCTGCGAATACAATGAGTCGTCCGGCGCATGGGCTTCAAAGCGCAGCTTTCTCAACAGGAGAGATTGCCCAGGCCTGGCGCGGCTTGAAGCGCGTTTCGTCGACGGTGCGGTCGTCCTTCGGCTGGATGGTCGATCCGTGACGGCAAGGCCCGGAGAAAGCTCTGACGCGCTCACCACTCTTCTGGATGGTATCGTCGGCAAGCGCTACCAGCGCCCATTTCGCCTGGTATCGGCCAACGCGCCATTGACGGACGAGCCTGAGGAGGTTCTTTCGATTCTGAATATGGCGTCGCTGGCAGAGTTGTCCGAGGCGGTCGGTGCGCCTTTGGAACAGCAGCGTTTCAGCGGAAACCTGTGGCTTGATGGGCTGGACGCCTGGTCCGAGTTTGACCTTGTGGGGCGGTCGATACGCGTGGGAGACGCGTGTCTTCGCGTGGTGGAACCCATTGCCCGCTGTGCGGCGATCAATGTCATGCCGGGAACGGGTGACACGACTCCCAACGTGCTCAAGGGCCTGGTGGCAAAATTTGGCCATGAGAACTTTGGCATCTTTGCCACGGTTGAGGCGGCTGGGCGGATCGCCATGGGCGATCAGGTCATCCTGCAATAACGGCAAATACCCCGAAGATTTTCCAGATAGAAATGGCCCTGTTAACGGTCGCGTGGAGACAGCGACCTTCGCGCCACCGCACATGGTAATGTACCGCGGTGCCTGTGGGCCTTTGCTCCGAGCCGGCATCAAGGATCCAGACATGCATAGCGAAAGCAGGACCGTGACTCGGGTGGCGTCGATCGCCTGGCTCATCAGCTGGCGCGCCTGGGCAATGATGTCGATTCTGTACCTGATACTTCTTGTCGTCGACCGCGCCTGGTTGACCTCGCTGATCGGTCAGACAGCCTTCACGCTGGCGGCCCTGCCGATCTACCTGGTTGCGGTCTGGATGGCTTTGGGGAAGCGGTACCGCGACTTCCATGTCGTTCTCGTGGCGCACGAACCACCAGCCTTGGCGACGGACACGCCTGCCTGAGAGGGCTGCACCGCGTGCTATGGCTGGAACGGCCGGGTTTTTAGGGGCGCAAACCTCAGAACTCCCGGCGTCTTCGCGGCCGTATGTCGACGGCTCGGTCCGAAAGGGCCCAGATGTTCTCTCCGCGCCGCTTGCCCAGGGGCGATGACGGCGCAGTCGATATCCACGACCAGCGGGCGGCAAAGGGTGGCGGTTTCATCTCCGAACCGGTGTATTGTCGATTCGACCTTTGAGCGGGGTTCGCAAACCACAGGTTCAGCATTGACGAAATCAACACGTTCGCTATCGGATGGCGGGCAGCACGAGCCGGCTTCTCCGCTGGAGAACGCTCGATTGCTGGCCGGTATCCCCGTGCCCGTCTGGCGTGAACAGCACCTCCGGGCCGCCACGCGTGCGGCTGGGGTAGCCCTGTGGTCTTGGAACGTCGATACAGATGCCATCGCCATGGATGAGATGGCTTATGACCTCTGGGACGTTCCCAAAGTCGTCCAAAACCTCTCGTTCGAAGTTCTGTCTCAGAACATCCATCCCGCCGATCTCGAGCGGGTCAGCTCGGCGTTCTCCGCGACCCGCGCCGTATTGGGGTCCTATGAGATTGACTTCCGGGTTCTGGTGGGCAGCGATATCCGCTGGATTTCAGCCCGTGGGCAAGGCGGGGACGCGGACATAACCGATCGAATCATGTTCGGCATCTTCCTTGATGTCACACAACGCAAGCAGGCAGAGGAGTCCAGCGACCTGCTGGCTGGCGAAATGAGCCACAGGGTGAAGAACCTGCTGCAGCTCGCGACAAATCTCACCGAGATGACGTCGCGCTCGGCAATAACGAAAGAGGACATGGTGCGCGAACTGACGCACAGGCTCACGGCCCTGGGGCGCGCGCACAATCTTGTTCGTCCGGAACCGGGACAACAAAGTGAGGGGGCGCTTCTCGGTGACCTGCTTTCAGTTCTCCTGGCCCCGTATGACGAAAGTGATGCCAGCGTTCGGATACGGGTCTCTGTGCCCAAAATCCGTGTCGGAGAAGCATCGAGCACATCGCTCGCCCTCGTCATTCATGAATTGGCGACGAATTCGGCAAAATATGGTGCGCTGTCGGCAGCCAGCGGCACGCTGGATGTCTCATGCAACGCCGACGACGATGACACAATCATTGTGACCTGGGCAGAACGCGGCGGGCCCCCTGTTGTCGCCCCGGTCACGCTTTCGGGTTTCGGGAGCAAGTTGATACACCGGAGCATGTCGACCCAGCTTGGAGGCAGCATCGCGTTCGACTGGTCCGAGGCGGGCCTGGTTGCAAGCCTGCGAATGAGCAAAAGCCGCCTGATCCTCTAGAAGGGCATTCCGGCTGGATCTTTGTCGATCTGGGCAGGGGACGTGGCCGCACGGGGATCAGAGGAACGGAAGTCGGAACTCCCGGCCTTTGCGCGCCGGCATGTTGTCGATTGCTCGGCACGGGAGAAGCCCAGATACTTCCTCCGCCCCGTTGCCGGGGAGCAAAGACCGAGCGCGATCGAAATCGATGACCGCTTTGGTCACGTCTCCCACGCAAGCTTGTCTGGCAGCAGGCGCTACGGCGCAGGGTTCGAGGCCGACTGCTGCTGCATCATCTGTTGCATGGCCTGCATCATCATCTGCATCGTCATTTGCATGAACATCTGCATCATCGATTGCATCGTAGCCTGCATCTGCAAGGAAGCCTCGTCACTCAGGGCAGAGCGCGGCTGATCGGCCGTTGTGCGGTTTGGTCCCGTCACCTCTTTCATGGCGGCCATCTGCAACTGCATCGTCTTCATGTATTCCGCCATGATTGTCTGTCGCTCGGCGGGCGTCTTGGCCTGCTGCGCCTGGCCCATCAAGATTTGCAACTGCGCGTTTCGTTCCTGGATATTCTCCAGCGGGCCGTGTTGGGCCGCGAAGGCCGTCGGCGCGGCAAGCACCAGAAACAGGGCGGCAGCCAGAGGGGCGATTTTCATGGGTGATCCTGTGATGGGGCGTGACGATGAATTGCGTGGGGCTCAATGGGCGTGGTCTTCCATCCACGAACTCCGATGTCAGGTCTTTGGCCCACCCTTTCGCTACCTGGGTACTCACCGTCTATAGGGTCTATCCCAGACCCCACAACTGATCACACCGTTCTATGGCGCTTTGATGGCGGCCAAGATCCGATTGTCGAACATCTGTCGCAGGCCGCTGGCGCCGCCGGCAGGACTGTTCGTCAGGACGCGCGCGATCCTGCCGCCGTGCTACCGACCAGATTCGAGATGCTTCAGGAATGTCGCCGTGCGGCGCTGGGCGAGGTCGGCGGCGGCCTTGTTGTAGAACGGCCGGCCGGCGGAGCTGAAGCCATGCTCGGCCTCCGGATAGAGATGGATTTCCACCTCGGGCCGGGTGGCGAAATGCGCGCGGATCTGATCGACCGCAGCAATCGGGACATAACGGTCGGCGCCGCCGAAATGCAGCAGGATCGGGCAGGTGGCGCGATGTGATTCGCCGAGCAGCTTCTCGATCCCGACGCCGTAATAGCCGACCGCAGCATTGACGCCGCAGCGTGTCGCGGCAAGATAGGCAAGCTTGCCGCCGAGGCAATGGCCCAGCGCGCATACCTGGCCGGTGGTGCCGGGCATACCGCGTGCCACGGTCACCGTGGCGCAGATGTCTTCGGTCCCCTTGTCCACGTCGAACTGGTCCGAATAGGCGAATGCCTTCTTCAGGTCGGCTTCGCTGGTGCCGAGCTCAATGCCCGGCGCGATGCGCCAGAACAGGTCCGGCACCAGGACGACAAAGCCCTGGGCGGCAAAGCGATCGGCGTGATCGCGCAACTCTTCGTTCGCCCCGAGGATGGCGTGGAGAAGCACCAGGGCAGGGCCTTTGCCGCTGGCGGGCTTGGCCACATAGGCGCTGAACGACCCGCCGTCGCTGCCTTGATGGTCATGCTGCTGCCGGTCATCGCCGTCTCCCCAATGATGGGCCCCGGACACAGGCTTCTTTGCATCGGCCATCATACCCCGCGTCGGGACGGGCGGGCACGCAAGGTCCCGCTATTGTCCCGGCACCTTTTTGAAGGCCATCTTCTGGACCAGCAGATCGGGGTCTTCGCGCTTGAGACGGAGGTAGTCCAGACCCGTCCCGCTCGCGATGTCGATCTCGTGTTTTCCCTTGGCGACGCCATCCACAATGATTTCGCCACCCTCAATGGCGGAGATGCCTTCATTCGGCCCCCAATCCTCCTTGCCCCATACGCCGCCGTCGCCGGTCAGGGCGTGGCGCGAGACCTCGCTCCGGATGCCCGCGATCACCAGAAGGCAAATGCGAATGTTGTAGGGATTCAGCTCCAGGCGGAGCGTGTCATAGTAGCCATGCAAGGCATGTTTGGCGGCGCAGTAGGCCGTGCGCATGGGGACGCCATATTTGCCGGCGACAGACGAAGTGACGACGAACTGCCCGCTCTTCCGCGCAATCATTTCGGGAAGCACCAGTTTGGTCAGGGCGATGGGGGCGAAGTAATCGACCTCCATGATGCGGCGATCGACATCCATGCTCGTGTCCTTGCCGAGCGAGCGCTGCGAGATGCCGGCGTTGTTGACCAGCACATCAACTCTCCCGGCGACGGCTTGGGTGCGACGGTATGCGGCCTCGCGTGCGGACGCGTCGATGACGTCGAACGGCAGGATATGAATAGCACCGGGCCCTTGGGTGCATTGGGCCTTCACGCGTTCAAGTTCGGATTCTCGCCGTGCGGACAGGACGAGTTCAGCCCCTTCCTTGTGGAACACCTGGGCCAATCCCTCGCCGATGCCCGACGATGCACCGGTAATCCACACGACCTGATCCTTGAAGCGCATTGGTGCTTCCCCTTGGGCGATGCCCGAAAGTATGACTCGCAGCCGTCGTATGTCCCTCACGAATTAATCGGCGCTAAAAGAGGAAACTTTGGTTGCGTGCGGGTCCCGCAGCCAAACATAAGGGCCCCCGTGTTGGGGGGGGCCTTTTTGTTTCAGGGGTCTTCTGGTGGTGCTGCAGCCCGACTGATCGAAGTCTAGTTTGTCAGATCCTCGAAGCTTGCAGGCGACGGGCTGATCACGCGGAAGCCATTGCGCTCCACCTCGATGATCGCGAGGCCGCGCTCAACAACGCCGTCCGGGCCAAACCGGAAGATGCCGTCCACGCCGGCAAAGCCGGAAGGGTTGGTCAGCGTTGCCTCGGAATAGTTGGCCCGCGTCTCCGTGCGAGCCAGCACGGCGGCCAGTGCCGTGGCGTCATAGGCCAGCGTGCCAATCCGCGGCAACACATCGGTGGCGCCGTAGTGCCGCCGGTACCGGCTGAGGAAGGCGTCAAACTCGCCGGGAGTGGCGCCGGCAAACCAGCCGCCCACCAGCGCCGCCTCGCCGCCAATGCCGGGATCGTCCCACAGGCCGGTGCCGAGCAGTCGGACGACGCGTGGATCGATATTGTTGGCGGGTAGAAGTGCGCCGATCGTGCGCAGGCGCTCACCACCTTCCCCGATGAGCAAGGCATCGAACCCGGTCGGGGACGTCAGGCTTTCCCCCTTCAGTCGGCGGATCGGCTCGCCGGCTTCCGCTATCGCACCGGAATAGCTTTCCTGGTGATCGAACGCGACGTTCAGATCACGGGCACCGCGCCGCATGGCCGCCGATAGCGTCATCCCGTAGGGAGAATCGGGCAGCAGCGCTGCGAATCGGCGGATGCCTTTGTCGACAGCGTAGCTCATGACCCGGGTGACCTGCTGCTCCGGCATGAATCCCATCAGAAAGACGCCATTGCCGGCTGCGGCGCGGTCTGTGGAAAAAGCCACCATGGGAATATTGCGGCTGCGCGTGACTTGGGCGGCTGCCTGCACCTCGGCGCTGAAGATTGGCCCCAGGATCAACTCGGCGCTCTCGGCGAGCGCATTCTCGGCCGCCGCCACGGCTCCCTTCGGCTGCCCCTCGGTGTCGCGCGGCAGGAGGACGAAACGTGAGTCGCCGACTTCGAACAGTGCCAATTGCGCGGCCCGCAGCAAGGCCTGCCCCAGCGCGGCATTGGCGCCGGACAACGGCAGCAGGATGGCGACCTTGACAGGGGGACCTTCGATCAGTGGCCGCACCGCCGGCGCGGGTTCCGCCGGCATGGCGACGGGCGGGACCGGCTCTACAACAGGCGGAATGGGTTGCGCGTCGACGGGTTCTTGTGGCCGCGCCTCATTCGTCGGGGCAATGGGTTCGGGCGTCACCACGGGGATCTGAGCCAGCGTCTGCGGGGTGGTGATCGGAACCGGTGCGCGAAGGGCATCGGGAACGGGCGCCGCTCTCTGATCGGCGCAACCCGCCACCAGGGCAAGAATTGCGGCTACGCTGAGGAGTCCGCGTAACCGGAACATCGCCGTCGCGATCAGCGTTCGCCCCGGCAGCCCCACACCTTTGTCAGCTGATAGATCGGGGGTGGAGTTCATCTTGCCGAGGACGGTGTTGAGGACAAAGAGACAACGCTGCCGTCCGCCGCGCGTTCGCGGTCCTGCTCAAGTAATACGGGCCGCGGCACCTGCTGGCCTGTTTTGGCGCCAGACCAGCACGCGACCTGAAGGCGCCGCTACCGGTGCTTCACCAGTGCAGGATGCGCTGGCCGAGCAGCCGGCCGAAGCTGAGCGCCGGCGTGACGCTCATGCCGCCGGCGAAGGCGCTGCCGGAAAAGGCAGCGAAGCCGAGTATTTCGCCCGCAGCATAGAGATGCGGAATTGGCTTGCCCGTCCTGTCCAGCACGCGCAGGTCGTCATCGACGGCAAGGCCGGCGAAGCTCACGATCGTGACGCCGTGATGGCGTACCGCGTAGAAGGGCGCACGATCAATCGGCAGCGGCAGATGGCGGCGGCCGAGAGGATCCTTTCCCGTGGCCACGCCGTCGTTATAGGCCCGCACGGTGGCGACAAGGCGATCGGCGGATACCCCGGCAGCCATGGCGAGCGCGGTCAGCGAATCCGCCCGGACGAAGGAAGGATGGCGGTCGCGAAAGGCCTGCTCCACTTCGGCCGGCGTCAGGCGGGCGAAAAGTGGTGGAGCCTCCTGCACGGTGCGCTGGTCATAGATGGTCCAGAAGGTCATGGCGGGCTGCGCGAGCAGGGCGCGTTCGCGCAGGTCCATGCTGGGCTCGTCCTCGGCGACGAAGCGGTCACCGTCCGTGTTGACGTAGATTTCCCACGGCAGGCGGTGCTGCGGCGTGGTTTCCGTCAGGAAGGTCACATCGCAGCCGCCGCGCGGATCTTGCACGCCACCAAACTGCGGCAGGAACTTGTCGGCATTGCGGATCACCGCGCCGGCGTCCAGCGCCATGCGGTGGCCGATGCCCTGGTTGTAGGCATAGGCCCAGGGGAAATGCGCGACACCCGGCGTCACCCGCGCAAAGAATTCCGCACTGGCGGCATAGCCGCCGGTGGCGAGCACCACATTGGCCGCGTGGATGTCCGCGTCCTGTCCTTCCTTGCGGCGGGCGCGCACGCCCAGAATGGTTCCGTCCGGTCCCTGCAGCAGCTTCTCGACCGCTGTGTCGAGGCGAAGCGTGACGACGCCCCGCGCCCTCGCGTCATCCAGCAGGCGCGCGAGCGTGCGCATGACCGAGAAGCCCCGATCCGTTCCCCAATAAGTGCGCGCGACGCGATAGGCCTCGTGGCCATGGAAGATGGCGGGCGTTGCCGGGTCGGTCTCGAAGCCGCTGTCGAGCAGCCAGTGGAGTGTGTCGGGCGCAAGCGTGACGGCGCGGCGGACCATGGCCGGATCCGCCTTGCCATCGCTGATGCGCATGACATCGTCGAAATGGGCGTCCGGCGAATCGGAAATGCCGCGGGCCGCCTGCAGCCGTGTACCGGCGGCGCTGAGCTGGCCACCCGACATGTGCAATGCGCCGCCGATCTGACTGGCGTGGTCGAGCAGCAGCACCCGAGCGCCGCGTTCCGCCGCACAGACCGCAGCCGGAATGCCGGCGGTCCCCGCGCCGATGACAATCACGTCCCAGGAGGTCGGTTCGCTCATAGACTGTCGAGCCACTGGGAAATCATCCGGGCCTTGTCCGCGATGGTGGAGCCATCCGGCAGCACACCGGGAGTCGCCTTCTGCGCCGTGGCCAGTGCTTCATCCTTGTATTTGAAAGACGGATGGTTGGCCTCGTAGAGCAGCAGGACGGGTTGCGCCACCAGCGGCAGCCGCTTCTTCTTGTCGTAGCGAAAGGACGCCCGATAGGCGAGGTGATAGGTGGAGAGAGACTTAAGCACCTCGACTGCCTGCTCGTGCAGGTACTCGGGCGGCGGCATGCCCCATTTCATCTGGTGTTCGATGTCGCATTTGTACCAGGGAAAGAAGAAGTTCGCGTCGCGCAGGAACTGCCAGACGCGGTGGAACTGGCTGCCAAAGGCATCGGGTCGGATCTCGTCGGCATAGTTTGCCAGCATGTCGGCCGACAGCTCCGCGGGATAGAAGGAATATCCTTCGACGATGAGACGGCGCACGCGGTGCGGCTGCTGAATAGCAAGCTCGGTGGCGATGCCGCTGCCGGTCTGCTGGCCATAGACGTCGACCTCGCCAATGCCCAGGGCATCGAGCTGCCGGCCCACAGCCTCGGCGAAATAGGCAATGTCGGGCACTGCGGGCTCCGCCTTGCAGGAATCGCCATTGCCGAGCGTGTCCGGCGCATAGAGTGGCTGCGGGCGAACCTGACCCAACGCCTGCATCAGGGGTTTCATGCTGATCGACGACGCCGGCGAGGAATGCAGCAGCAGCAGCGGTCGTGCCCCGGACTGGAGGTTGCCGACCGCCCGGTAATGCACCTGGCCTTCCCGGATGCGGACGAAGCCGCGATCGATCTGAGCCGTCATGTTGCCAGCCTCACGTCATGCGCGTTGGTACTTCCGCGTTCCGGTCATCGAACGCAAGCACTCTGAAAGATGTTGGATTTCCAAGGCACCTGGGCCCCGGGGGTCGTGCGACAGAGATCCGGCACGGATCCGGGATCCATGGTACCGCGCGCAGGCGCAGATTCGCCGAAACATTCGGCGGGGTGGCGAGCGGCGTTGCTCCGTCGCGGCGTCCGCCCTTTGCCCGTGTAACCAGCTCGTCCGGCGTGGGAATGGCTGCCTCGGTCGCCTGCCATGAAGGCCTTCCGGCTTTGGCACCGCAACAAAATTGCAGTGCTTCGCCTGGCAGCGCGCTCACCCAAGCCTTTCGTGTGAGTCTAGCGGGGGCAGATGTGCGGTCTGCTGACGCCCGTTGTCTCGTCAATAGATTCCATAATGAGGAATGACTTTGCGATAGAGCAAGTGCTTCAAAGGCGCTACGCTGGGACTGGAAAGTCGCAACAGCAGTTTGAGGGTCAACACACGAGCAGCTTCTACAGCGAAATGGAGCTGAGCCGCTAAGGCAGCTTCCCGATTCGAAAGGAGACACATCCATGTCCATTCCAATCCGCGCCGGCCAGTTGTGGCACGACATGCTGCCCGAGGCGAACCACGACGATATTTCCCGCCAGGGCTTCGTCACAACGATGATGAACACCGTGGGATCGATGATGGACGGCAACCGCACTGTGTATGACAAGGTGGTGCATCCCCGCTTCGTAAGAGACGAGAAGCGCGAGCCGCGCCACGTCAACGAAGTGCGCAAGGTCATGCTGAAGCAGCCCTATACGCAGTATTGGAGTTCGTTCAAGCGCTGCGCGAAGGAGATGCAGTACGAATCGGTGGGGCCGATGGTGGAGCGCCAGCTGCCGGAACTGATCGACAAGGCGGAACACTACCGGACCTCGAACCGCAAGCTTGGTTCGCTGACCCTCGATCCGTCGATCAAGGCGCCGCGCTACAACAGCGAGATCGAAATCCACGCGAAGCCGGGCGGCTATCATACCGACCTGACCGAGAACGACGTCTTTGCGGGTGCCGAGTTCGACCGGACCTACTTTGTCTTCACGAACGGCGGCACCGGCGCCGACAACGGCAATGCCGGCCGTTTCATGTCGGCCTGGATGAAGAAGACCCTGCCGGACTTCAAGCCGAAGCGCATCCTCGACATGGGATGCACCATCGGTGGCAACACACTGCCGTGGAAGGATGCCTATCCCGATGCGGAAGTGTATGGCCTGGACGTCGCGGCGCCCTGCCTGCGCTATGCCCATGCCCGCGCCGAAGCGCTGGGCAAGAAGGTGCATTTTGTCCAGGACAACGCCGAGGCAACGCGCTTCGAGGGCGGATCCTTCGACCTCGTTGTCTCCTGCATCATGATGCATGAGCTGGCACACAAGGCGATCCACAACGTCTACGCCGAAGCCTATCGCCTGCTCAAGCCAGGGGGCTATACGCTGCACAGCGACCTGACACCCTTCAAGCACAAGGACATGGTGGAGCAGTTCCATACCGATTGGGACACGCACTACCAGGCGGAACCTTTCATCACTTCGCTCGGGCTTCTCGACCTGACCGAGGTGGCGGCAAAAGGTGGCTTCCAGAAGTCCAAGGTGCGGGAGATTCTTGCACCGACGGGTGGTGGCAAGCCGCAGTTCATGCTGCTCGGCCAGAAGTAGCGCTGGCGCCGGGCGGTGCCCGGCGGAGGACAAGTGGCAAGACGGGCCGGCGCGTGCAATCCTGCGCGCCGGTCCGCTTGTTTTCTGGATACCGCATGTCGATTCGTCCCGGCGACGTCCCCTG